>JADCJN010000081.1 GCA_020247005.1 Silvanigrellales bacterium
CGGAGGGCGGGGCACGCACAGTTGGCGCGAAGATAAGCCGTGTGCAAGTCTAGCTCGGTCAGGCTACACCATGAAGCGAGGCGTTCCCCGGTCGCCCCAGGGGTGCGAAGCACCCCTGCGTCTGCAGGTCCACCGGCCCCAGGCCACGAATAGGGGTCGTTGATTTCGACCACGAGATACCCAGCAGGCGGGGTTCCGCCCTTTTCACTCTCCTTCCTTATGGCAGATAAGTTTTCGAGCTTTGTGGCGGCTGCTGGAGAGTCTGTGATGGAATCCAGTGTTGCGAAGTGACGCAAGCGGACTTCCGCGCTGCCAAGAGAATTGAAAAGAGGGTGATGGCTGCTTGCGCCCTCCGGTTTGAATTCTCCTCCGCCCTTCATGGCGATGAGCTCTTGCTGAAGCCTATCGTAATCGCCATAGCTCACCACGAACTTTGCTTCAGCAAGAGGTTTTGCAGATGCGGCAGTCAGCACGGTCCATTTCTGGCGGATGATTGTCTCAAGGCCTTCCACGAGGGAGGGTTCAGAAATCACTTTCTTTCCACCAATGCCTGCGAGGTACCTGTGGAGGTATTTCGATGGAATCGCAGTCCCCGGGTCGGGCAGAAACTGGCCTGCTCCGGTGAGGGTCGCAAAGAACACCCGTGTGACGAAAAGCCGCGCTGGGTTCAAGCCTGCGCCCGCGTCTTCGAAAGTGCGTTTGTGGCTAGGGCTTTTGCATGCCACCTGCTCGGGAAGCTCTTCGCTTATTTTGGGTGAGGCGAGCAGCGTGACTTCTTCGGCGTCGTTCCAACTGGTGCATGTGGTTTTGAACTGGCTCAAGTACTCTTGCGATCCTTGGTTTGCGATGGCCTGTGAAGAGAGGTTCCCCATGAGGGTGATGACGAGGCAACCTCCCGCGACGAAACGTTGGAATCGCTTTTTGGACTTTTCGAGGTCTTTCGCTTGAGAGTCCAGCGTGCAGCTCGGGTTGCCCGCAGCCTGGTTGCTGGTCGAGGATGCCGCACGCACTTGGGAACGATCTTCGTTGTAACGTCTCGACGCACAACCGACGACAAGAATCGATGCGATGAGGAGTCCGAGAAACGAGGCTGCAAAACTTAGGGAAACATTGCCAATTCTCACTTGGTAACCTCACTTTGTGCAGAGGACATCAAATTTCTGTTATTCAGCGGGAAGCGCACTTTCTCGCAATGCCTGCAAGGAAAGGAGCACGGTACGCGGGGACAGGCGAGCCTCGGAGACCTTGACGTTCAGGGTCTGCGCGAAGCGGCTCATGAATCCGTCCATCCCTTCACCATCACTCTTCAGCGCAAGCAATTCCTGCTCACTCATGCCAGCCACGACTTCGTCGAAAGCGACTCCATAGGCTTCGCTGAATTGGGATAGGGCGAGCGCTTGTTTCGTTTCGAGCAGCACCTTGACTCGTTTGGTCATGGAGAGTGTGCTTGCAACCCGAGAGAAGCCAAACAGCATCAGTGAAGTTCCTGTCCACCCAACTTGACTCGGATCCACGGATTGAAACGTTTGGATGGCTTGGCCAATTTGGCCCGCTTCGAGCGCCGAAACGATTTCGTGAAAGGCTGAACCGACCGTAACGGAGGCGAGCGCTCCCGCGGCGATCATCAGACCTGTGGACGGAATTTGGGCAACCCCGAATTTCATCGCCGCTTTCCATAGGACTTGATTGCGCCCTTCCGCCTGTGCATCTTGCGCTCTCGACGCCTCGAGGCCCTTGAAACTCGGTCCCCAAATGACTCGGCAACGCTTTTCCGCTTCCGTGGCATTGCGGTTCTCTTCGCGCTCTGGATTTCTGCTAAAACGGAGCTTCTTCAACGCTGACTTTGGATTGACAGCAGCAAAGAATAACTCCAAGCGGCTATCGCAAATGAGCGCAGAAAGGGCGTTTGCCTCTGGATCGTAGCTAAACACGCTCACGCCTCTGTCAGGAACAGAGCCGAGCGACGCCAGGTCTGCGACACCGCTCGGAATGGGGCGCGGCGCGATTGGACAGCTCTCTTTTGTTGACGCAATTGCACTCACCTTTTCACGCGCTCGACCGTCCTGATTTGGGCTACATCCGCTCAATAAAAAGACGAGTGCGGCAGTCAATAGGATGCCTCCTGTCTGCCCCTCCCGCCGCGCTTGAGCGTCACGTCTTTCTTTCATCACAGAAGCCTACCTCCACACAAAATTCGTGCCTTTTTAGATGTAGTTTATAATACTTGAGTGGCGGCGCTCTTAAACCCTACTGTGTCAACAGTCCATCCATGCTGTGCTTCTTAAATGTGCTTTTTGCGCCTAGCGACCGTGTCCTGTAAGAGCAGACAATGATGAAAAGGAACCGATCTCAGCTCTCTCACAACAAGGCCTCTTCCTGCACGCCGCAGGCACGCTCGGTGCGCGCGGCCCTCGGCCATGCGGCTCTGGAACGAGCGGTGGCAGAACTCAAGCCCTACGCCGACGTGCCGGCCGTTGCGCGGGCGTTGAAGGCCCTGGTTGCGGATTCTCGGTGCGGCGCTTTGACACCTGTGGTTTCGGCTTGGGCGCCGCAGGCCCCTGTTGCCTCTGTGACCTTGCTGCGGCCGGTTCCTTCTCTGTCGGAAGAACACACCCCACGTGAAGAGCCAGGCGGGCTTTGAGCTCACGCCGCGCAGCGCTGGCCTCCAGGGGCTCGTTGGCCACCACCCGTGTGCGGGCTTCGCGCCACGCGGAACTCTGCAACACCTCCGACGAGAGTCGCAGAGGAACCGGGGATCGCCCCGTGTCCACAAAGAGGACGTCTTTCGGGCTGGCGATGACATCGCGGTCGGGCCGAAAAAATTCTTTCAGATTCACTTGGACGATGTCTTGCTTGCCGAGATCTCGGTGAATCTTCAAAAGATCGGAACACAACTGCACAGCTTGAGAGGTGGGCACCTCGCGCTCCTCCCGTCGAACAGGCGGTGTGCGCGTGAGAAACATTTTCAGAGCGAGGCGCTCATGGGATTCGTGCTCGACGTCGGCGTTCAACGTGAGTTTCGTGAGTTCGCGCAGCACGTCTTCGTCGGCGAGGGAAAGAAACGCTTGCAGTGTGCTGGGAGCTTCGACTCCCGTTTCGCGCATCCAGTAGTGCATGGAAATTTTGAGAAGTTCGTCGAACGATGCCGTGACGCGGTGATGGTATACTTGGTTGAACATCTGCTTGCGCGCTATCAGAATCTGCTCAATGGCACCAACGGCATTTGGTTTCACAAGCACGACGAATCGGCCTGAGGTGTGCGACCATTCGAGCGACACAGAGGCGAAAAGGTGACGGAGGTCGAGCGAAATGCGAAGTCCGGAGTGAAGGGAATCGCGTTGCAGGTAGTCCATGCGGTCGGCATCGATGTCAGAAGAAAGTATGGACTTTAAACACCTGTGCAGGGAATTCACGTCTCTTTCATTTGCTTGGTCGCCATTTTTGGGGGCGAGCCAGCGCGAAAGCACGGTTTCGTCGTGAACCAGCGTTGGCGAAGGGGCTAGACGTTCGTCGAGCAGTGAACACAAGCCTTGCGCGTCGAAGGCCTCGGCCGCTTTTCCATAGGCACGCTTCAACCACTTTTCAAGCATATTCACGAGCCCGTAGGTATAGTGCTCGTGCGCGAGGGCGTCGTTGAGGAACTCTTGCCGTTTTTCTTCCCGAAGCCAGCTTGGCGGCAGAGCGAAGTCTTTTGCCTTAGCCGCCCATTCGCCATAGCGAAGGGGACGCGCAGGGCCGTGCGGGGTGTTTGCCACCAGCATATGCTCAAAATGATGACTAAAGGGGCCATGGCCGACATCGTGCAAGAGACCCGCCATGCGCACGCGGGCACGCAGCCGCGCGCAGGCTTCTTGAACGGCACGTGGCGTGCGTGTGTCGCCCCACGAGGGAAGAAAGGCATCAAACAGGCGTCCTGCAAGGTGCATGACGCCCAGGGAATGCGAAAACCGTGTGTGGGTGGCGGAAGGAAAAACGTAATGAGTGTTGCCGAGCTGTTTGATGCGACGCAAGCGCTGAAACACGCTTGAGTCGATGACGAGCGTTTCGAGGTCGGAAGCCTCGATGCTGCCGTGCACCGGACACGCAAATTGGCGCGCAGGAAAAAGAACGTTCATGGCGTGGCTCACCTCGCCTTCCATGCTGAGGTGGGGAGTGGGGGTGCGCAACCCACGAAAAGCCCTCCCTGGCGTTGGGAAGTTGGTAAGGTCACAAAAAATTGCCTAGGAGGGTGCGGCACATTCCACTCCTTGGGTCGCTCTCGAGGCGGTTACGGAACAAAGGTCTACCTTGTGGTTTGCGGCCAGGGCACACCAATTTCTGCCACAGTGCCTGATGGGAAAGGCGCACGATTCGAAACATGGAGAAGCGCAGGCTCGGAACTCACGATGAAAAACCCGCCGTTCACTTCGACCCAATGGCGAAGCTGGGGATGATCAGGCTCTGCCTGCGTCGGCAGGATTCGTCAATGTGGGCCTGGGCAAGTGGTGCCGCAGAAAATGAAAATGGATCTGCAAATGTTTTTTATGTCTCAGCTATATGAATAATCTTGTTGAAGTCAGATGCAGACAACAGCCAAGGTCGCACGGCGTGGACAACGCAGGTTAAAGACCATTGAAAAAAATCCGATCCATCGCGGAGCTGTAGGCAGGAGAATCCTGACACGCTTTGATATTTCATTTTCGTTTACTCGGATGAGAAAAGAGGCGGAACTACTCTCTGTCTATTTGGTAACAGACTCTGCAAATATAGCATTGATATGAAGTGGTCAAGGGTTGGTGGACAGAGTTTACGCCGCC
>JADCJN010000082.1 GCA_020247005.1 Silvanigrellales bacterium
CAAGGCGTCTCTTCGACATCGCGGCGACCCGCTACAATACCTTGCGCAAAGCGGGTGGTTTGCCTTCGACGCACGCTCAACCGCCCACGACGCCCACCGTGATGGCCAGCACGCTCTCCTTTCGAAATGCTCGCCACGGCGCGTCTTAAAGGAAAGAGACGCAAGGGGGTGCGGGTGGCTTCTTGCAATCGCTTTCGCCGCCCAGACACAGTGGAGAGAGACCCCACCCACACGGAGGCGCGATGCGCGGCAGTTTGAGACCCTCTCCGCAAACTTTCTCCGCCCGTGCCCTTTGCAGCGTGGTCCCCTTTGGCATCTGGGGTCTCTGCCTCCTCTCCGCATCGGGGTGCCTCGCGCGGACCTTTGGTGACGGCAAAGGGAACGGCGCTCAGAGCCAGGCGAAAAGCGCAGCTAGCCTTCTTGGAGGCATCGTAACACCCAGCCCGGTCATCACGCCCATCTCGCGGATCCCTGCCGCCGCGAAGGTCGCGTGGGATGCGTACACGCTGAACGTAAGAGCGGTGAACGACCTGCAGCCCGGGTGCGAACCCACGGTCCTCGAGCCGAAGGCAGACATCGCTCTCAAAGGTGCCATCACGCTCTTCCACGGTTACAGCGCATGCCCTCAACAGTTTCTCGAGTTCGCCCAGTACCTGAACGCAGCCGGATACATTGTCGTCCTACCGCTCCTGCCTGGACACGGGCGCAAGCAAGTCAACGGGAGCGACGACAACTGGGGCGTGCCACGAGCGGAGAACGCTTTGCTCTCATACGGATCGTTCGCAGCGACACTCAATGGAGTCATGGAGACGATGCCCGGCACGCGCATTGTCGGCGGCCTGTCTGTTGGAGGCGCCGTCGCGCTTTATGCCGCCCACAAGGCTCCGGGTCTTTACGCGCGCCAACTCATCATGGCCCCGTTCCTCAACGCGGGCAGCAGGCCTGCAGGCGACTTCTTGAGCGTGACGGTCGAAACGCTCAGCTTCCTAAAAGGCTCTGAGGAGTTCTCGAAGACGCGCATCGGTTGGGGCGCGGACTGTGAGAAGGAACGCGCTGCGGGGCGCGGAGGCTTCTGCACCTTTTCCCTTGACAACCTTGCGGGAGCGCAGCGCCTGGGTTGGGACGTGTCGGCCGCGCTCACGCCAGCCGCCTTACGCACACAATTCGTGGGTGTCGAGGGTGACACGGCCGTTGACAACGAAAGAAACAACACCGTGTTTGGCGCCATCACGGCAGAGGGTTCGGGCGGTGGTGCGGCTTGCCTTTACCCGCTCGCTGGCAAGCACTCCTTCATTTCACGCTTCGACAACCTCGGCTCCAACATGACGTGGCTCCCTGAGTTCTTCTCCGCCTCAGTCGCGTTCGTGGACGCGGGGACGCCCTTCCCCACCGACGGCCCGTCGACGGAGGCAGGTGTCCCTCGTTGCAAGCTCTGAACGTTACTTGCGCTCTATTTCGCCCAACCTGCGCACCACATTGTCGGCGATTTCGGCAAACCGGACACGCACGGGGTGACCAGGCACTGCAGCCAAAGGCTTGCCTTCGTCGCCCGCAGCGCGAATGTCAGACTGCAGCGGTACGGCTCCGAGCACGGGAATGTCGAAACGCTGTGACACCTTCGTCGCTCCGCCTTCGCCGAACACATGCGACTCCGTTCCGCACGACGGGCAGAGGAAAGTCGACATGTTTTCAACGACACCCACAATGGGCACGTCGGTTTTCCGGAACATGACCACACCCTTGACGGCATCAAGAAGCGCAACGTTTTGAGGGGTTGTGACGATTACCGCACCCGCGAGCGGAAGACTTTGCACGAGCGTGAGTTGAGCATCGCCCGTTCCAGGGGGGAGGTCGATGACCAGAAAGTCGAGTTCTCCCCATTCCACGTCGTAGAAGAACTGCTGGAGCGCCTTCATCACCATGGGCCCACGCCAAATCACGGCAGACTCTTCCGAGGCGAAAAATCCGAAGCTCATGACCTTCAGGCCGAAGGCTGTGGGCGGAACGATTTTGTTCTTGTCGTTCACGGAAGGGTCTTCGCGCAGACCCAGCATCATGGGAAGGCTTGGACCATAAATGTCGGCGTCAAGAACTCCGACTTTATAACCCTGGTTGTGAAGCGCCAGAGCAAGATTCACGCTCACTGTGCTTTTGCCCACACCCCCTTTCCCGCTGGCCACGGCAAGAATACGGCGCACACCCGGGATGCCTTTTTTTGAAAAAGGCGCACTGGGGCTGCCGAGGTCTTTGTGGGCAGGTTCGCCTGTTCTTGTACCTGCAGCAGCAGCTGACGGGGCCGAAGCAGCCCCTCCGGCGGACGTTGCCGCGGGGCTGCGCGCAGGCGCCGCAGCCTGTGCGGCTGGTTTTTCTTTGCGCTCCATGAAAATCTGCGCCTCGCCCGCATGCAGCGTTGCGAGATGTTCCTTCAGGTAGTTTTCCATCTGGATTTTTGCCTGAAGGTTCAGACCATCACTAAAAAAGCGAAGCACCGAGCGGCCGTTCGACGATTCAAACGAGGCCACGCGCACGCTCCAGGGCAAAGCCCCCATGAGCGTTTCGAACTCGGGCGGAAGGTTCGACTCAAGGTTGCGCAAGCACGCGAGCACATCCTGGGGCGGTGTCATGCTCATGAGAAGACCTGCTCAATGCCCTTCACTTCGGGAACGAGATCCATGAGCATTTTTTCAACGCCCTGGTAAAGGGTCATGGCGCTGGAAGGGCAGTGAGCACAGGCCCCGACAAGTCTCACCTTCACGATGCCGTCCTCGACGTCCACGAGTTCAATGTCGCCACCGTCCGCTTGAAGAACGGGACGCACCTGATTTTCAATGATTTCCTGAATTCTCGCGATCATTCGGGGAGGTCTCCTGACAAAGATGCCTAGACGGGACGGGGGCCTGTGGGTGTGCCACACGAACCGAAAACAAAGTAAAAACGAGCATTCAACATGTGACGCCGAAAACGCGCCGGGTCAACTCTCCAGAGGCAAACCCCGGGGTGCCACCCTCAACGGGCTCGTGAGCCGCTCGTGCTCCCTCCCGAGTGCCCTCTCGAACTTGGAAAGAGCTTGCCGAACGGCCACATCGACCCGAATGCCCTTGCCAACGGCCACTCTTTCAAACCTTTTGTTCCCGTGAAGCCGAATGCTGCAGGAATAAAGGTCGGCACCACGATTTTGGGGCCCATTGTGCATGCGCAACAACACATCGCAAGCCAGATTCCCGAAAAACCCCTTGCTGGGGAGCAACGAGGAAAGTTCGCTCCTGAGGTAGGAAACCAGGCGGGCAGAAGGACTCACTTCACGGAAAGACACACGAACAGTCACGATGGACCTCCTTCGCTATGACTTCTGGGGGCAACGTCCGGACGAGGGACCTCGTCCACTCCTAACGTGTGCCTGCCACCCCCAATCGTCAAGTCGTCTTCATTCGGCGGAAGCAAAAGACCCCGAAATTTTGCGCACAAAGCATAAAAAAGAGGACCAGGAACACGCGGTTCCTGGTCCTCTTTTCAAGCACACCCGAAAGGGAGTTCTTAGAATGCGTAGATGCCGACAAGCTTGGTTTCAACCTTGTTCTTGCTCTTGCCCGCTTCGCCCTTGCTGTTCGAGTAGCTCTTCGCCTTCGTGCTTTCGTACGCCACGTCGAGTTCAAGCGTGAAGCCGCCGGCATTGTAGCCGCCGCCCACCACGAACTGGGTGATGTCGGCGTCTTTTTCAGCGTCTTTCGCTGCGCCCTTGGCTTCCGAATTGCGTGTGCTCTTGAGAGCAACCGAGCCGCCATACACGAGCTTGTCGCCGGTTTGCACAATGCCCGTGAGGCCAAAGAGGGAGGAGTCGCCGTTCACGCCCACGCTAATGAGGGTGTTCGTGACCTTGTTCTTGCCAGGCTGCACGTCGTCGCCCTTGCCAAACGTTTCGACAGTCTTGCCGTCTTTCAGCTTGCCGCCTTCGTTCGCATACGACTTCACTTCGCCCAGGGTGATTTGCTGGAACGCAACGCCACCGCCGATGCCGTCGAGGTTGTAGCCCAGCGCAGCTTCAATGTGCGTTGCAGGGCGGTAGTTCGCAAGGACGGCTGCCTTGGCTTCATTCACGGTTGTTGTCTTCGTGTCGTCCACAACGGCCGCGGACTCCTTGGACACCTTTTGCTTGCCGTCGATGCCGAAGTACACGCCGGCGCTCACACCCGCGAACTTCGCGTCGATGGCGCCAAGAATGGCCTTGCTGTCCGAGTTCCACGTGGGGCTCGAGGCGCCGTAAGCGTAGTTTTCAGAAGAAGGGACGCTGAGAGCATTCGCAACACCAGCCTTCAGGGTGATGCTGTTGCCTTCGGAGATGTCGATGCCTTGGGTCACGAGAACGCCGTCGGAACCGCCGAAGCCGTCGACACTGTATGTTGCGTCCATGCCCCACACTTCAGGGTTGCCGAGGCGGTAGCGGCCGAAGCGCACGCCGGTTTTCGAGGGGAGGTCGAGGCCCACGTCTGCGCGGCGGATGGTGACGGTGTCGTACGAAGTCGAGTCCTTCGCGTCAGACTTCTGAGCTCCGTTGCCGTTCACGTTGAGTTCGAACTGGGCTTTGGCGACGCCTTCCGACACCTTCAGGCCGAAGCGCGTAATGTACTGGAAAAAGTCGGGTGCGTTTGCGCGGCTCGAGTCGGTGAGGTTCGCGTAGCCCACGAGCACACCGTAGGGAACGATGGACTTGTTCACAGGAGCGGCGGCAGGAGCGGCGGCGGGGGCCGGCGCGGCTGCAGAAGCTTCAGGGGCGGCAGGCTCCTGGCCAAAAGCGGCGGTGGAAACGAGAACCGAAGACAAAAGAACGGCAGACTTGAGTTTCACGCGAACCTCCAAAAAGACACTGAGCCGAGCCAAACAAAATTTACACAGAATGCGAGCGAAGCTTGAAAACCGAAAAGACTCTGAGAAACCCAACGGAAGCCTATCGCTCTTGTGCAAATTCTCTCGATAATAGGTCGAGGCGAGGCGCAAAATAAACCCAGTATGTAGTGCCGTCAAGTGGAGCACGGTAGAATCTCGACTTTTCACATCGGAATTCGTATCCATTCCAAAGCAACCACCGACGACAAGGGAAGGGTCACAACCATGCTCCCGATGCACACCCCCTCGAATTCTCGCTCCAAGCCAACCCCTGAAAACGTCGCGCTCGCTCACGCTGCCCTCGATGCCTTCGCCGCGCGCGAGGGCATCGATCTTTTTTGCATCACTGCGCAAGACGCTTTTCTCTCGGAGTACACCCCGCTTGGCAACAACCAACGCGCGGCACTGAGCGCTTTTACAGGCTCAACCGGAGACGGGCTGTTCTTCGCACGGTCGCTTCGCGAGCCACAGGCCCCTTCTCAGGCGTTCACCTTGTTCGTCGACGGGCGCTACCACTTGCAGGCAGACTCGGAGTGCCCCCCTGCTTTGGTGAAAGTGGAAAAACTGCCGCTTTCCAGGAGCATCGAACAAGCCCTCCTCGAGTCTCTCGAGAGCCTGCCTTGCCGTGGCACCGCACGCGGCGCCGAGCAACAGCTCGTGGTGGCCGTCGATGCGCGTCGCATCACGCTTTCGCGCGCGCGCCTCATGGGCGAAATTTGCGCGCGCAAAGGTTTTGAGCTCCGCCTTCTGTCCGACAATGAAATTTCAACAGCACTCGCACTGGAAGGCTGGAAAACCGAGCGCCCCGTGGTGCCCGTCGATTTCGCGCTGACGGGGCGTTCTCCGGTCCGCACGGCGCACCTCCTCCTGCGTTCCGCGGCGCGCCATTGTGTGGGCGCCAGTGGGCAGCACGCTCACCTTCCACCCCCCTCAGCGCTTCCTTCCCCCCAAAACGCACCCAGCCTTGTTTGCATCGCAAGCTGTGCGTCCGACGATGCCGCGTTCTTGCTCAACGCACGTGGGTATCATCTTCCCCATCTTTCCAGCGTGCTCGCGTACACGTTCCTCCTGCCGGGAGCTCTGGTCGTTTTTCTCCCCAGCGAGTCCGAGACGTGCGAGGTCAAACTTCCATCCCCCCTGAAGGAAAGTGGGAGCGACACCGACCCCCTTCCCGAGCTCAGGCTGGAGGTTGTGCGAGGTTCGCTCGGAAACCTCCGAAACGCGCTGAAGCGATTCGCGGTAACGCACATCCTCTTCAACGAAACCCAAATGAACGCGCTCGTTCCTCACGTTCTTTCCGCCCTCTGGCCTCAGGCCACTTCGGTGCCCAATTTTAGGGGCATCGAACTTCTGCGCGCGCGCAAAACTCCCGAAGAGGTTGCGAGCTTTCGCGACTCGTACCTGCGCAGCAGCAAAGCCATTGCACACACCCTCCGCTGGGCGAAAAAGGCCACAACAGGAACAGGAGAGTTGCCCTCGGAAGTCGACCTCGCGAACACACTTGCAGAGGCCTATGCCGCCGAAGGCGCACTTGACCTTTCGTTCAACACGATTGCGGGAACGGGGGCACACGGCGCCATTATTCATTACGGAACCCCCGATGCCGACACCCTTTTGCAGCCGGGCGAAATGACGCTCCTCGACTCCGGGGCCTATTACGCACCAGGCCTTGCCACCGACTGCACCCGCGTTTTTTACAACGGCGACGCAACCAAACTGCCCCCTCAAGCCTGGCAAAAAGAAATCTACACGGTCACTTTGAAAGCCTTCCTTCGCGGCATGCGTGCCGAGTTCATGCTTTCGGACAGCGGCAGGTCGCTCGACGAAGAAGTGCGTTCTGTTTGCCGCGCGCACGGCTATGAATACGCCCACGGAACCGGGCACGGCGTCGGCATCCACGTGCACGAACCAGGCATCCGGCTTTCCACCACGTCCACATACGCCATGACTGAAAACGCCTGCGTGAGCATGGAACCTGGCATCTACCTTCCCGGAAAAGGTGGTGTGCGCATTGAAAACGTCGTTCGTGTGGAGCCACGCGACGCCGCTTTGGGAATTTACGGCTTCGAGAATTTCATGTTCGTGGGCTTCGACTGGGACCTCATCGACGTCTCGCTCCTGGACGACGGCGAACGTGCCTGGCTCGCCTCCTACGAGCGGCGCTGCGCCTCCCTTGGCACGCACGTGACGTCCTGCCCGCTTTAAGCACTCTCCACAGCGGAATCAACGCTCAACCAACGCAGGTTGGGTGTAGCCCGACACAAGAGAATTGGCCCCGCCCCCAGGAATAGAAAGCCGCCATTTCTTTTCGGTGTCGACGTTCCCCACGGTCAATTGTCCACTTTCATTGAGCGAAGCTTCATCCACTGAAAAAAGCTCAACGTCAAAGGCTCCGGGTGCGGCGTCGGTTCCGCTTGTCAAATCGACAAAGGCAGGGCGCGACACGCCATCAACCTTGTAACCTTCCGAGAGAACAAAAAGCCGTCCGCCTCCATTGACGTTGAGTTGGCTTGTGCTCACAAGCCACACGTCTTGGCCAGAAAAAACCGCACCCTGCCGGGCTTTGTCGACCGAAGCTGCTTTGTGAAAATAAAGGGCATTCGGTTGCGAACGGGTTCCCACGGGCTCAAGAGTGGGTGCGTAGCTTCGGAAGAACTCAAAAGCCTTTTCGTGAAACAATTTTCTTCGCGGGTCGGAAAACGTCAGAGCCTCTCCGGCCGTCGAAGCCTGGGCAATGGCATTTTCAATAGACGCTTTGACAGGGGCAGAGAGATCTTGGGGGTTCTTCTTGAAGGCCTCCGCCACGGCCTTGTCGTCTTCAGACGCGCTTTCGGCCAACTTCGCTGAAATCGTGTTGAACCCGGACGCTTCCACCCACTCTGTGGTGAAATAAGGCTTGAAGGCAACAGACTGCCCTTTCCAGGAATGCACCGATTGCAAAAGCAACACGCCCCCGGGGTGAAGTGTCGCCGTGGCCACCACGGCGCGGGTGTGGCCAGTAAGAATCTGTCCTTTTGAGTCCCGCAGGGTGGTTGCCCACTCCGCTTTTCTGGCTTCCGTCCAAGGCGTCACCACTTCCCCAACCGGAGGAGCTCCGTGGGCCGCAAGCAACAGTGCGAATCGGTTCTCACCCATGGGGTAAGCCTTGGTGCGAACATACACGGGGCCAATGAAAGCCTCTCGCAGCGCTTCTGAACAGCGTATTTTGGTAACGAAAAAGGTCTCCTGTTGCCACCGTGTGACGTTCAAGCCATTGGACGTGACGGGCAGGCCCTTCGACGTCTTGTCGGTGATTTTGGAACCGCCACTGTGGTTCGTAAAGTAAACAGAGAGGTCTCTGATGCGCGGCAACGCACCATTCCACATTTTCGCATTCATTCCCTTGGGCGTGCACTCCACGCCCACTTCGGCAGCGGAGGGAGCCGCACTGGAGCCCTCGGGCGCCGACTTCACCTGATTGAATGTGCGAGGCTTGCATCCTGAAACACCAGCCCCCAGCACGCTTGCGATCACAAGGCCAATCATTCGCATGTTACTTTTCTCCATCTGCCGAAGGGGATGTTGCCTGGTGCGTGCTGTCGTCACTTCTCGGGCCTTGGTCGCCCATGGCCTCACGCAGGCGCTTGGCACGCCTCGCTTCTATGAAACGAAGCGCCAATATGGAAATTTCCACCATGCCGTAGAGCGGCAAGGAAACAATGACCTGGCTCATGACGTCGGGAGGCGACACGACGGCGCCCACAATAAAGCTCCCCAGAATGACGATGCGCCTGTTCTTCGAAAGCATGGCCGAGTTCAAAATCCCCACCATGCCAAGCAGGCTCAAAATCACCGGCACTTCGAAAATGATGCCGAAGATCATGACCATCATGGAAAGACTGCTGAAATAGTTTTCGAACGAAAGTGTGACTTTCACGTCGAAATCGGCAGCCCAGTCAAGAGTATTGCCAAGAAACGCAGGAACAATGACAAGAAAGCCAAAAGTGATGCCGGCATAGAAAAGTCCTATGCTCGACGCTACGAAAGGAACAGCAAGTTTCTTTTCATGATCGTAAAGCGCCGGAGAAACGAACCGCCACAATTCACGCACCATGAAGGGGGCCGCAAGAATCAGAGCCACCACGAAGCACACCTTGAAATTCATCATGATGACTTCGAACATGTCGAGCGACACGAGGCTCGGGTCGAGCTTCTTTGCTATCATGTACTCTTCATAAGGTTGCCGCAGGAACTTGATGAGTGGCTTCATGAAAGCAAGCGACAGAATGACAAATGCCATGAACCAAAGAAGCGCGCGCACGAGGTGCTTTCGCAACTCCACGACGTGCGACACAAGGCTCATTTCTCCGCCGGGCGCTCCCCCACTGGCTGTTGACGCGAGCACTTGCCGGCCCGCCTTGGCCCGCATGCCTTTGTTGAACAGGGACGACAAGGTGAGGGAAAGCGTCTTGAGTGGATTCAAACCTATTTGGCCTCCAACCAGTTCCTGCCTTGCGAGACCTCAACGAGAAGCGGAATCGAGAAGTCTACCGCACCTTCGAGCGCCTTGCGCACAAGACGAGAGACCTCCTCCGCTTCTGTTCGCGGCCCTTCCAAAACAAGTTCATCGTGTACCTGCAAAAGAATGCGCGTGCGGTAACCACCCGCCACGAGGGCCTTGTGGGCTCGGAGCATGCCGAGCTTCATGATATCAGCCGCGGTGCCCTGAATGGGAGAGTTGATGGCCACATTTTCGGCGGCTTTGGTTTCCGCGGGATTCATCCCACCCCGAAGATTCACGGGACGCCTTCTGCCGAAGAAGGTGGCAACATAACCCTTTTCGTAGGCCTCCACTTTCTTGGCGTCCAGAAATTCGCGCACTTTCGCGAAGTTCATGAAGTACTTTTCGATGAAACTCTTGGCTTCTGCTTGGGAAATCTTCCTTTCGCGTGCAAGCCGCTGCGCCCCCATGCCGTAAATAATGCCGAAATTGATGGCTTTCGCGCCTGCTCGCTCTTCGGGTGTCACCTCGCCTGGCTCTTTGCCCAGTATCTTCGCGGCCGTTTCCCTATGAATATCGGCGCCTTTCTGAAAGGCCTCCAACATGTTGGGATCTTGGGCGAGGTGCGCCAGCACCCGGAGTTCCACTTGGGAGTAGTCGGCCGAAATGATGCAATTGGACTCCGCGGTTGCGCAGAAGGCCTTGCGCACCTTTTTGCCCAGCGGCGTGCGAACGGGGATGTTCTGAAGGTTCGGATCGTTGCTTGAAAGGCGTCCCGTTGCCGTGCCAATTTGGTTGAAATGGGTGTGAATGCGCCCTGTCGAAGACTTCACCAATTGCGGAAGCACAAGAATGTAGGTGCCCAGGAGTTTTGAAAGTTCTCGGTACTCAAGCACCAAGGCCACAACAGGGTGCGCAGCAAATTGCTCGAGGACAGCGGCATCGGTTTTGTAGCCAAGGCTGGTTTTAGCCAGTTTCCCTTTAAAACCGACACTTTCATGCACCTTCAAAGTTTCAAATAGCACACTGCCGAGCTGCTTCGGGCTTGCCAGGTTGAACGGTGTTCCCGCGACGCGGTGCACCTCTTGTTCAATGGAGGTGAGGCGCTCTTGCACCTCGCCGGCATATTCAGCCAGGTAGTTGCTGTCGATATGGACACCCGCGCGTTCCATGTCCACAAGCAATCGCAAAAGCGGCATCTCCATATCCCAAAACAGCCCTTGCGCCTCTTTTCCGGTGTCGGAGTCATTGAGGAGCGGCAAAAGCCGATTCCAAAGACGCAAACACGCGTCCACATCTTCCGACGCGTACTCAGCAATTTCAACAAGGGGCACTTCGAGCATGGTGGAGCGGCCTGTTTCTTTGCCTATGAGCGCCGACGTCGGAATTTTCTTCAAACCGAAATGACGCAGCGTCAGCGCGTCGAGGCCATACCCCCCTCCCATTCCACCGGCCGACACGCTGAAGCTGGGTTCAAGCAGCCAGCTCGCCACCATGGTGTCGGCCACACGCGCACCCCCCAAGGAGACACCCACGTTGCACAGCATGTGCGCGTCAAATTTGAGGTTGTGGGCCACCAACACGCCCGTTCGAGCGTGGAGGGCGTCACGCAGGCCTGCCCACGCTTCCTCGGCACTGAATTCGGCATCGCTTGCTCGCCCCGACAGCGCACCCGCCTTCAGGTGAACATCGTGCGCAGGAACATAAACACCCGTGCCTTCTTCAAAAGACACCGAAAAGCCGATGGGCCGATTGTCAATGACATCTAACCCCGTTGTTTCGGTATCAAACGCGAATGCGCTGGTTTGGGGTGAAGCGATGCGCGCAAGAACCGCCTGAAGGGCGCTGCGAGTCGTCACGACGTCGTATTTTCGGGCTCCCCATGCGGCAAGGTTGTCTTCCTGGGTGCTCGCGGTGTGGCCATGCGCCTGAGCCACGCCGTTGACGTCGGGAGAGCTTTCGCTGTTCCCTTCACTCTCGAGCGCATTTCCGAAGAGGTCGTAAGCTGGCGTGCGCACGGCTTTGGGGGCGGCCACCTCCCGAGCCGTGGCGGCAAGGTGAGCCGCTTGAGGCCAGGCCTCTGAACGGGGAGAGCCTCCGTCCAAACCACGCAACAACGAAGGCATCTTCAACGCCGACAGCGCCTGCCGCACGCCAGGCTCCGTGCAAAAGCGCACCCAGTCGTAACGAAGGTCTTCTTCGCTCGCTTTCAAAGGAACATCGACGTCGATGGTCACAAGCTCTTTCGAAAGGTGGGCTTCCGCTCTGTGGGTTTCCAATAGCCCTCGCAAGCGCACGTTCGAAATTTTTTCGAGGTTCGCATACACGCCCTCCAAGGAGCCAAATTCTTGGATGAGTTTCGCAGCACCTTTCTCACCGATGCCCTTCACACCGGGCACGTTGTCGACCTTGTCGCCCATGATGGCAAGAACATCGACAACCTGCTCCGGTGGGACGCCAAAGTAGTCTTTCACGGCCTCGCGTTCCAAAAGAACATAATCGTCGCCCGACTTCAGCGAAAAGATGCGGACGTTGCCGCCCACAAGCTGCATGAAGTCTTTGTCGGAGGATACGATATAGACCTCTCCGTGCGATGCGAAGCGCAGTGCCAAAGTGCCAAGAACATCGTCGCCTTCAAAACGTTCTTTGCTGAAACAGGGCACGGCACATTGGTCGAGAATGCTTTTGATCAGGGGAATTTGTTCCAAAAGCTCGGGTGGCGTTTCCGAACGTGTTCCCTTGTAAGCAGGAAACATTTCGTGCCGGAATGTGGGGCCACGGAGGTCCCAGGTCACCGCGAAATGCGTGGCTCCCTGTTCCTTCAAGATCTTCTGCACGATGCGCAAAAATCCGTAGACGGCTCCAATGGGCTTGCCTTCGGGCGAAGTCAGGTTCGCTCGCCCCATGGCATAGAAAGAACGGAACAGGAGCGCCATTCCGTCGACAAGGTAGAGTTTAGGCTTGAGGTCGGACGCCGAGGCGGGCTTGTCGCCCGCGTCTTTGGGTGCGGTCATGTGCGAGACTCTCCTGCGGTTCGGGCGCCCCGAAGTCTGCCCCAAGCCGAAAGATCCCACAACCACGCCTCGTCAGCGCGCTCGGAGCGAAAATCCAGAATCGATAGCCAGACGCTCCGTGGGCATGCACACCGTCCCTTCGGGCTGTGCCAAGACCTGATCGGTGCTTGAGGTTTGGTTGAGCACGTATGTTTTGTTGGCCAAATCGACGCTCACGTGGCACGCGCCGCTGTAGTTCGGGTCGGGCCGGAAGCCAGGCAAATCGACTGTTTCGAGGCGCTCAGGCACGGGCGCCACAGGCGTCCGCACAACCACCTGCTGCTGGGGCAGCACGCTCACCCAGCGATCGTCGAGTTTGTAAAGCGTCGCACCGGGGCCTTGAGTGTCACCTTGCGCGATGCCCGAGAACATCGCAGCTCCCAGCAACGGGAGGGCGAATGCGCGTGCCCAGGCGAATTTCGCTTGTGGCGAGAGGAGCGTCTTCATGTTCGGCCTCATTGGGATGACAGGTGAGAAGGACTCACGGAAACAGGGGGTCACCTTTTTTAAGAAGTGGCACCCCATTCCCTTCTTCAAACCTACCCACGACACCGCATGCCGGCCACACAATCACAACGAAAAACCAGACAATCGGAATGCTCCTCAGGCTTCCGCACGCGGAAGGGCTGGCCGCAACAAGGGAAAGAGGACAGTGTCTTTGATGTTCTCGCAACCGCACAGAACCATCGTGAGCCTGTCGATGCCGATGCCCACACCGCAAATGGGCGGAAAACCATGCTCCATGGCGGCAAGAAATTCTTCGTCGAGTGGCATGGTTTCATCATCGCCGGCGTCTCGCGCCGTCATCTGCTCTTCGAACCGTTCGCGCTGATCGATAGGGTCGACGAGCTCGGAATAAGCCTTGACGATTTCCACTCCCGCAACAAGGAACTGGAACATGTCGACGTAGTCGCCGTCCTCTGCGTTCCGTCGGGCAAGCGGGGCCATGTCGGCGGGGTAGCGCTGAATGAAGCACGGCTGAGTCAGCTTAGGACGCGTGACTTTTTTATACAGCGTGTCGACGATATTCGCCCAGTTCATGGTTCCGACGTCTTCGAGCTCGATGCCTTTCGCTTTGATTTCTGCCAGCAAACCTTCCCGCGTCCGCAGGGTGCGGATGTCGATGCCGCAGTCGGCCTTCAGAAGGTCGCAGTAGTCGTACACAGGCCATTCGCCGCCAAAGTCGATGTCTTTTCCCTGCAAAGTGACTTGCGCAGAACCAAAGACATTGGAAATGAGGGATCGAAACATGTCGGCGATGAAGCCACGCATGCGCTCGGCATTCCAGTAGGCCGCATAGAACTCCAGCATGGTGAAGTCTTGGAGGTGGGTGGCCGAGATACCCTCGTTTCGAAAGCAGCGCGCGAATTCATAGACCTTGTCGAGCCCAGCGCCAATGCAACGCTTCAGGTAAGTTTCGGGCGCGATGCGCAACACGAGCGGAATGTCGAGTGCGTTATGGTGTGTGTTGAAAGGACGCGCGAGCGCGCCAGACTGAAGAGTTTGAAGCACCGGCGTCTCTACTTCCAGGAAGCCATCGCTTTCCAGGAATTGACGCAACGCTTTCACCAACTGCACGCGCTTTTGGAACACCGCGCGAGAGTCTTGCGACATGATAATGTCAAGGTAACGCTGGCGGTAACGGGTTTCGATGTCCTCGACCCCGTGAAATTTGTCGGGCAGCGTGCGCAGGCATTTGTTCAGGAGCGTGTACCCCTCGGCCCGCAAAGTGAGTTCGCCTGTTTTGGTGACGAACAATTCACCCTCGGCGCCAATGAAGTCGCCCACCGAAACCTCTTCCACGAACCTGTCGAACACCTCGGGGGCCTCGGGCGTCTTGCGCACGCACACCTGTATTTTTCCGGTGAAGTCGTACAGGTGGGCAAAAAGAATTTTCCCCATGGTCCGCATGCCCACCACCCGGCCTGCAAGGCGCAGGCCTGTTTTGCCCTCGGGCAAAGCCAAAGCCTCGGCGGCCGTATGCGTCTTCGCGTACGCATCCGCGAAGCGCTTCTGCTCACGGAATTCGAGGAATTTGGCTTTTTTGATTTCGAAGACGCTCAGCTTGTCCGCTTGAACTTCCTGCATGACGACCCCTTTTTTACGTGGCCGCTGCTATAGCACGGTTCAGGCCGACTTTGCGAATGCGGCCTTCGCGCACACGGCGGCGGCCCCGACAAGAACAATGGTGCTTCCCACAGGCCAATCGAACTGAAATGCGAGCAAGAGCCCGACAATCGACATCAAAGTGCTCACACCGATGGTGGCGGGCGAGAAAAACGAACGCGGCGATGTGAGCAATGCCGGAATGGCGAGGAGGGCGGAAATCAAAAGACCACCCACGGCGAACATCCCCGAAAGCACAACAAACGTCGTGAGAATGGGGAAGAGCCGTTCCACAGCCACGACCCGAAACCCCGCAATGGCGGCGAATTCAGGGTCGGCCCCCCAAGCGTCCCAGTCCCGGCGCAAAAAGGCGATGGAGGCCAGAGTCACGACATTCACCACCCCAAGGGTGATGGCGTCGCTCCACTCCAGTGTCAGAACGTCGCCAAAAAGAATGTCGTGGAGGTCGACTCGGGTGCCCGACAAGCGCGACACAGCAACCACTCCAGATGCAAAAAACGCGGTGAGAGTGACCACTGCCGCGGCGTCGGGCGGGATGCGCAAACGGCGCTCGAGAACTCCAAGAAGGAGATTCCCCAAGAATCCGCTGATGGCGGCTCCGAAAAGAAGGCTCGCCCACAAGGGAATGCCATAGGCACGAGACGCCAGGTAACCGACAATGACCCCTGGAAAAACGAGGTGCGCGAGGGTGTCTCCGAGGTAGGAGCGTTGCTTCAGAACGATGGCTGGCGAGAGAGTGCCGCACAAAACACCCACCAAAAAGGTGCTGACCGCGGCAATTTGCGCGAACTCATAACTTCCCAAGTTGTCGACCAGCACGAGTCCAGTGGTCATGCCGGACAACACGTGGGCGTGAGCTCTTCGAAAGTTACCGAACACACTTCACGGTTGTGTCCGCGGTGAAACGAGAGTTTTCCGGAAAGGTGACCTGCATAAGGCTCGAAGTGATGGTCGACCATCACAACGCACACCCCCCCGCCATGGGCCAGTGCATGGAGGCTGTCCATAAGGAGCTGCTGGCAACAGGTGTCGAGGCTTGCCAGAGGCTCGTCGAGAAAAAGAATGCGAGGGTGGCTGGCGGTGGCACGCGCCACCATGGCACGGGTCTTCTGACCGCCCGACAACACGTGGAAGCTGCGGTCGGCGTCGGCCTCAAGCTGCCAAACGCCAAGAAGATGCGACACACGCGCCTCACGGGCCTGCTCGGCCACAGGGTCGCCCTGTGCCACCGGACCAAAGCCCTGGCGCACGAAGTCACGCACCGTGAGATGGAAATAATGATTCACCTTGTGGAACTGGGGCACATAGCCCAGCCCTTCGGAAATGGAGTGCACGCGTCCAGGAGCACGCCCATACAAGGAAACACGCCCCCCACGAGGCTGTTGCAGGCCAAGCCAGGTGCGCAACAGCGTGGACTTGCCGCTCCCGTTAGGCCCCTGAATAGCGAAGACGCCCGGAGTTTCAAGCCTTCCGGAAAACGGCAAATTCAAGGGTTCGCGCCCCTTGTAACCGCACACCAAATTTTCCCATTCGACGACGGCCATCGTGCCCCTCGTTCCCAAAAATCCGCTTGCCGTGGTTCTTCACTTCAACGCGGAGACGACCGTTTCCACGTTTTTGCGCCAAAGGGCAAGAGTTGTCTCGGCACCCGAGCCCGGCTCCCCCAAACCGTCGGCGGCAAGACTGCCCCCCAAACGAACACCCGCTTCTTTGGCAACGCGTTCCATGGTGCGTGCAGGCACGGAAGCCTCCAGGAACACAGCCTTCGCTCCGCTCTTCTTCACGCCGTCGATGACAGCACGCAAGCGCGCAGGCGTGGGCGACGCCTCCGTGGAAAGTCCCTGCACAGCCAAGACCCGAAAGCCGAAGGCCTCGGCAAAGTAACCGAAGGCGTCGTGATTGGTGGCCAACCAGCGTTTTGGCTCCGGCAAGCTCGTTGCAACGAGCGCCTTCAAAGCGTCCACCTCTTTTTTCACGGCAGCCTCGAAGAGTTCATGGCAAGCCATGAACTCCGATGCCCTGGCAGGCAAAACAGCCCCAAGCCGTTGCGCCAAGCGTCGGCTTGCCTCCACGGTGAGTGCGGGGGAATGCCAAATGTGGGGGTCGTTCCCTTTGAGGGCGAGGCCTTCCGCCAGAGCAAAGGCGGCGTCATTCGCGCCTCGTTTCCCTGCCCGAATCCGCTTGGGGAGCCAGGTTTCAAAACCGGGGTGCACGAAAAGAAACAAACTCGCAGACGCCATGCGCGCCCTATCAGCCGGAAGCGGGGAGTAGCCATGGGGGTCTTTTCCGGCGGGTACGATGGTTTCGACTGCGGGGGGAGCCTCCCTGCAAGACAACACTCGAACGAGGTCGGCGGCGTAGGGAACAGACGCAACGATGCTTGACCCCTTCTCTTGGCCAGAACCCTGGGCCAAAACAGGCGAACCCACAAAAAAGAAGGCAGCCACAAGGGGAAACCCGAGCCGAAACAAAAGAGAAAAAAAAGAAGGAAACGAGAGAAAGGAAGAAACAAAGGAAGAAGGCACGAATTCAGATCCTTATGACGAGGCCATCGGTGAGAGAATTGCGATAGGCACGGAGGGCAGGCACAAGCCCAATGAGCAAGGCGGCTGCGCTCACGAAACCGAGGAGCCAGAACTCGGGTGCCGAAAGAGATTGCAAGGGAAGAAGAATGCCAAACTCACGTTCGACATAGGGTCGCACTGCCAAAAAGGAAGCGTACATGCCCACAACCCCCAACAAGGCCCCCAGGGTGCCCAACAACCAGGATTCGAACACAAGCAGGGCGACGAGCGTTCGAGGGTGAGCCCCGACAGCACGCAAAATCGCCATTTCACGTCGCCTCTCGTTGACGGAGGCATACAGGGTGACGAGCATGCCCACCAAGCCGACAAGAACCACAAAACTCGACACAATGCGCAAACCATCTTCCGCATAGGCGATGGTGCGCCACAGTTCGTCGAGCGTGACGCCAGGAATAATGGCCATCAAAGGCTCGCTTTCGTCCACGTTGATTTCTCTTTGGAGCGAAAGAATGGCTGGGAACGATTTGAGCCGCACAAGAAACGATGTGATTTGTTTTGGCTCCAGGTCTTCGGCTCGCAGCGACGCTGCCGGCGTCCTCTGCCCTGCCAGGGCGGGCGCGCCGTCTCCCCAGTCGATGTGGAGCGCCTCCATGCCTTGGAGCGAGATGTAAACAGCGCGGTCGACGGGGGTGCCTGTTTTCGAGAGAATACCCACCACACGAAAGGGCATGTCGTCGTGCTTGAGCAGCGCAGGTCCGTCGGTCACCCCATGAGTAACAACCACGGGGTCGCCCATGCGATGCCCCAGTTCCCTGGCGACTTCAGACCCCAGTGCGACATCAAAAATGCCTTGGGGAGCTTGGCCTTCGGCAAAAGAAAGTCCGCGATCTCCCCGGTACCGGTAACGAGCGTAGAAGTCGGCATTCGTGCCCACCACCCGGAAACCGCGGTAGCTGTCGCCAAGCGAAAATGGAATGGTCCACTCCACAACCGGGTGGTTCGCGTACTTTTGGTACGATTCATAGGACACATTGTTCGTGGCATTTCCCATGCGAAACACTGTGTAAAGAAGCAACTGAACAGGGCCGCCGCGCGCACCCACAATAAGGTGCGTCTGAGAAATCGTATTGGAAAAGCTGTCGCGCGCGCCCACGCGCACCCGCTCGACGCCAAGAAGAAGAGCTACGGAAAGGGCAACGGAAGCGGCGGTGAGCAATGTCGTGAAACGACGGTTCCAGAGGCTTCGCGAAGCCAGCAGAAAGAGGGTTCCGAACGTCATGGCAAAGCTCCTTCCGTACTCAACGCGCGTGTCACATTGAGTTCTGCCAAAGACACGCTTCTCGGAAAGAGCGGACGCAACGCGGCATCGTGGCTCACGAAGAGGAGCGAAGACCTTTGCGCCTCGCACTGTTTGAACAAAACGTCCAGATACGCTTGCCTCGCATCGGCATCCAGAGCCGAAGTCGGCTCGTCGGCGATTAAAAGCTCGGGCGCACCCAACAGAGCCCGTGCGGCGGCCACCCGTTGTTGCTGGCCCACCGACAGTTCGGTCACTGGTTTCCCGCGGAGGTCTTGGAGCCCAAGAGCCTCGCAGAGGCGCTCCACCTCTTTCTGAACACTGCCCGACGATGAGGCGTTGGCACGAATGCGTTCTCGCCTGACGCGGCTCATGCGAGCCGGCAAAGCGATGTTGTCCTCAACGCTCAAGTAGGGAATGAGGTTGAACATTTGGAACACATAGCCAATGTGGTCGCCTCGAAACGTGTCACGGCGTCCGACGGGCATTTGAAGAAAGTCTTCCCCAAGAACGTGCAGGTGGCCCGTCGCCCCCGAAAGAACTCCCGCCACAAGCCCCAAAAGCGTTGTTTTGCCGCTGCCACTGGGGCCATGTAAAAAGACGCGTTCGCCTTGCTCCACTCGAAATGCCGGAATGCGCAGGATCTCCTCGCCTTTCCGGTAAGAGAAGCGTAGGTCGCGTAGTTCGATAGGGGGGTTCGTGGGCTGCACCATGTCGTTTTGGGCCTCCAAGTGATACGTCAATCTCATAAAGGATGGAGTCGTTGAAAACAACTGGACAATGCGACTTCCCAGTGGAAACTGCCGCACCCGAAGGAAACGCTTACGTTCGTGACGTCACCGTTCATGGCGTGCCCACCTTTCGGCACGTCGCAACGGGAGAAGTGCTGCACGGCCAAGTGGGCCCTTGGAAGGAAGCCTGGCAACTTTACCTCGAGCCTTCGGATCTGTTGCACCGCAAAGGTGAGGCCACGGTGTACGACCTCGGACTGGGCTGCGGCGCTCAGCTGCTGGCCTGCCTCGACGCCTTTAAGCGAAATCCTGATCTTTCGAACTGCGAAGTGGTGAGCTTCGACCTCGAAAAAGCAGGACTTGTGGCGCTGCTAGCCGACGCCACCTCCCACCCCCATGCGCTCGCCCACAAAGACGATTTGGAGCGCTTCGTGCAAGCAGACGACGCCTCCGTGGTGGAAGTGCACAAAGGAGCTCGCGTGTTTCGTTGGCGATTTTTGCGCGGCGACTTTCGCGAAACAATGCTTCGAGACGACCTTCCCCTTGCCGATTTCTTTTTCTTCGACTTCTTTTCGCCTTCGAGCCACCCCTGGCTCTGGCGGCCCTCGGTGTTCCGTCGCCTCCGGGAACTGTCGACGCCGCAAGCGCGGCTCATCACGTATGCGAGCGCCACGTGCGCGCGCACGGCCATCGTTTCGGGTGGCTTCTACATTGGATATGGCATCCCAAGCGGACGGAAGGTGAAGTCGACCGTGGGCGCGTGTCGCCTTGAAGACCTCGACGAACCCTTTCCCCCAAAATGGAGAGACACCTTCCTGGCGTCGCACAAACCTTTTCTGCCCGATGCCTCTGACGAAGAAAAGGCAGAAGTGACCGAAAGCCTGTTGTCGCACCCGCAGTTTTCACTGTCAGCAAAATGACTTTTCGGCGGCACCAGTCGGCGTCTCCTGTTTCGTTCTGAGCTCCCTTACACTGCATGTGAAACAACCAAACCCAAGGGAGTTGAACATGAAAGTCTTTGGAGTCACTGCGCTCGCACGAGGGCTGTCGCACACACCCCTCACATTTCGAAAAATCTCTTTTTCGCTGCTCACCCTTTGCGTTCTCAGTGGCGCAATTTGGGGCTGCGTCAGTCGCCAATTTAATACCGACGACAACGAAGGCGCAGAGGCACAGAGGCTGACCGCCTCACGCAAAGACTCTGCCAACTGGGAAATGACGTCACTGAAAGAAACCGTTTTCAAGTCCCTTTCTGGGGGTACGGGTGATTCAAGATTCATCTCTGTGAACCAAAAGTGCATCGTTCCCGCTGGAACACGGGTTTCGCTTCAACGCACTGCAACGTCCGCATCCAGTGGGCATTTCCGTGTTGTTCTTCAAGCGGCGCTTCCCGCACGAAATGCAACTGCGCAGACGCAAAATCCAACGACAACGTCCCGAAGCCAAACAACAACGCCTCGTGCATCAACAACAACAACAACAACAACAACAACGAGGTCTACCTCGCCTGCTCGTGCGGAAGAAAACGAGAGCCTTCTGTTAAACAGCGAGGGCACCGGCACCCTTCCCTTCAAGAATCCCATCACCTTTAAGGTGAATAAGCCAAAAGAAGACCTTGAATCAAACGAACCTGTCCTGACTCTCGACTCGGCACCCGCCTTTGCCAACGACTCAAAGCCATGCCCCTTTCAAGAAGGCTACATTTTTGGAAACGACTGGATGGGCGACGTCCTTCCTCCCACCACGCCGGCAGCCGAACTGGCGGAACGTTTTCTGGCAGAATTCAAAAGTTGCTCAAGTGGGGCGTCCTACAGTTTAGGAAGCGCCACCTGCAATTCCTCACTCGACTGCTCTTCGTCTATTCAACGCGCCTACCAACGCATGGGCGTCAACATGCAAACGACCCAAGCCGACATGGATCCCAATTTCACGCAATGCTCAGGAGGCGTGAAACCAGGAGACCACCTTCTTTTAGGGTACAGCTGCTCTGAGCCCGACCACTGGGTGACACTTGTGCGTGTGAACCGCACCTCGCCCGCAAACTCTTCCGAGAATGTCATTGTCGACGTCTCAAGCGACTGCAACGGACTCTGCCCGGTGCAGGCCGTGCGCTCCAATTTAGCAAGGCGCGCTGTTTGCGCGTGTGCACGATGGAAGAAGCTCGACGAGGCATGGAAAGCGGAGTAACTGCCGTTCTCCGTTTCAAGTGCTGGGCAACCCACGTGAAAATTTAGCTCAACGGATGTGCAGGCGAGCGAGGGCTCGAGGGACGGGAACTCACCAACGTCACCCGAAACCGAGAGCCTTTGCCAAGCACCGATTCCACGAGTTCGAGGTTACCCCCCAAGAGCTTCGCGAGTTCGCGCGCAAAAAAGAGCCCCAGTCCAATGCCACCGTGCTCGCGCGTGAGAGGAGGCTCGAGCTGGCTGAAGGCAACAAAGATTTTTTCAGTTTGCTGTGGCGTCATGCCAATGCCATCGTCAACAACATCGATGCAAATGTCTGTCGACGAAGCCCGCGCTTGAACGTCCACAACAACTCTGCCGTTGTGGGTGTGCTTCACGGCATTGTCGACGAGTGCTGTCAGGATTTGTCCGACCCGGCGCGCATCGGTGCAAAAGTCGAGAGAGACCTGAGGAGAAACAACCACGTCGAGCGCAATTTTCTTGCGCGCAGCAGCCTCTGCGTAGACTCGAACAGTGTCGCGCGCCAGCATGCCAACGTCCACAGTATCAAAATGCAAGGGCAACACGCGGCGCTCAATGCGCGAAAAGTCACCAACGTCTTCCAGAATGCGCACCAGTGATGACGCATTCCGCCGAATGGCATCGAGCCCCTTTTGCAGCCGCTCGGGTGCGACCTCAGCAGACAGCAGACTGTCTGCGAATCCAAGAATGACTGTCAAAGGCGTGCGGATTTCATGGCTCATGACAGTCAGAAAGTCGGTTTTGGCGCGTCCAGCTTCTTGGGCAGCCACCACGGAGTCGCGAAGTCCCTGTTCAAGTTTCTTGAGAGGGGTGATGTCGTCAATGAGGTAGAAAAAGCAATTTTCGCGCCCATCCCACGACACCGGTGCCACCACGACGCTGAACCAAAAGTGCTCGCCATCGGTGGAGTCGTGCTTATAGACCCAGCGAGCCGGCTCGCCGGTGTCACGGCTCTCCAGATACTTTTCTGTCCAGAACCGGATGGTGGACGGCTGCACGCCGATTTGAGTGGCAAGCACAGGACGGGGCGCATCGGAAGCCCCCTGTCCGCGAAAGAACGCAAGCGCAGGCGGGTTGTCCAAAATGTGGAAAATATCATTGGGAACAAGTTGAACCACACCAATGAGCATGGGACAGGTGTCAAAGAGCGCTCGTAAAGCCAAGTTGCGCTCTTCGAGCAATTCCCGGAGGTGTCGGGCTTCCTCGGCTTTCTCTGAGGCTTGACGCTGGCGTGCAAGCACCCTGCGTTGAACCAGCCAACCCACTCCCCAGAGCGAGGCAACCCACACGAGCACAACCACCACTGTCGCCATTAAGGAAACAGGCCCATTTTGCATCGACTCGAGTGGACCTGTGGCTGAGTCCATGTCCGTGGTGTCCTCCCCGCGCGAGGCACACCCCCCGCGCACCTCCACTCTGTGCGTACCAGAGAACAGGCGCGCAAGGAACTTCACTTCAAGAAATTCAGAAGGGTCGGTTGCATGATGTCGGCGCTCGACTTCAACGTGAACTGCATGGCACCCTCGGCACGTTTGAGGTCCATGGCAGACGCAACAGGGTCGGCGCCTTCGAGCGTGTTGTTGTCGGCGAGAAAACGGACCTCTGACGTGTCCATGCGGCTCGCGACGTCTTCAATAGCAGCTTGTCTCGCACCCAAGAGCGCCGTGCTTTTCACGACGTCGTTGGTCGCTTCGTCGATGCGGGTCATGGTGGAATGAAGAAGATCGATGTCGTTTTCATTCAAGGCCTGGTGCAAGTCTCGAAGCACCCGGACAAGGGGACGCTTTTCGCCTTCACGAGGCTCCTGCACTTCGAAAATCTCTCGCCCGGGAAGATTGATGGGACGGAAGCCGTCTTCGTCTACCTGAACAAAAATCACGCCGTCGTCGCCCGAATACGTCCCGTCAGGGGAAATGGGAGGCAAACCATTACGGAAACCTCCAAACACGTACTTGTCAGCATAAGTGCTGTTTCCCAACTGCACCACTTGGTCGGCCAAGTTGCGAACCTCTTCGGCAACAATCTGCCGCGTCTGTGCGTCCCATGTTCCATTCGCTTGCTGAACTGAAAGCTCCTTGGCGCGCACCAAGGCGTCGGTCACGCCGCGCAACGAATCTTCGGTTTTTCCCAGGTAGCCGCGTGCGTAGTCGAGCGTGCGCCGAAATTGTTGGATGTTTTCGAGCTTGTTTCGGTTCCGAAGCACACGCACGGCGGAAACAGGATCGGTGCTCATTTTGCGAAGGCGCCGCCCTGAAATGGCCGTTTCCTGCATCTCGTCGGCGGTTGAACGCACTCCCGCAATGCGGTTGTCGGTGGAAGCAAAGCGAAGGCGTTCCGAAACCCGTGTCATGGCGTTCCCCCGCGTCCGACGTCACCAAAGTGGATTTCAAGGTTGCCGTTCAGGCTCGTGTGTTCCAACGCATCACCTCTTCAAATCGAGGACAGTGCGGAACATCTCGTCTGCAGTTGTAATGATGCGCGAACTCGCCGTGAAGAGATGCTGATACTTCAAGAGCGCGGCTGCCTCCTCGTCGAGCGAGACTCCCGACACGGCTTCGCGCTGCGCTTCGATTTGCGTCACAACAATATTCGACGCCTTCATATTCTCGCGGGCGTGGAGGGTGTCTATTCCCAGACGGCCAACGAAATCATCATAATGCTGGGCCAGCGACATGCCTCTTTCAGCAACAACGGGTTCGTAAAAGAGCTTCACAAGAGCATTGCCGATGACGTTGTCGCCCGTGGCACCGGGCGTCATCGCCGCCGCGATGGCATCGGGTTCGTTCTGAATGAGCGTGCTGATGCGAAGCATCTGCCCAGCTTCACCGATTCCATCGGATCCTTCGAAAAAATTTCGGCCTTGAAGTTCCGCATACTCACCGAGGCCATAGCCCTTCGCATGAATGGCATTGAACCCCTGTGCCAAGGAAGACGCATAGGTGTTCACGTTCTCTCGAAGGCCGCGCGCATGAACGTCGCGCACCTTCAGGAGGCCGGCAAGCCGCCCCTGAGAAACCACGTCGGTGACGTCTCTTGTGCTCTGTTTGAACGAATCGCGAAGCACCAGCCTGTGATAAATGCCCTTGTCGTGGTCGTGGTCCATCTCAAAACTCGAAGCCCTTGTTCCTTCCACAAGAAGAACGCCTCCCGGTCCGCGCACCGTAAGCTGATCGTGCTCGTCTTTATACACCTGGGTGTCGATGAGCTTCGCGAGTTCGCGGACAATGCCGTCTCGTCTGTCTTCCAGATCGTTGACCCGCGTCGTAGAGTCGGTCTCAAGTTCCTTTATCGACTGGTTCAAGCCCGCAACTTCCTGAAGCTTCTGGTTGAGAACCGAAACGTTCGCGTAAATTTCGGCCGAAACGTCTTCTTGCACCTGCGCGATGCCGGAATGAGTCGCGTTGATAGACTGCGTGAGGGCCATGCCGCTTTCCACCAAGTTCGTGCGCACCGCCGGTTCGTCGGGAAAATTTGCGAACTCGCGCACGGCGTTGAAGAAAGAGGTTGCTCGGTCGCGCATGGTTGAATTCATTTCCGGAGAAAAGAGCGTTTCCAACCTGTCGAGACCCTCGCTTTCTCCGGTTAAGGCGCCTTGCTGCTGAAGTTCCTTCCGCCACTGAGCTTCAATAAAGCGATCGTGCAGACGTTCCACTGTCTGAATTTTAGCGCCTTGTCCAAGCACATGATTGCCGTACTGGACAGGGTTCTTCGATTCCAAGTTCACCCGCTGGCGGCTGAAACCGGGCGTGTGCGCATTGGCAATGTTGTGCCCCGTGGTGTCGACACCCACACGGCTGTTGTGCAGCGACTCGGAACCCATATTCATGATGTGGTTGAGTGTCGCCGCCATGCGATGTCAGGCCCTCACGCGCACGAACGACGTCGCCTCTGGACCTTTCGCGCGGCTGCGCGTGCGTCCGGAGGCATCGTAGTCTTGTTGGAAACTCGTTTCCGACCGCAGGATCGCCAGCGAACGAGAAAAATTATGAGCCATTTTCGAGAGAACGGTTTGATTGCGGCCAATGCGAGGCGCCGCACTGCGAAACAACGCTAGGTATTGCTCCGACACTTCAGTGAGGCCCGTTTTTGCACCTTCGAGGCGGGAACGGGTTTCAGCATCCACGAGGCTCGTGACGTTGGCGACGTAGGCGTCAAACGCCACCAGGAAATTTCGCAACGAAGGAAGCTCTCCACGCGCGTCGAACCCAATAAGAAAACAGATGCGTCGCAGTGTCACGAGGCGTTTGTCTTCCACGGTTTGAGCTCGGCGCACAATGGTGTCTTTTTCGGTCACGAGGCGTTCGAATTCCCCCACATCGAAGCGCAACACAAGCTCTTCTTCGCGGTCGAGGACCGGCAGGAGCTCATTGAAAATGCGCATTTGATGCGAAAGGCAATCCTGGAAGCCCGCCAGGAGCTTCAGGAGCTCTTCCATGTCTCACTCCAGTTTCACTCGCTCAGGTTTCACTCACTCGAGCGCAACGTCGGGTTTCTTCGAGAGTTCATCTTTCATCGCTTCGCTCAGAATGCCATCGGCAATGCGGCCCGCATCGGGTTTGTATTCGCCGCTTGCAATGCGCTTCTTGAATTCGGCGACCTTGTCTTCCCGCACGTCGGGTGTTTCATCGACAAGCGCCCTGGCAAGGCTCATTTCCTTGGCTCGCGGAGAAATAGACACGGCAGCCGCGTCTTTCACCAACGGGGTTGCCCCGACTTTCGCATACCCTTGTGTGGCCGATTTCAACGCGGAAGACGCAGACGTCGCCGTGGCTGAAGCCGCCGTTGCCGCCGACGCAGCACCTTTCGCCGCTGCCGAGCCCGCCGCCGAGCCCGCTGCGTCCGAGCCTGCCGCTTTCGGTGGTGCTGCGGCACCGGAAAGGGAAGGTGGGTTCTTCACGTTCGAAATGGCCATGGTCTCCTCCTGCGTGCCCGTGTTCCCCACGTTAACACGCTCTCGCGGCAAACTTGAGGCCAGAGTTGCCCAGGGGGCCGTCAAGGGGCGTGCCAACTGGGAACGTTTTGGTGTCGGAGCAACCACCCTCTCTTTGTGCCGCGGGTTGAGGGGCCTTTGGCCGCTATGCTAGATTGCCTGTCATGTGTCTACAGCGACTTCCTTTTCGTATTTTGCGGCCGTTTCTGGCTCGCTTGGCCGCGGTCACCGTGACGTCATTGTGCGCAGGTGCCCTGCCTCTCTATGCGCAGTCTCCCGAGCCGCCTTCCGATGTTTCACTGGAAACCTTGTCGACCCCGCACTTCGGACGGCGAGTCAGCCGTATTGAAGTCTTTGGAAACGCAAAGACACGGACGAGCTTTTTGCTCAGGCGTCTTCTTTTGAGCGAGGGCGAACTCTTGCGTCCTGGTGAGGTCGAGCGCTCGGTGCAGAACCTGAAGAACACGAAGCTGTTCAAAACCATTCGAGTGGAATTCGTGCCCGTCGGCGACGCCGAAGTCGTTGTGCGTCTTTTTGTTGACGAACTCTGGACCACCATTCCCGTTCTTTTGTTCTCGACGGGAGGCGGAAGCGTCCTCATTTTGGCCGGCATGGTGGAAGCGAATCTGTTTGGCCACGGCGCGGTGGGTTACCTCACCTACCAGTACCTCGATGGCGCGAACTCCTTGACAGGCCAGATGAAACACCCCGACGTCTTCGACACGGGGTTCGAGGTGATGCCCTACTTCTGGCTCGAAGAAAAAAACAACGAGGTGCGAACATACAACAAAGAAACAAAGTTGCTCGGAGGATTCACCTCGCACCAGCAAACTTACGGAGCCACACTGCGAAAAACGCTTTCGCTCAATACTCAAATTTTGCCCGTTGTGACCCCCGGAATTGGGGGGCGCTATTCCGAGTGGCGCTTCACCGACGAGCAGCTATCCAGTGAGGCGAAAGAAGCGAACAGAAAAAACGATTTTCCCACTCCCACGCAGAACGCACGCGCCTATGGCTCGGCGGAACTGCAATTGGGGCGTGTGGACTTCAATGGCAACCTGGCCGACGGTGCCACTTTCCTCTATAGGTACACGCTCGGCGCATCTGTTTCGAAAAACTCGGGCCCTTTCGAGGAACAGTTCATTACCGCGCGTTACTATCGCACGCTTCCTTACGACGTGCTTCTTGCCGCCCGTTATGAATGGCAAAGGCGCACATCGGCAAATGCCGGCGATGAAGACATGCTGGGGGGGCTTTTCCATGTGCGCGGACTTCCCAACGACATCTTCCGTGGGCAAACACTCTGGATGTTGAACGTTGAAACGCGGCGCATTGTGAGACGCCAACAATACGTTCATTGGCAGCTCGTGGCATTCACCGACGTGGGCGACACGGGTCGCACCCGAACCCAAACGAGCGTGGACTACCGGCCTAACGGCGCCGCCCACAGCGTGGGAGGGGGCGTTCGCGCGCTGTTTCCCGACATCAGTGAGCTTGCCGTGCGCCTTGACTACGGGTGGCTCGTGGCTCCGTTCCGAGCCTCGGGCCTCTCGCTCGGTCTCGTACAGTTTATCCGCTGATTTCTACGTCGAATTTTTTCGGCACACGATACGGAAGTCGTTGGCCAAAGACGATGGCAACGAAACAAAGCCGGCAAGGCGCGAGAAGACTTCCGTCATCGCGACAGCAGAGGCCTTCCGCGAAGTGCTCAAGAAGTCATGTGAGGCCTGCACTTCAATGCTTTTCAATTCGCTGTGCGGCAAAATGGGGCGCGTGAGCCTCTCCACGCACGTTCGCTTGTTCTTGCGTTCACTTCCTGGCAACAGAAATCGTTTCTTCAGAGCCAATTTCATGTGGAAGGGTTTGAACTCCTCGACCTGGAATCCGCTTCTCGACAAAAGCGCCTCCACCCCAGCGCGCGAAAAGAAATTGATGTGTCCCTCGTTGTAAGTGGTGACCCGCTCGTTCCCTTTCTTGCGCAACTGAACCGAGGGGTAGGCGTCCACCCGGCCGTTGGGAAGAGTCAGAATCAGTTTCCCGTTTTCGGCGAGGAGGCCATGCGCGGCCTTCAGAAACTTTTCCGGGTCGGGCTCGTGCTCAAGCACATTGTTGGCCAAAATCACTTGAAACGGCGCAGGCAAATCCGCACTGTCGTAAAGAAGGCCCTGCGTGACGTTCAAGCCCTTCGAACGGCAAAAGGAGACGCATTCGCCATCGAATTCCGTTCCAGCCACGTCCCACCCCGAGGCCTCGCGGAACCCTTCCATCATGCTGCCAATAGAACAGCCAACATCAAGAAATCGCCCTGTAGCCCCTAGGGCATACGAGCGCGCCAGGGCGGCCCCTCTCCTTTTGTTTTTTGCATGGGTGCGAAAGAAGTCGCGCCGATAATCGTCGACGTAGCACGTCGCAATTTCGGGTCCCGTTGGACGCGGAGAAAAAGAATAGCTGCCACAGGCCGCGCACTCCATCAGGGGTTTGGTGACCTCACGCGAGAGGCAAAGATCGGTGACAAAAGCCGGTGAGGCTGCGGAGCCACAAAATCGACACGACATTCCATCCCTCCACGCGGGGCTACACTTGACGCAAGACTTCAAAAAATCACCCTAAAAAGCGAGCTGCAACGTAACGATTCTGCCCTCGGAAAGCAACGAGGCTGGGCTCTCGCTTCCCCTCTCTCAGGTCAGGCTATGGGCTCACTCATTCGGGGTGAGGCGAACAGCTTGCAAAATACGAACGCATCGACTCGTGGAGGTTTCGCCGCACCGTGTCCGATTCGTTGAGAATGCCGTGGCGCGCTTGTGCAAAAAGTTCAAGGCGACACTTCGGATTCTTCGCGCAGAGCCTCGCTTGAGGTTCGGGAAGAACAACGGAGTCGAGACCCGCTTGGGCAACACGGGTGGGCAAGGGCGCCAGAGTTTCGAACGACTCGAGCTTCGACGTTGCCTGAAACGCTGATTTCAGCCAGCCATGGCTCTTCCCACCGTGGCGAAACTCGGAGTGCGACTTCCAGTACTTCTGCTCTTCCTCCCAACGCATCGGGTCGCTCGTTCCAGAGTGGACGCCGAAGGGCTGGGAGCGCCAGTCACCTTGACCCGGAAAATAACGTTTGCAACGGCCCACAAGGCATCCCAGGTCTGCGAGAAAGGCAGCCAACCACCGTGGCGCTCGACCGGTGTTCAAGCCGACCATGGGCGCAACCGCGAAATGGGAACAAAACTTCGAAAATCGATTCTGCAAATAAAGGAACGAGACAGCTCCACCCATAGAAGATGACAAAAGCGAGAGTGCCTTGGCTTTTGCACGGGGCAACACCAGAGTATCAACAACCGCATCGAGGTCGGAAACGTAGTCGTCGAAGCTGTCGACGTGAACCATTTCTTGCCCGTACCCAAGACGTGTTGAACGCCCTTGTCCACGGTGGTCGTAACAGAACACCGCATTGCCCTGCTCGTGCAGAACCTTGTGCGTCTCCCACAGGGCTTCACACGAGTTCGCGGTCCCAATGACATGCAAGAGGAGCGCCTTGCTTCCGCTCCTGGGGTAGTGCCTCCATGCCAGTTTCACTTCGCCCAGTCTTTCCAGAAAACCGACTTCGGCAGACGCGAGAAACGCGGAGCGTTGCGCTTCCCTGTCTGCTGTCTTTTGCAGGACAGGCGCGAAGTCTTCCCCCCGAGCAACTGCCGTTGGGCAAACCAACAGCCATGAGCCGACAAGCAACGACGCGAGCGCACTCGCAAATTCTGCTTTATTTTTCGCCGTCATTGCTTCCCAATTTGGAAGGTGACAACGGTGAGAGCCCTGGGGTTATGCCACCCACTTGGTGAAACTGGAGCGCGACAATCTCGGCACCATTCTCGAGAAAGACCTTGGTCATCGTATCGTGCGACCGTCGAGGAAGAATAGAGTTGCGACTTAAGACACCCGCGAAAAGTGAGCCCACAAAATTCTTCGGACGAACGAACTCGTTGCGGTTCTTAAGATTCTTGGCCCAATCGGGCCGCACGAAATTGAGATTCGTAAAAAGTTCTTCTTTCATGTTTGTCTCGGAGCCCATAAAAAAATTCTCGAGACGCACCCAATCGGGCGAAGCGGCGCTCTTCATCGCACTGCGGAGTCGTGTGGCTTCCTCGAAGGCCATCGCCTCATCGGCGCTAAAGAGGCGTGACAATCCCAAATACATGCTCTGAATCGAATCTTGAGCGCAGGAGTTGGCCGCCGAGATAACCGAAACGCCGTCTCCGGAACCCACGCGGTAAAAACTCATCACGCGTTCGAAATCGGAGTCAAGAACGTCCCAGGCAGACGAGAATTCACCATCCGCATAGGTGTTCGTAAGAGGAGGGAACTTAATGAGGAGATCGGCGATGGGGCGCAGGTAAGCCCATCCCCTGTGAACGTTTCCGAGGTAATGCGACCAGTCCATGGTGCCCGCAACAATTTGCTCGCCGTTAAGGCCGTAAATCTGCTTGTATTCAATTTGAACGCTGGGACTTCCTTTGAAGAAGGGATCTTCAACAAGTTCGCCGAGCCCAATGGCGAAGTGTCCAGACCTGAGTGGGCTCTTGCGTTCCGCTTCGCCGTTGACAGCAAACCAAGAAAACAGGTTCAGGACGACGAATTTGTCACCCATTTTCCAGCTCGCGGAATGGCCTCCCGCAGCGTGTGGGAGCATCGTCTGAGTGATTTTCCCTTGATTCTCTTCGAGGCGTTTCGTGTCCCAAAGATGCCTTTCGAGCCAGTCTTTCGCCATCGCGTTTGGTGTCTCGCCACGGACAGCTTCCGACGAAGAGGGAGCCTGAGGCGCAAAGGCAACGGCCTTGCGGGGCAAAACCGCCTGAATGAGAAATTCACCTTTGGGCGTCGGAAATCCGTAGACGTACCATCCGTCATTGTTCATCGGGCTCTTGTCGATGTTCTCGAGGGTCGATTGAGGACGTGCGTTCTTCGTGTTTTCGATGTTGGCGTTGGCAATGGGTTGTCCGAAAATCCGAAATTTCTGGGCAATTTTTGGCGCGGACGTGTGACTCAATGGCAATGGAAACGAGAACGTCATTGGGGTCGTTGAGAAGCCGCCATTGAGGTATGGAAAAGCCTTGACCTCTCCTGGCGCAGTGCTTTCTCCGAATTTCACGAAGGCTACATGGGAGCCGGAAATTTGAACAGGCGCCTTGCGAATTTCGAGGGTGTTGGAGGAGTCTGAAAACTGAGCATCCTTCAAGCGGACCATCATGTCGCCCAGGTCGCGATTCGCAGCCAGTGACTCTAACGGCCCCACGTTCTTCAGGCCGTTGAGTTTCCACGGTGCGGGGATTTTTCCCGGAACTCCCGCCTTCTCGCCGACCCATTTCTTCACGGCCGAAGTGAATTCAACGTCAACACCAGGTGGCCGGGTGTCTGGCGACCCGACCCAGCGGAGTGAGACCACCTTGAAGGTCCATTCGCCCCCCACATTTGCAGGCTCAAGGGACTTGTTCGGGGAAGTGTGGACCTCGAAGTCGACAGACTGATCGTCTCGACGCACTTCAGGAAAAATCAGCCGCCCCGACCATGGAGCGATGGGGACGATGCCTTCAACCGCCACGCTCGTGTTCGCGTCCTTCACGGAGGTGTTGAAATTCCTCGCTTTGCATCCGATTGAAACGAAAAGAAACAGGCTGCAGGCGACAAATTTCCGCGTCTTCATGGGCACTCCGTCGTTCAGCGTAGGTGAATGAACTTACGGATTCTAATGCATGTGCGCACCGCCAACGTCGGAATTTTGAATCCCCCCTCATCTGCCAGCATTTTGACTTTAGAGCGCTCTCTTTTAGTCCTTCTCACGCAAAGAGTTGAACTTGGGCGACCTCCTTGACACAGACGAGCGGGGGGATTGCCCTTTATCGAGGATTTGCCAGCTTTAATCGAACAATATCTCTTAGGTTGTACTGGTCAATGGGCGTTTCCACGATCACTGTCTCCAGGAAAAGCGTGACCTGTGCACCTACGTTTCCGTAAATTAGGTTTTGGGGCTTGTTTGGGTTCTGGGGAGAAGTCCCAAGCACGCTGATGTATTTTGGAAGAATTATGACACTTGCGTCTAATTTATAGGGTGTAAAGGTTTGTAAGACTTCGCAGTCCTTGACCGTCAATCCACTCACATAGAAACGCGGAAGCGCTTCAACTGTGCAAGATGCTGAAAAAACGATGCCACCCCGAAATGCTTGCAAGTTCTCATCAGATGGGAAAACAGTGAGCCCCGAGGCGTCGCCTTGGCCTAAGGAAGAGACGACGGAGGATGCAAGAACAATTGAGAACAGGCTTGAGCGGACAGACATGGTACTTTCCTTTTTGTTTTTGCATATTTCGAAAACTCGAGAACCCTTCTCGTGTGTTCGTCGTGCCACCGTCTTCTACACAGTGAACAGGAAAGAAGGTGTGTCCTGAAATCCACCCCACTTGTCCTTCGCGATGAAATTGTGCTGGAAAGCGTCTTCAGTCCTGAAGGCCGAATGGGCCTTGAACACCGCC
>JADCJN010000083.1 GCA_020247005.1 Silvanigrellales bacterium
CGCCCATGCCGCCCATGCCGCCCATGCCGCCCATGCCGCCCATGCCGCCCATGCCGCCGCCCATTCCAGCGCCGGCGCCGGAGTCTTTCTTGGGGCGCTCGGAAATGAGTGCATCGGTTGTGAGCAGGAGGCTCGAAACCGAGGCCGCGTTCTGCAGCGCGCAACGCGTGACCTTCACGGGGTCGATGACGCCAGCTGCAATGAGGTCTTCGTAGGTTTCGGTCAGGGCATTGAACCCGAAAGAATTCGATGGGTTCGAAAGAACCTTGTCGACCACAACCGAGGCGTCAAGGCCTGCGTTGAACGCGATGGTGCGAATGGGTTCTTCGAGTGCGCGGCGCACGAGGTCGATGCCGGCCTTCTGCTCCGCATTTGCCGACTTTACCTTGGTGGCAAGGTCGCGCGAGGCGCGAAGAATGGCGACGCCGCCGCCGGCCACAATGCCTTCTGCGACCGCTGCGCGGGTCGCGTTCAGAGCGTCTTCCACGCGAGCCTTCTTTTCCTTGAGCTCGATTTCCGTTGCGGCACCCAAGCGGATGACAGCCACACCGCCGGCAAGCTTCGCAAGGCGCTCTTGGAGCTTTTCCTTGTCGTAGTCGCTGGTCGTTTTTTCGATTTGGGAGCGGATTTCATTCACGCGCGCTTTCAGGGTGGTGTCTTTGCCCTGTCCGCCGGTGATCAGCGTATTTTCTTTGTCGATGACGATTTTGGCAGCTTGGCCAAGGTCGGAAGGCTGGGTTGTTTCCAGCTTCATGCCGAGGTCTTCCGAAATGACAGTGCCGCCCGTCAGAATGGCGATGTCTTCCAGCATGGACTTGCGGCGGTCGCCGAAGCCGGGGGCCTTCACGGCGCAAATTTTCAGCGTGCCCGAAAGCTTGTTGAGCACGAGCGTGGCGAGAGCTTCCCCTTCCACGTCTTCCGCGATGATCAGAAGGGGGCGGCTGCTGCGCGCGATGCCTTCGAGCAGGGGAATCATGTCCTTCATCGAGCCAATTTTCTTCTCGAAGAGAAGGATGTAGGGGTTTTCAAGAACCACTTCGAGGCGCTCTTGATCGGTGACGAAGTACGGAGAAAGGTATCCGCGGTCGAACTGCATGCCTTCCACAACATCAACCGAAGTGTCGATGCCCTTGGCTTCTTCTACGGTGATGACGCCGTCCTTGCCCACTTTGTCCATGGCTTCAGCAATCATCTTGCCGATGGTGGGGTCGTTGTTCGCCGAAATAGACGCGACCTGGGCAATTTCGCCGGACCCTTGGACAGGGCGAGCGTAGCTTTTCAGCGTTGCAATGACCGACTCCACGGCTGAGTCGATGCCGCGCTTGAGCTCCATGGGGTTGTGGCCGGCAGAGAGCATTTTGAAGCCCTCGCGGTAAATGGCCTGGGCAAGCACCGTTGCGGTGGTGGTGCCGTCGCCGGAGTCGTCGTTCGTTTTGCTCGCGACTTCCTTGACGAGCTGTGCGCCCATGTTTTCGAACTTGTCTTCAAGTTCAATTTCTTTTGCAACAGTGACGCCATCTTTTGTGATGAGCGGAGCGCCGAAGGACTTCTCGATGAGGACGTTGCGTCCCTTGGGTCCGAGGGTCACTTTCACAGCGGCGGCGAGCGTGTTCACGCCCGTCAGAATTTTGCGCTGAGCGGATTCGTTGAAAGAGATCATTTTAGCGGCCATGTGAACTGGCTCCTGTTCGGCTGGATGAAAAAGACGAGGGGAGAGACTCGGGAAATCAGCTTTCGAGGATGGCGAGAATTTCTTCTTCCTTCAGAAGAAGATGCTCGTTGCCTTCCAGCTTCACTTCGCTTCCGCTCCACTTCCCGAAAAGCACGCGGTCGCCGACTTTGACTTCGGGAGTGCGGCGGTTGCCGCTCTCCAGGAGTTTGCCGCTTCCGACGGCCACAACGCGGCCTTCTGCAGGCTTTTCTTTCGCGTTGTCGGGAATGAGGATGCCGCCTGCCGTCTTTTCTTCGGCTTCGATACGTTGCACGAGAATACGGTCGTTCAGGGGACGGATGGTCTTTGCCATTGTTGGCCTCCTTGCTTCTTTGACTGGTCACCATGTTTGTTCGTGGCGACCGAAGCCTAAGCGGCGGCACTGGGATGTCAAGGGCAGTCCGCCCGGAGCGGAGGACGCTTAGGTGAGCACGGTGTCCTTTTGGAACCGGGCGTCGTCGGCGTGCGGATAGTCGAGCGAGAAGTGGATGCCCCGGCTTTCTTTCCGCGCACGAGCGCATTTCACGGTGAGGTGCGCCACGGTGGCCAGATTCCGCACTTCAATCAGAGCGCGCGAGGGGACGACGTCCCAGTAGTAGGCATCGATTTCTTCCACAATCTGACGAATGCGGGCTTCCGCCCGCGCAAGGCGTTTTTCAGAGCGCACAATGCCGACGTAGTTCCACATCGTGCGGCGAATTTCGTCCCAGAGCTGGCTCACCACGCTCATTTCATCGGCCTCGCCGGCCTTGCCTATTTCCCACCGGGGCACCTCTGGAAACTGCGTTTTCCCGAGGTCGTCCCAAAGGATTTTCACGTCCTCAAACACGAACGAGGCGAAGGCGAGCCCTTCCAGAAGGGAGTTGCTTGCGAGGCGATTGGCTCCATGCAGCCCTGTGCACGCGACTTCGCCCAGGGCCCACAAGGCTTTGATGCCCGTGCGTCCGCGGGAGTCGGTGACCACTCCGCCGCAGCTGTAGTGAGCGGCAGGAACGACCGGCAAGGGTTCTTTCGTGATGTCGAGGCCGAGTTCGAGACAGCGTTGGTAAATGTTGGGGAAGTGGGAGCGGATGAAGTCGGCGGGCTTGTGAGAAATGTCGAGGAGCACGAAGGGTTCCCCTGTCCTCTTGATTTCAGCGTCAATGGCACGCGCAACGATGTCACGTGGGGCGAGTTCAAGCCGTGGGTCGACCCGCTCCATGAACCGCTCGCCACCGCGCGAGAGGAGGATGGCCCCCTCGCCGCGAAGGGCCTCACTGATAAGGAAGTTTTTTGCCTGGGGGCTGTAGAGGCAAGTGGGGTGGAACTGCATGAATTCAAGATTCGCAACGCGGGCACCGGCGCGTGCGGCCATGGCAACGCCGTCTCCGGTCGCTGAATCAGGATTGGTTGTGTACAGGTAGAGTTTGCCGTGCCCCCCTGTGGCCAAAAAGGTGCCTCGTGCGAGGAGAGAAAAAATACGGGCGTCCTTGTCCGAAAGCACATAGGCGCCCAGGGTGCGGTTGCGCGAGAAGTCGGGGCAGGCTTTGTCGGTGATAATGAGGTCCACGCACGTGTGGTGCTCAAAAACGGTGATGTTGGGGTGAGTACGGACCTTGTCGGCCAGAACCGCCTGCACGGCGAAGCCCGTGACGTCAGCGGAGTGAATAATGCGGCGCGCGCTGTGCCCACCCTCGCGGGTGAGGTGGTATTCGAACGGTTCATCGGGCTTGGTTGATGGCGTGAATTCCACCCCGAGGCCAATGAGTTCGCGGATGCAGCCGGGCCCTTCGCTCACCACTTTGCGCACCACGTCTTCGTGGCAAAGGCCCGCACCCGCCACCAGGGTGTCGCGGGTGTGCTCGTCGTAGCTGTCGTTTTCAAGGAAGACCGAGGCGATGCCGCCTTGAGCGTACCGCGTGTTCGTCTCCAGGAGGGTCTCTTTGCAGACGATGGCCACTCTGCCGAGTGTGGCAAGCTTGAGGGCTAGACTCGCTCCCGCAATGCCACTGCCAATAACGAGAAAATCGAAAAAGAGGTCCCCATCGACCTTGAGAGGCGAGGAGACCTGCTTTTTTTTCCAGAGCGGGGAGCGCGCATCAACGGGCTTCATTGGACTCCGAGGAGACATCGCATTCGGCAGCTGCGGCCGATGCCTCTTTGGAAGCGTCGTATTTCTTCTCGCCGCATCCTGCAACGAGTCCGAGGTCGCCTCCAGGTGATTTGCCGTCGGCACGTCTCACAACAACATTTTCGCCATCGCCACTGGAGCCTCGAATGCCCTGCCGGGGAGCTGCGGCCACGGGCCGAGCTTCGCTTGAAGCCACTGCCGATGTGGAAGCTGAAGTGGCTTGCTTGCTTTGTTTCGGGTCTTCGGTGGAACAGGCCACGGAGGCCAAGCTTGTGAACGACAGAAGCAGGGCGGCGGTCAGGGAGCTGAGTCGGCCGTCGGTGCGGGTGTTCATGAGTTCCTCCGAAAAAAAGTTGGGTTCCTTTCTCGTATCGGAGCTTTCCAGAGAAACTTGAAGAGTGTCTAGCGGACGGGGAAAAAAGGCTGTCCTTGCCGAGGGGTGAACCCGCCCCCTATACTCCTTTCGCCCAGGCCCCTTCTTTTGACGAAAATCAGCGGCACCGAAATCCGAGGCTTGGGCGTACCCGCACCGAAAGGAATGCTTCCCCATGACGTTTCAGGCCCCCCTTCGCCTCCTCGCAACCCTTGCTCCCCTGACGGTTTTGTCGATGCTCAGTGGTTGCCGCTCGTCGTTTGAAGGCAACTACGCCGACCCCAATAAGGTGGAAATCGTCGACGACCGCTGGAGCGACACCGACGCCCGGCTCATTGGCGAAAAGATGATCAAAAGCGCCCTCTCGAAGGCATGGCTTGCCAACTACACCGCCGAAAGCAAAGGGCAGAAGCCTTTCGTGCTGGTCGACGACTTCGAAAACCGCACGTCAGAGCAAATTGACACGAAGGCCGTGTTTGAGTCTGTTCGCAATGAACTTATCAACTCCGGACGGGTTCGCTTTCTCGATGGCGCACAGCGCAAAAAGATCCTGGACGAGTATCGCTACCAAAACTCGGGCACCACCCGAAAAGACCAAGCCAAAAAAGCAGGCAACCAATACGGCGCCGATTTTTTCCTCGTCGGGGCGATTTCGAGCATCGTTTCTCAGCAGGGTGGCTACAAGACAGTCACCTATCAGGTGGAAATGCGTCTGACCGCCATTGAGACCTCAGAAATCGTCTGGACCGAAGTCGAGAAGGTGAAAAAGCAGTTCCGCAGGAGCGGCGTAGGCGGCTGAAGGCCCCCTGCTTTGCCAGGGCGCGTCTTCTTGGCTATAGAGAGTGGTTTGTAGAACCACTGCTCTTTTGAGAGGATCTCTGGCCATGGATAGAAACGCGCTCGTCAATAAAGTCAAAGAAGGCATGGAAAAGACCATTGTCTCGCTCCAGGGCGACCTCACGAAAATCCGCACGGGCCGCGCGAGCACGAACATTCTCGATGGCGTGCGTGTGGAATCCTACGGTTCTCACGTGCCCCTCAATCAGGTGGCCACGGTTGCCGCGCCCGAGCCCCGACTCCTGACGGTGAACCCGTTCGACAAGTCGCAGCTCACCGCCATCGAAAAAGCCATTCTCACATCTGGTTTGGGCCTCACGCCCAACAACGATGGCAAAATCATCCGTGTGCCTATTCCTGCTTTGTCGGAAGAGCGTCGCAAAGAAATTGCCAAGCAGGTGAAGAAGGCCGGTGAAGACGCGAAAGTCACTATCCGGCACCACCGTCAGGAAGGAAACAACAAGTCGAAAACCGCACCGAAGGATCACTCCTGGTCGGAAGACGAAGTGAAGCGCGCCAACGACGATATCCAAAAGCTCACCGACTCGCACACTAAGAAGGTCGATGAGCTCTGTGCTGCGAAAGAAAAAGAAGTGCTCACCATGTGAGGCCTGTGTCATGAGGCCGACCGCCACTTTGTTGCGCAGCCTGGCTTGACAGCCTTGGCCGCTTGAGGACCCCCATCGAATCATGGAGTGGTACCGGTTGAGTGGACACAGAATCCGGGGTAGCCAAGCCCCAGAGAGGTTTTTCAATTATGTCCACGAGAAAACGGTATTCGGATGAGATCAAGGTCGAGGCTGTCAAGCTGACGGAAACGTCAGCTGCGACCATCGCGACAATCGCCAAGGAGCTTGGTGTAAGCGTGGCCACTTTGAATGAATGGCGTGCAAAGGCCAAGCGTGGAAAACTTCGCGGCCCTGGGGGCAAAGTCGTATCGTTCAACGACGCTAGGAGCGCACGGCGCATTCGACCCATCAGCGCGGCTGACGCCGCATTCCTGAGCGAACGCACCCGCTCCTGGCTGCCCTTCTCTTCAGGCGGCTACTTGCTTTGCCCTGTGGCCTAAGATTTTCTCTACGTTGTGCGCCAAAGCGAAGAGCTTGATGCGAACATCCACCTTGCGGCTTCCTTTCGCCAGGATCCGCATCCCTTTGTTTTTGATGTTGCCGAATGGTGCTTCCACGATCGCCTTCCTCCTTTTGTAGACTGCCTTGCCTTCGGGGGTTCTGATCCGTTCGGCGTTTCGTTGTTGGGCCGCTCGCGCTTTCTCGGGAGGAAGGCTTGCGCGTCGGCCCTGCTTCTCAAAGAGCGGGCACCCGTTTCGTTGCGGGCAGTCGCCGCAGAAGTTTTGTGGCAGTGCGAGTTGTCGTCTTCCGTCGCGCTCTTTGGCTTCGGGTAGGAGTCGCCCCTCGGGGCATCTCCATTTTCCTTCATCTTCGTCGCAAGTCACGGACTCGATCACTCCCGGCTTCACGTCGTCTTCGCCCTTGCCGGGTGCAAGGAAGGGTACGGTAAGCGCTTCAGCGCCTGCATCCACATGACGTCTTGACGAACGAGGATTTGTTCAGTTCCCGGCGGCTCGTGCCCTGAAGGCCCAAGGCATGAACGGCGAGAGGTCGAGCTTGCCTTTGCGAGGCTTTGCCTCGGCTTTTGGTAGCTCCTTGAGCAGCCATTCGAGGTAGGTGCCCACGGGAATTTGGTTTGCGCGTGCGGTTGCGACGATTGTGTAGAGCATTGCGCTCGCGTCCGCACCGCGGACGGTATCAGAGAAGAGCCAATTTTTCCGGCCCACGGCGAAGGGGCGGATGTGGTTTTCCATGTGGTTGTTAGACAGCGCAGCGCGTCCATCAGTGAGGAAAACGACGAGCGTGTCCCACTGATTTGCAAGGTATGTCATTGCCGCACCGAGCTTCGACTTGAGGTATTCGCAAATGTTGTGGATCGGAGATTGGAACACCGGCGTGACGTTGCTTGAAGAACTGGCAGCGTGACGTGAGAAGGAGGGCGGCATAAACCGAAGGTGACGAAACCAAGAGGAGTATGCCGTTATGACGATACCTATCCTGTCCCTTGTTGGAAGTGAAGCAAACGCCCCCAAGGATTTGTTGATGGAAATCATGCGCGAAGGCGCCCGCAAGATGCTCGTCGCCGCGCTTGAGGCCGAGGTCGAAGATTTCATTTCCTCCTGCGCCGACTCACGTGACGAGCGAGGAAAGCGCTTGGTGGTGCGCAATGGACACGCTCGTGCGCGCGATATCATCACGCCGCTTGGGCCTTTGGAAGTCCGAACACCGCGTGTGCATGACAAACGGCGCAATGAGGAAGGCAAGAAAGTCTCTGCCTTTTCGAGCAAGATCCTGCCGCCGTATTTGCGCAAGACAAAAAGCATCGAGGACCTCGTGCCGTGGTTGTATCTCAAGGGTATTTCCACGAGCGACTTTCCGGAAGCCTTGCAGGCGTTGCTCGGTGATGGCGTCCGCGGCTTCTCGGCAAACACCGTTGTGCGCCTCAAGCAAGTTTGGGAGCAGGAGTTCCGCTCATGGCGCAAGGAATCAATGCAGGGCAAGAAGTTTGTCTATCTGTGGGCTGACGGCGTGTACTTCAATATCCGGCTTGGCGAAGGTGAGCGTCAATGCGTGCTTGTCATTGTCGGCGTTCGGGAAGATGGCACGAAGGAACTCGTCGCGATGGAGGATGGCGTACGTGAAAGCAGGCTCTCGTGGAAGTCGCTGCTTGCGTCACTCAAGGAACGCGGCCTCGAAGCAGCTCCGGAAGTTGCCGTTGGTGACGGTGCACTTGGATTCTGGGCGGCTCTGGCGGAGGAATTTCCACAGACGCGAATTCAGCGTTGCTGGGTGCACAAGACGGCGAACGTGCTGAACGCGCTTCCCAAAAGCCAACAAGTGGAGGCGAAAAGTGAGCTTCAAGAGATCTGGAACTCAGCCACGAAGGCCGATGCGGAAAAGGCGTTCGCGCACTTCGAGAAGCGATACCGCTCGCGTTACCCAAAGGCCGTCGACTGTCTTGCAAAAGACCGCGAGCGCCTGCTGACGTTCTATGACTTTCCTGCGGAGCACTGGAAGCATCTCCGCACGACGAATCCAATCGAGTCGACGTTCGCAACAGTGCGCCTGCGCACTTACAGGACTAAAGGCCCAGGTAACGGAACTGCCGAGTTGATGATGGCATTCAAGCTGATTCAAAGCGCGGCGCGTAGGTGGAGAAAACTGAGCGAAGCCGTGTTGCTGAAAGACGTGATCGAAAAAGTCGAGTTCGTGGATGGAATAAAGAAGGCCGCCTGAGGCTCATCCACAACATTTGACAATACCTCGGCGAAGTCATCCGGAATCCTCTGACGAGGGGTGGGGATTCTTTATGTCGTCAGGTGGGGATTTATTATGTCGCCCAACATTCAAGAAAGCGCGCCACGGCCGCAGGAAAGTACAAAGGAGCGCGGCAAAAGGTGGGGTTCATGGTCTAAGGGATTGTGGGACATCACACCCCGTCAATAAAATTACATATCGCACTCAGGTGTTCAGGAATCCAGCCGAACGTATCTGAGTGGGTTTTTTGGCAGGTGAGCGCGGTTGCTTTCTGCCCAATGAAGAACCTTCGTTTGGAAGGAAAATCAGTCATGTCGATTGGCATCAAAAGTCTAGTTGCGTTGTCTGCTGTGGTATCGATGGCTGCCTGCCAAAATGACAAAGGAGCACAGACGGCAGGAGCAATAGGCAATCCTCCGCCCTCCCCTGACGGCGGCATGACGACTTTCAGCCGCACGACTTCAAAAGGCTCATCGTTTGGATTTATTACAAACGACGCGCAAAAGGTCGTGGTCGTCAACACGGGGGGAATCACATTCACCAAGGCAGAAGCGGAAGCAGCTTGCCGCGGAGACACCGCACTGCTGAATCGGTGGTTCTTGCAGTTCATGGCGCAGGACACTGAACTCAAGAATAAAATAAGAGCAGAGTGCCAGGTCGAAATGACAAGTCAAGACAAGGAAGACAACCCAGGTTCTTGCCTCGAGAGTCGCAAAATCAATAGGCAAGGTGCGAAGTTTGGCCTCACCGGCGGAATCATCGCGAATCTTACTGTCGGCAACACTCCTGTTTCGACCGCATCGAGCCGAGGCACGAGCTCGCAATCGAATGCCATCACTCAAAGCCAGCTTCTCGAGGGTTCCAACACTTCGCAAACCAACGGATTGAGCGTTGCGCAGTCGGCTCAAGGTTTCGACCAGAACTTCAGGGCAAATGCGCAAGGCAACGGCTCAGGCTTAGGTACCGCCAACTCTGGCGGAACGATTTCCGGCTCCCAAAAGGTCGACCTCAGCCAACCCGCCGGCCAGAACGAATGCCGCACTGACATAATGCGCATCTGTGGCACCATCGTGGCAAACCAAAATCGTGGGCAACGCTATGAGTACAGCGATCTCGACGCTATCCGCGCCAAATGCAGTATTCCAAATAAAACCTACTGCAGCGGGCTTCCTCAGTCATGGGTAGACTTGCACTATCCTAGACGTGACGGTTGGACTGCAACGGTGGAAAATGCTCTCGGCGCAGCAATCTCGGCGGCTGCTACCGCTAGCGCGAACTCAAGCTCCGCCTCAAATGTAAGTGGTCAACAAAACGGCAATCAAAACTCCGGCGCCGTTGCGGGATCCAATAGCGCAGCAAATACCAACGGTACTATTGGCAACAACAACACCCTTTCGACAACGTCTTCGGGCAACTCCGAGAGCGAGTCGCGTTCGGGCGGAGCCTACAACCAGTTCAGCGTTGGCATCGATGTGGCCTTCTCGTACCAGGCACCGAGCAAAGACGAAACCACAGAGTTCGTTCCCCCGAACAGAACCCAGTCGTACTACGCAATCCTCGGGAAGGACGGCCAGGGTGGCTTGATGCAGGCGACACTCGACAAGCTCCTTCAAGGCGCCGGCTGCGCCGCCGCCGGCATCAAGCCTTGAATCTTGCTAAGACTTGATATTGCAACCGAAAAGTGGCGATGCGAAATCACTTCGCCGCTTTTTACTTTGCGAAGCCTTTTTTGCCTACCGACTGGGAGCGTTACAAAATGCCACGTTTGAGAATTCGAAACTGGAACTGCATTGTGCGCCTCGGGTCTGTGCTCGGGCTGTTCGTCACGTTGAGCGCATGCCAGAACGAAAATGGCGCGGGTGTGGCCAGTTCGGAGCCAAAGAAACCTGGCGCCGAGTTCCTCCGAGGCACAGAAGCCGTGAACATGTCCAACTATCGACAAGCTGGGCGGGAAACGGTCATCCAGTGCAATTCTGTGGGCCAACTCAGCGAAACGGCGCGTTCAGCAATCGCGGCGAAAATTGCCGACATGCGATCCGAGCTTGAATCGAAAGATTGCGCAGGCAACGGGACCTTCAAGATATCAAGGACACAGTACAATCAAATAGTCGGGGGCAAACTCGGTGTCAGCCTTTCCCTCGGAGCCTTCGGCGGCAATACTCCACCTACAGACGGCACGTCTATTTCTTACGGCGGCGGCAGCACCTCCATCAACATGACTTGGTGGTTTCCTGCGCACAAACATGATGACGTTATGAAGTGCGCGGAACCAGGAGAGAGCGAGAGCATTAAGTCGGTGCTAGGTTTGATGCGGATAGCAGCGGAAAATTTCGCACATGCAGGTTGCACGGCCAAGACCCGCCTCCGGGCAGGCATCAGCAACAAAACCGTGTGCTCTATGTCTCCGGAAATGGCTGAGCAGGAAGTTGCCATCGAGTCTATGGTTCGCACCACTTGCGAACAAAGCCGGGAGTGGGCGGCAAAAGTTCCTGGCTCAGTCACTTGTCCCAGTTCGGGGGATATCTGCCCTGCGGCCTGGACGAAATCCGAGTCGATTGGGACAGGCGAAAGTGTTTTCGGGGTGCGGGCGACCGTCCGAGAATCATATGGGACTGTGTCCACGGAAGCAGCAGGAATGATAAACATCTTGTCGCTACTCGGGGGGCAGCGTCGCGAGACATCCTCTTTCCAATGCATCCAGCCAAAAGACACCGCTTTGTATACACGTCTGAGGAGTTTCGTCTTCCAAGAGTACGACGCGGCCCGGAAAGATGCAGATTGCGCGCTCGACACAGAGACGCGTTCAAAGCTCCGCATCCCCGAAGGCATGATGATTCAGATGGAACGATAGAATCCTTGGGAGTATTTGCCAAATGAAGCGACGCATTGACACATTCCTTCAAACTTCGTTGAGGCACCGCACAGGCGTTGGAGTGCTTATTGCGGCCGGGTTGTCGGCAATCACCGTCGGAGGATGCCAAAAAGAGGGAGCAGGTTCGACTGCTCTGTCGACGGTCGCGGTGAACAGCGCGGGCGGAAATCCCGCGGCATGTTCGAACTTCAATCCGGCAGGAAACATGTATGTCCGGGTCGTCAGGCATCGCACTCTCGTTCCCAATGACTCGCCGATGTTCGCTTGGATCGATCGAAGGCAGCCCGCAAAGGATGGCATACCTGGACTTGTTTACTTGCTTGAGCGATTGAATATCTTCCTCGTCCAAGGAGATGCGAAGGGAACCGAAGGATGCGCCGTCGATTTCATGCTTGGATACAGCGGCGGAACTAACAAGTTCACTAAATTTAAGGAGGGGGAAGTTCGCTCGTACGGGGACTTCAGATTCAACGGTCAATTCGAACAGAATCAAAGTGAGTTCAAGCCACTTGAGACCGGAATTCCAGGCTCGGGTGAACCTCTTTCGGAAGGATATTATCGCCTCGGAGACGTCGACTGGGCAAGGCCGATGTCTACTGTCCCCTCTCCAAAATATCCGAGCGGCTTCCCCACGGGAGACTTTACGGCGCGCTTCCCCAATCCTGCGATCGAAGGAATGGGACCTTTCGGGATCCCGATCATCAACTCAATCGGATCTCGGGGAGAATTCTACTTTCACGTCGACGCGAATGAGGGGCGAGCTCCGGGAACCGTCGGTTGCCTTGCGATTCAGCCTGAAGATGCCGACAAGCTGTTGTGCTGGATGCAGCACTTCCGACCCAGAGATCTCGTCGCAGATTGGGGACTCGGCACGGTCAGCAAGCTTGCTGATCCGTATCGCCTCGACATCAACATAGCCGACTCACCTAGCCGTTACCCAGGCTACCCCTGCGACCCCAGTAGCCCAAGCCGAACGGCATTCGCACCAACCTCGCAATGGTATGGACTGAATGCGAATCCCAACTTCGAGCGACTTTATACACCACGCACGCACGACGACTCGGCGGGGCGATAAACCATGCGGAGAAGCGCGCTGAACTTTGTCGTTTCGATAGTCCTAGCTCTCGCCTCGACTTCCGGCTGGGCTGACGATGCAAAGCGGCCGAAATTGCGTCTCAGATCTTATATCGAAGCGGAACCGCTTCTCCAGGCGAACTGCGTGCCCTGCCATCGCGTAGGCATGCCTTCGGCTGATGTGAGGTTCGACGGCCCCGCCATGACAGAACGGAACCTTGGACGGGCTATTGTTTGCATTCAAGGTCATTGCACAAACGACAAATTGACCAAGATGCCGCCTGGTAGGGAGCGCTGGCGGGCCGAAGAACGTTCGGCACTCCTCGACTGGATGAAGCGCGAACAGATCAGGTTGAGCGAGACACCATGAAAATAAGAACGTGGCATTTCTTTATGTTCGCCGCGTTTTTGGGCGCGGCTTTAATGGTTGCCTTAAGGTCTCGCGAACGCGAGTCAGCCATACACAAAGGTGAATCACACTCGACCGATTCTATTCACCTCAGTGCGGTGAATCGCCCTGCGACCCGAGTAGTGGGGAGCGATTACCGAACGGCGGAGATTACTGGCGCTGAACTTTCGAGCGTCGTGAATACGAATGCACGCGAGAGGAGACGTTATGCCTGGCGTGCGCTCGATGAAGTTTCACAACCCGTTAATTTGACGACAAGCGATGGCTCTCGAAGCATGAGTGTACCGCTTTGGTACACTTGGTTCGACGTAAAGGATTTCATCCTCATCTTCGAAGACTTCGACCGACGCGTTCTCAAGGAATCGGCGCGTGGAATCAAGACGCTACCGCAAACTCGAATCGACGAACTCGCGGATCTGGCGATGATCGCATATACTGCGACCTACAAGGCCCAATTGATTGAGCGTTACTCCGCGTCTGCGAAAGCACTGCCGGAAGAGACCCGGCGCTTCCGAGGTGTGACACCGGAAGAACGCGGCAGCCTGCGCCCTTTGAATGCAACTTTTTTCTCGCCTTCCTTGCTGAAACACTACCTTGTCAATGCTGAGCGGTTAAGAAATTGCAGGAACTCGAAAGTTGGTCCGCGAGAGATAGCGTCCAATCTGCAGCCTCCTCAACGGCCACGCGATTCGGCCAACGTCTGGGCATTGTGTTTCGACTCCGAGTTCCCAAGAGACGCCGTCGCCGTCAAGGCATCTTGGTCCTACGGCAAAGGGAAGGTCCCGGTCTACGACACCTCCTTCAAAAGTATGGTCAAAATGTGGGTTGATGCGCGTACGACCCGGGGGATGTATTTCGACGCGGGCGAACGCGAAATTCACGACCACGAAACTTTTGCTATTCGAACGTCAGATGAACAATATTGGGACCTCATCGGCCTGCACGTTACCACCAAAGAAGTGGATGAGTGGATCTGGGCATCTTTTTGGTGGAGCCCCACCCCGAACGAAGACTTCGGCTCCGACCGTCCCGCCGGATTGGCGTCCGCGTTTCCAGCGTTTTCCAACTTCAAGATGTGCGCACAGTCCGGCTTTGATGAAGGCGACCAGCGGCCGAGCGAATCTTGGAAAGGCGAAAGGAATGAAAAAACACTTGGCTACATTCTCGACCTCATCAAATCGGAAACGGGCGGTCATCAGTGGTGCGCGAATCCTTACTTCGAGACGACCTTCACGCGATCAAGCTGCGCGCATTGCCACTTGCAGGCCGGGCAAGTGGGCCTTGATTCGTTCACAATCGGGTTCGAGAAAACCCGATCGAACTCCTTGGGCGACTTTCTCCTAACAGTTAATACGTTTCGTTACGTCGTAGGCGGTCAGCCGAACGACGATCCACGCCCCGATTACCACGATGCTCCCGCGGGTTCGCAGGATCGTCCCCGCAACTTGAATCGATGACAAAGAGGGGCCTGTGACATGGGCTCCGATCTCCCTGACTATGCCTGGTATATAGAGGAAGTGCCCTTCAACCGTAAGCGCTTCACGCGGGACATGTTTTCATCGAGATTTGACCCTGTAGCCTGAGGTCTTCCTAACCCAAGGAGACTTCAACATGCCAAAGCAAGTGAAAAGAAGTTCGGAGCAAAGGCTCAAGCTGGTTGTCGAGTTCCGACGAAGCGGGCTTACGGTTCATGCGTTTTGCAAGCTCCACAAAATAGGAACTTCGACGCTTCTCGCATGGCGTAGAGAATTTCCTGAGCAAAGCGCTTTCGTCCCAGTGCGGATTGAGCCGACCTCAATCTCTCTGCGTGAGGAAGAGCTTGCCTCGCGTGCCTCAGGCGCGCGGCTCATTGGATCTCGCGGATTCGTTCTCGAGGTGAGCCCTCGGTGAGTTTCCTGGAAACACCAGGGAGGGCCACGTAGCCTCCGTTTCAAATTGAACGGAGGAATCCATGGATCCAAAGCTCAAAGAGCTTGCAAAAGAATATCAGGGTCTTCTTCAGGGTCGTAGCAGAC
>JADCJN010000084.1 GCA_020247005.1 Silvanigrellales bacterium
CCGAAACCGACGCTCCACCGTCTCGGGCGCATCGTCAACACGTCGGAAAAGTGAACCGGTTGCATCACATGAGCTGCACGCTGTCGATGCTGCAACCTCGGCATTCTCGAGTGAAAAAACGGCACCGCACGCTCGACAGGCCCAACGCCTCGCAAACCGCTCCACAAGCTTCTGCACAGGTGCAGAGACATACAGAACCACATCGACCTTCAAATTTTTCAAGGCAAGGCTCGAATCGAGCCTCTCCACCTGGCTTTCCGTCCGAGGCACTCCATCGAGAACAAGCACCCCCTCTGGTTCCATCGGCAAGGAAGCAAGTTCGGCTTCAAGCGCCTCGAAAAGCGTCGAGTCATCAACGAGTCGGCCCGACTCAACGATCGATTTGATTCGGTGTCCCAGAGGGCTTCCACTCGCTATCTGAGCTCTTAGGAGCCCCCCCGTCGAGACGTGGTGGGCTCCCAATCGACTCGCGAGCAGGCCCGATTGGGTTCCTTTGCCAGCCCCTGGCGGCCCAAACAGAACGACAACCTTCAAGACTTGCCCCCTGTCAAACTCGGCTCAAGACCAGAAGGCCCAGAACCACCTTTGGGGCCCGAAAACATCAGTTCGTCGTACCGCTGGGTCGCGAGCTGAGCACTCACCTGCCGCACGGTCTCGAGACCAACACCAACCACAATCAGAAGAGAAGTTCCGCCAAAGTTGATTGTCTCTGCCATGTTCGACCCAACCAACGCGGGAATGAGCACGACAAGATTCATATAAACCGCACCGGCCAATGTCAGGCGAGTCACCACCATGTCGAGCGCCTCGGCCGTCTCGCTGCCGGGACGAATGCCAGGAATATACGCATTTTGCTTCTTCAGGTTCTCAGCAATATCGTCGGGCTTAAACGTAATCGACGTATAGAAGTAGCAGAAAAACAGAGCCAACAATGCAAAAATAACATTGTACAACCACCTGTTCGGGAACAATTCCGCTATCCAAATACTCGAAGAGCTTCCCCCAAACCCCGCAAACGTCGCCGGAACAGCGAGAAGTGTGCTGGCAAAAATCGCGGGAATCACACCCGACATGTTTACCTTTAAGGGAAGGTGGGTCGCCTGGGCAGACATCACTCGATTCCCAACAACCCGTTTCGCATGGTGAATGGGAATTTTACGGTAGCTCTGCTCGATAAACGCAATGCCCCAAACGATCGCCAAGAGAAAAAACGCGAGTCCAGCCGCCGTCAAAATCGAGACGCTACCATCGCGAAGACCGCTGACCACAAAACCCACGCCTGAAGGGAAACTGGCGACGATACCAGCAAAAATGAGAAGCGAAATACCGTTGCCCATTCCCTTTTCAGTGATTTGCTCACCCAACCACATGACGAAGCAAGTGCCCGCCGTGAGAATGAGCGCGGCCGTCAACCTGAATGCCAGTCCAGGCTCCAAAACCGCTGCACCAGACGCCGTTTCCGGCGCCGCTTCAAGACCTGTCGCGAACACAAGGCCCTGCACGAGAGCGAGCACGACAGCAAGCCCACGCGTGATTCGCGTGAGTTTCTGCCTGCCAACGCCGCCCTCCTTTTGGAGTTGCTCCAAGGCGGGTATCACCACCGTCATCAGCTGCACAATAATGCTCGCTGAAATGTACGGCATGACACCAAGACCAAATATCGAAAACCTGTTCAGGGCACCGCCCGAAAACATATTTAAGATCTTCAGGAGCCCGCCGCCCTGCTGTTCAGCAAGATCGACAAGCGCCTTCGTGTTCACTCCAGGAGTGGGGATGTGCACGCCGAGACGGAAGACGAGGAGAGCCACAATCGTGAACAACAACCGCTTGAGAAGAACATTTTCTCCCGAATCATCCCGCTGAGCCATTCCCTGCCCCTCATTCTTCGATGGTGACGCCTTTGGCAGCGAGCTTCTCACGAGCGCTTGCGGACAGAAGCACGTTGCGGACGGTTTTCAAACCGGCCGGAACGTCGCCTTCGCCGAGGAGCTTCATATAGGCATTCGCGCTGGCGAAAAATGCGCCATCAAAAATGCCGTCTGACACCTTTGAGACGATGTCCCGAAGGTTGAGTGCATCCACGGCTGTTCCACAAGGGTTGGTGAAACCACGCTTAGGAATACGACGATACAGAGGAGTCTGCCCGCCTTCAAATCCTGCGCGAATTCCGCCACCCTTACGAGCTGTTTGGCCCTTACCACCCTTGCCACCAGTCTTGCCCAGGCCAGACCCGGGGCCGCGGCCCAAACGACGTCTGTCCTTGCGCGCACCGGCATTCGGGCGAAGTTCTTCGATCTTCACAGTTTCACTCCTTACCTTACTCTGCCGGTTCGACGCTGACGAACTGGATCACTTTGTTGATCTGACCCAGGATGGGATTCACGTTCGGAAGCACCCGAGACGATCCGATTCTCTTCAGCCCCAAAGAGCGAAGTGTGCGGACCTGAGTCTCAGAGCGACCGGCGATGCTCTTCACAAGAGTCACTTTCAATTTTTTAGAATCAATCGACGCCATGACGCGGAACTCCTTCAACCCTTACTTACGGGCGCTCATGTATTCTTCAATGCTCTTGAGCTGCTTGAGGCCCAGAAAAGTTGCTTTCACCACGTTGTGGGGATTCCGGCTGCCCTGAATCTTCGCCATGATGTTCGGGATCCCCGCCAGCTCCGCAATAGCACGAACAGCGCTACCGGCAACGATACCCGTTCCCTCCGGAGCTGGGCTCAGAAGGAGCTTGCTCGCGCCAAACTTTGCATTCACAAGGAATGGGATAGTTTCTTTGTCCAGGGGCACGGTTACGAGCGACTTGCGCGCCTGAGCAACGGCCTTACGGACCGCCTCGGGAACTTCCCCGGCCTTACCGAGGCCAAAACCCACGGTACCTTGACGGTCACCAACAACCACAAGAGCAGAAAAGCTCATGCGGCGGCCGCCCTTTACCGTCTTCGAAACGCGCGCGACGCTCACGACGCGGTCTTCGAAGCGGTCTTTCTTTTCGTCTCTGTTGTCACGATTCTGCATTACGAAATCCTCCGGTGACCAGCTTTAGAAGAGAAGACCGGCTTCACGAGCCGAGTCTGCAAGTGCCTGAATGCGCCCGTGGTAGTTAAACCCATTACGGTCGAACACGACGGTGCTAGTCCCGGCTTTCTTCGCCCTTTCGGCCACCAGGGCACCAACTTTTTGCGCAACGGCTTTGCCCTTTAGGCCCGAAGAACGAACATCTTTCTCAACAGAGCTTGCGCTCGCAAGAACGACACCCTTCACGTCATCAATGATTTGGGCCTGAATGTGGCGCGTGCTGCGAAAAACGCAGAGGCGAGGCTTGCTGAGGTCGCTTTGGCGCCGACGCCAAAAGCGCATCTTGCGGTAAGCGCGGATTTTTCTACGATTGACAAGCTTGTACATGGTTTCCTCCACGACCCCTGCTCACATACAGGAGTCACGAAACTTCAAAGTTACTTCTTACCGGCGGACTTGCCGACCTTCGTCGCAATGACTTCGCCTACGTAGCGAACGCCCTTGCCATGATAGGGTTCCGGCGGACGAGACGAACGAACATTCGCAGCAACGAGGCCGACAGTCTCCTTGTCTGAGCCAGTCACCACAACCTTGCCTTCTTTGCTCACTTCAAAAGTGACACCAGTCGGGGGTTCCATGATGACAGGATGAGACTTACCAACTGTCAGCTGCAAATTCTTACCCTGCATCTGCGCACGATAACCAGTTCCAACGAGCTCAAGCTGGCGAGTGAAGCCTGTCGTGACGCCTTCGACCATATTGGCCAAGAGTGTCCGATAGAGGCCCCAATACTTTCCGCCTTCAACTTCGTCTGTCGGAGCGACATTGGCCGCGCCACCGTCGATGGCGAGCTTGATGCGTCCGAACGTGTCGCGTTTGAGCTGGCCCTTCGGTCCACCCACCTCGAGAAGGCCACCGTTCAGCTTCACGGTGACCCCGGCGGGGATCTTCACGGGTTGTTTTCCGATACGAGACATATTCCCTACTCACTCAATTCTGAATGTTTACCAGACGTAGGCCAGCACTTCGCCACCAACGCGCTCGGAACGTGCCGTCGAGTCGGTCACGATGCCCTTGGGCGTCGAGAGGATCGACAGACCAAGACCGCCGCGCACGCGAGGAAGGTCATCAACCTTCTTGTACACGCGGAAGCCAGGCTTGGAGACGCGCACGAGACCGCGGATAGCAGCTTCGCCGCCTTCCGAGTACTTGATAGCGATTTTGATTTTGCCCTGCCCGTTGTCACGGATGAGGCGGAATCCACGAATGAAGCCTTCTGCCTCAAGAATCTTCGTGAGCTCAATTTTCATCTTGCTTGCGGGAACTACGGAATACTTGAGACCGGCACGACTCGCGTTACGAACGCGTGTGAGCATATCTGCGATGGGATCGGTAACGTTCATTTCTCACCTCACCAGCTGGCCTTGACCATTCCAGGGATCTGACCATTCAGCGCGAGCTTCCTGAGACAGATTCGGCACACGCCGAAATCCCTGTAATAGCCGCGAGGACGACCGCATTGTTTGCAGCGATTCTTCGCGCGAGTGGAAAACTTGGGTTTTTTGTTTGCTTTATTAATACTTGCGAGACGAGCCACGATTCACCCTCACTTCCTGAATGGCATGTCCATCAACGTGAGCAGTTCACGTGCGGACTCGTCGCTACGCGCGGAAGTCACGATCGTGATGCTCAGGCCCCTGCTCTTATCCACCTTGTCCGCTTCGATCTCTGGGAAGATGATCTGCTCACGGAGGCCGATGGAGTAGTTGCCGCGGCCGTCAAAGGAGTTCGTGGACACACCACGAAAATCCCTCACGCGGGGAAGCGCAACATTCACCAAACGGTCGTAGAACTCGAACATGCGTTCCCCGCGCAGAGTCACCGACGCACCAATGGGCATACCCGCACGCAACTTAAAGGTCGCAATCGACTTCTTCGCGCGCGTGATGACAGCCTTTTGGCCCGTAATGATCTCAAGCTCGGCTGCCGCAGATTCCAGCGCCTTAATGTTCTGAGTCGCTTCACCCTGACAGGTGTTCACCACGATCTTCACCAAACGGGGAAGTTCCATGACGTTCTTTTCAGGATTGGCTTTTTTCAGTTCCGGAAACACTTTTTCCGCAAAGCGCGTTCTGTAGCGCGGAACTGCGCCCTTCGCGTGCTCTCCGCGGGTTACAACGGAGCCGTAATCTGCTCCGCGCTTTCCGCCCTTGGCAGGAGCGCCACCTTTGGCCGGCGCACCGCCCTTACCACCGGCCGAAGCCGGAGCTTTCTTCTCGGTAGCCATTTAGAGAACCTCCGGAGCAAGGCTGATGATCTTGCCGCAGTTGCGCTGGCGAAGCTCACGCGCCACAGGGCCGAAGATACGAGTTCCAATGGGCTCGCGGTCGTTCTTCACGATCTTCACGAGAACCGCAGCATTCTCATCGAACTGAATGCGGGACCCATCGGTGCGGGAGATTTCCTTGCGGCACCGAACGACGATGGCCTTGTGGACCTCACCCTTCTTGACGCGACCACCGGCAACAGCATCACGAACAGAGACGACGATGAGGTCACCAACGCGCGCGTAACGACGGAATGAACCGCCCATTACGCGAATCACGTTGAGCGACCGCGCCCCACTGTTGTCTGCCGCGACCAGGATAGACTCTGGCTGAATCACGAAACACCTCTTCATTCAAGCCCCCCGCTTTCGCGGCGGAGGGGACCCCGCGCTCACTATACGCAGAGCAAACTCTTCGACTTACTTTTTCTCAGCCGCTACCGATGCCACCTTCCAACTCTTGCGCTTTGACACGCGACGAGACGGAAGGATGTTGACAACGCTACCGGCCTGGAGGGCCAGAAAATCACCCGTGTCAACTAACAGCGTCGTCTCACGACGAAGCCGTTTGCCGTACTTCTGGTGCACGACAACGGTCGGAATTTCGACCTTTGCAGTGTGGCCGTCTTTCGACACCGACACAACGTTCGCGCGCACAGGGTTCATGGTGATGCTAGAATCTTTCTTATGGCTCGTCATCTCTCACCTCACTTCGTTGCCGCAGCGGCTTTTAAGCCCACTGCAGCCTTGCGCGCCAGGACCTTCATGTCACGGAGGAGGCTCGCAACGCCAGCCGCCGACGTGATAGAAGAAGGATCGAGCGACAAACGAAACTTCACGAGTTCCTTCGCCAGCTCTGAATGCTTCTTGGCTGCATCCGCGGCATTCAAGTCCGCAAACTTCTTCTGCTTGCTCATTGAGTCTCCCAAACCTTGTCAGAGCGGCGAACGAAGCGCGTCTTGAAGGGAAGTTTCGCGGCTGCAAGGGCAAATGCCTCGGCAGCCAGGTTCTCAGGAACGCCCTGAATTTCGAATACGACGCGACCGCGACGCACAGGGGCAACCCAGTGGTCAAGACCGCCCTTACCAGAACCCATGCGCGTCTCAGCAGGCTTCTTCGTAATCGGCTTGTCAGGAAACACACGGATCCAGACCTTACCACCACGTTTAATGTGGCGAGTCAAGGCAATACGACTGGCTTCGATTTGGCGGGACGTCAGCTTACCGGGATCGAGCGCCTGGAGACCGAAGTCACCAAACGACACGGTGTTGCCGCGGTCGGCCACGCCCTTAATACGGCCCTTGTGGGCTTTACGGAATTTGACTTTCTTAGGGGACAACATGGTCGATCATTCCTCGCTCGTGCGGCCGAGACGCTCTTTAGGAGCGGCCTGGAAGCCCGTGGTGACCTTGCCGAAGATCTCCTGCTTGAAGATCCAGACCTTGACTCCGATTTTGCCGTACGTCGTGTTTGCTTCGAACGTACCGTAATCGATATCCGCACGAAGGGTGTGAAGAGGCACACGGCCCTCCATGTACCACTCTGTACGAGCCATCTCGGCACCGTTGAGACGACCGGACACGCGGACCTTAATGCCCTTGGCGCCAGCCTTCATCGATTGCTGCATGACCTTACGCATTGCACGACGAAACGAAATGCGTTTCTCAAGCTGTTGCGCAACGCTTTGAGCCGAGAGAGCCGCATTGAGGTCAGGTTGCTTCACTTCGAAGACGTCAAGCTTGATAGCCTTGTCGCTCGCCTTGATAACACCCTTGATTTCCTCACGAAGCGCCTCAATACCCTTCCCTTGCTTGCCAATGACACGACCAGGACGGGCGGCGAAGAGCTTTACCGCAATTTGCTTGGCAGCGCGCTCGATTTCGATACGCGCAATGCCAGCTTCGCCGTACTTCTTGCAAATAAACTTACGAATGTTCAGATCTTCGTTCAGGTTCTTGGCAAATTCACGCTGGCTGAACCAACGGGAATCCCAGGTTTTGTTAATTCCCAGACGAAGACCGGTTGGATTGACTTTCTGACCCACGGTGCTCTCCTCTCAGTTCAGCGAAAGACGGACGGTCATGTGCGACGTCCTCTTGGTGACAGGCGTCGCACGGCCTTGAGCGCGGGGCATATAGGTCGTGCGTTTAGGACCTTCGTTCACAACGAGGTCGTCCACCTTGGCACCGGCGGCGACTTCACGGGGAAGTTGCGCCATCGCTGCGCGGATGAGCTTGATGGCCGCAACCGATCCTGCACGGCGTTCGGCCGCGAGAATGGCAATTGCGTGGGCCGCGGACTTACCGATCACGAGAGGTCGGAGAAGGCGGGCCTTGCGCGGCGTGCAGCGGGCTGCGTAGTGCGTTGACTTGGCGTTCATTTCAGGAATTCCTCTCACTTCTTCTTCGCGGCCTTCTTGTCGGCGCCGTGTCCGAAGAACGAACGCGTAGGCGCGAATTCTCCGAGCTTGTGGCCGACCATGTTTTCGTTCACGTACACAGGCACAAACTTCTTGCCGTTGTGCACGGCGAAAGTGAGGCCTACGAACTCAGGGACGATGGTCGAGCGGCGGCTCCAGGTTTTGATGACTTTTCCTGCACCGCGGTTCTTCTCAGCCGCCTTGATGAGGAATCCGTCCACAAAGGGACCTTTTTTTAGGGAACGTGGCATGACTCAGTACTCCAAGACCTAGCGTTATTTCTTACGACGGCTGACGATGAAGCGATCGCTCGGCTTCACCTTGCGCGTCTTGGCGCCCTTGGTCAGCTTGCCCCAAGGTGAACAGGGATGACGGCCACCACTCGTGCGGCCTTCACCACCACCCATTGGGTGGTCGACAGGGTTCATGGCCACACCACGAACCGACGGGCGAACGCCCATCCAGCGGCGACGACCAGCCTTGCCGAGCGACACGTTCATATGGTCGGCGTTGGAGACCGTGCCGATAGTCGCATAGCAATTCTCGGGTATCAGACGAAGTTCGCCCGAAGGCAAACGCACCTGAGCGTAGTTCTCCACGCGGCCCACGAGAGTCGCGGAAGCGCCTGCGCTGCGGACAATCTTGGCGCCAGCACCAGGCTTCATTTCCACGCTGTGGATAATGGTGCCCGCTGGGATCCGTCGAAGCGGAAGGCTGTTGCCAGGCTTGATATCCGCCTCTTCCGAATTCACAACCTTCGTGCCAACAGTCACGCCGTCGGTGGCAATAACGTACCGACGGTCCCCGTCGATATACTGCACCAAAGAAATGAAAGCCGTCCGGTTGGGATCGTACTCCACGCTCGTCACCGTACCTTCAACGTTCTTGCGCGCGCGCTTCCAGTCGATGATGCGGTACTTGATCTTATTTCCGCCACCTTGATGGCGAACGGTGATACGACCCGTGTTGTTACGGCCGCCCTTGTGTGGGTTCTTCTCAAGCAACGGCTTGTACGGCTCGTCCGTTGTCAGGACTTCGCGGTACTTGATGTAGCTCTGGAACCGCGTGGTCGCGGTATAGGGTCTCATCTGTCGAATCGGCATAGCAACCTCAATTTTTCGCGCGATAGTGAGGTATTCTCCGCGCTTTCAGAACAAATAAAACGCTTTAGACTTGAGCAACCGATGCTTCAGTGGTTTCACCACCGAGGACTGGCGTTGGAAGTTCCTGCCCCTTCTTGAGCGTGACGTAGGCCTTCTTTTGGTTGGCTGCTTTCACGTTGACGGGGGCGCCCTTCTTCGAACGCGCGCGGCGACGGATTTTGCCGCGGAGGATACTCGTGTTCACTTCAACGGCATCCACGTTGAAGAGCTCTTTCAGCGCACGACGGACGTCGTCCTTCGTCGCCTTCAAATTCACTTTCAGGGTGTAAGTCTGAGCGGCAGAGAGGCCAACAGCCTTCTCGCTTAACAAAGCTCCCTGGATGATTATATCTGCACGCATGATGGAACCTCTTGCCCGACGCTTCAGTTGGCGGCGGCGAAACGATTTTCGATGACTTTGAGCGCATCTGTGGATGTCACAAGAGCGCGCGCCTGAACGATGTCGAAAGCATTGACCTGCTCGGGAGTCACCAGCACCACACCCCGGATGTTTCGGAACGCACGGAGCGTTTCGGCCGAGGGATTGCTCAGACACACGATGGTCTTGCCCGCGATTTCCTGGATCCCCTTGAGAATCGCCGCAGCGTCTTTTGTCTTTCCGCTCTTCACATCGATAGCGCCGGAAAAGACCTTTCCGGACTTCACACGCTGTGCAAGCGCAATTTTCAGAGCAAGGGACGCCATCTGTTTAGGAATGGGCTCGCGGAAATCACGCATCTTCGGGCCGTGCGACACGCCGCCGCCTCGGTGAAGGTTCGCTACAAAAGAGCCTCGGCGAGCGCTGCCCGTCTTTTTCTGCTTGTAAGGCTTCTTCCCGGTTGCCTTCACCATACCGCGCGTCTTCACGCCTACGGTGCCCTGGCGCTGGTTGGCGCGGTACGCCTTCACAACTTGCCACAGAGTGCCGAGGTTACGTTCGGTGCCGTCGGCCAGCCATGTCGGAACGGATTGAATCTTGGAAACCATAGCTTCTTTACCTCTGCACTTAGACGAAGACGAGGCCGCCGCGGGCCCCCGGCACGCCACCAACAACTGCCAGAAGAGATTCTTCTTCCGACCAGTAGGCGACTTGAGCATTGCGGATGGTGACCTGAACGTCGCCCGTGTGACCGGGAAGACGCTTGCCCTTTGGGGTACGACCAGGCTCAGTACGCATACCTACCGAACCGGGAGCGCGGTGAAAGCGACTCCCGTGGCTTGCAGGACCGCCCGCAAAGCCGTGCCGAGTCACTGCATCCTGGAAACCCTTGCCTTTTGAGACGCCGGTTATTTTGATTTTTTCGCCCGAAACAAGAGTCGGACCCTTAAGAACAGACCCGACTTCCAGGGAAGCCGCGTTGTCGACAACGAAGCCACGCGTCAACTTGTTCTTCGTGCCGGTGTCGTACTCGACAATGACGGCGATACGCCCATCTTCGAGTTTTTCGTGACGAACAACTTTAGCAGGCTGCATCTTCAGGACCGTAACTCCCTGAGCTGCACCCGCTTCGGTGAACGCGCTGGTCATCCCCACCTTGGTGAAAACATGACGAACCATATGACTTACAACCTCGACTGGATGCGACCAGAGTCGCAGCGCCAGTTTGTTTTTCGGCGGGTACTGAGCGCCCATTCGGACCCTTGGCAACTCTCTGCAAAGGCGACCGCTCGAGACTCAGAGGCGGGACGCTTGTTCACCCGCTCGGTGACAAAAACGATTCAGAACTCTCTCGTAAACTGAAAACGCAAACGAAGACAAGAAAAATCAATACAGATTGATTTCGACATCCACGCCGGCCGCAAGATCGAGCTTCATCAGCGCGTCGACTGTCTGCTGTTTCGGTTCCAGCAGGTCGATGAGACGGCGGTGGGTGCGGATTTCGAACTGTTCACGCGACTTCTTGTCAACGTGTGGGGAGCGAAGAACGGTGTAGCGGTTGATAATCGTAGGCATAGGAACAGGTCCAGCGATTCGAGCGCCTGTACCCTTAGCTTTATTGATGATCTGGGCGACGCTTTGATCGACCAGTGCCACGTCGTAGCCTTTGAGGCGAATGCGGATCTTCTGGCTTTCCATTACAAAATATCTCCACGTATGGGCACCGAGGACTAACTGACGTACCTGGCGCTGTCAAGAAAGAGTCGTAAAAAAAACCAGCGCCGAAGCGCTGGCACTCGTGCCGGAGGTCTCAGAAAAAGACAATCGACATTCGCGAAGAGCGGCAAGGACAAGATGACTGAACTCAGCCACTTCTCCTCGCCCCCCCCCAGACACCATTTCAGCGATAGGAATGCTGAGACCCGCCACCCAAACGCGAGATCATTTGAGGGGTTGCTGCCTCAATGATAGCTTCGGCGTCGAGAGACTGTCCTTCCACGAACATTTCCACTTGTTTGTAGGCCGCGACACCTGTGCCTGCCGGAATGAGGCGTCCCATAATCACGTTTTCCTTCAGGCCACGCAGGAGGTCGGTACGACCCGCAAGCGACGCTTCCGTAAGCACTTTGGTCGTCTCCTGGAAAGAGGCCGCAGAAATAAAGGATTCGGTCGAGGAGGCTGCCCGAGCGATACCCAAAAGCAGAGGTTCCGCCACAGCAGGACGGGCACCGCGGGCCACGGCAAGCTCATTTTGCTCGTCGAAGGTCCACTTTTCAACTTGTTGCGCAGGAAGGAACTCGGTGTCACCGGGATCCTTGATACGAACACGCCGGAGCATCTGCTTTACGATGATTTCGATGTGCTTGTCATCGATAGGCACACCCTGGAGCTTGTAAACAGCCTGAATCTCAGAGACCAGGTAGCTCGCCAGCGCTTTCTCACCGAGAACGCGGAGGATGTCGTGGGGGTTCAACGAACCGTCCACAAGAGGCTCACCTGCGCGGATGAAATCGCCTTCGGTCACGACGACGTGGCGGCCCTTGGGAATGAGATATTCTTTTTCTTCACCGACTTCGGGGCGCACTATGACGCGGCGCTTGCCCTTCACGTCGGCTCCGAACGACACGTAGCCATCGATTTCCGAAATGATGGCAAACGTCCGACGCTTCTGCGCAAGGAAAAGTTCCGCAACACGGGGTAAACCACCCGTAATGTCCTTCGTTTTCGCCTGCTCGCGAGGAATCTTGGCAAGGACATCTCCGGGATGAACATCGTCGCCATCGTTGAACATCACTGTTGCCCCAGAAGGCAGCGGGTACTTCGCATCGCGCGTTTCCGTAATGCGAACCGCCGTGCCGGCCGCATCGACGATGAGAAGAGCGGGCTTGATCTTTGTATCGCGATTTTCCACCACGACACGGCGGGTCAGACCCGTGACTTCGTCGACACGCTCTTCTACAGACAGGCCCTCGACCATGTCCTGGTATTTCACCCGGCCCTTGACTTCCGAAACAATGACCACGGAGTGGGGGTCCCACTCGACCAACGAGTCGCCAATCTTCACCGACTGACCATCTTTTACGAACACTTTCGCGCCGTAAGGGATGTTGTAACGGTCGCGTTCCACGCCGTCGAGGTCGTACACAATGACTTCCCCGTTGCGACCCATGGCCGTAAGCCACTCATTACGGCCCTTCACAAGATTCACGTTCGATAGGCGCACGGTGCCTTCAACGCGCGTTTCATGCGCAGACTGCTGTGCCTGGGTAGATGCCGCACCACCCTGGTGGAAGGTACGCATGGTGAGCTGTGTTCCTGGCTCACCGATGGATTGAGCCGCAATGACCCCAGCCGCTTCACCAACGTTTACGAGCTGGCCCGTAGCAAGGTCGCGCCCGTAACACTTCGCACAAACGCCACGGCGCGTGCGGCACGTGAGCACTGAGCGCACGAAAATACGGTCGACCTTCGCGGTGTCCATCTTGCTCACGACCTCTTCCGAGATCTCGGCATTTGCCTCGCAAATGACTTCGCCCGTGAAACGGTTCTTGATGTCGTACAGCGAGGTGCGACCAAGGGAGCGTGCACCCAGCTTCTGGATGATTTCGCCGCCCTCAATCACGGCCTGCATCTGGATGCCATCGAGTGTTCCACAATCGTATTCGGACACAATGGTGTCTTGCGCGACGTCCACGAGCTGACGGGTGAGATACCCTGACGACGCTGTTTTGAGAGCCGTGTCTGCAAGACCCTTTCGAGCACCGTGCGTGTTGATGAAGTACTGCAACACCGTCAAACCTTCACGAAGGTTCGCCGTGATGGGCGTTTCAATAATTTCGCCTGTCGCCTTCGCCATGAGTCCACGCATGCCCGCGAGCTGACGCATCTGCGTTTTCGAACCACGCGCACCAGAGTCTGCCATCATGAAGATGGAGTTGAACGAAGGGATACTGACCCGTTCGCCCTTTTCGTTGTTCACGAACTGGGTCGAAATCTGCTTGACCATCTGCTCACCGATGGCGTCCTGAACACGCGACCAGATGTCGATGACCTTGTTGTGACGCTCACCTTCGGTAATCAGACCCTCGGCGTATTGGTCGCGGACTTCCCGAACTTCCTCTTGCGCGGCGTCGAGAAGTTGGCCTTTCTCTCCAGGAATGACCATGTCCTTCACAGAAATGGAAATACCGGACTCTGTCGCATGACGGTAGCCAAGTTCACGAAGGGCGTCGGCCAGAAGCACGGTCTCTTTGGCGCCGCAGAGACGATAGGTCTCGTTCACAAGCGCAGAGAGGGTCTTCTTGTCCATGTTTCGGTTGTACTTCTCGAAGAAAGGCACCGTGTCGGGAATCACTTCCGACAAGATTACCCGGCCCACCGTCGTTTCCTGCAACTTTTTGTCGGTCGGATGCAAGCGGACGTGGATGCGCGCGTGAATATCAATCGTGTTGTGATCGTATGCCGCACGAACCTCATCGAGGTTTGCAAATTTCCGACCGGCACCCCGAGCACCGACGTTTTCACGGGAGAGATAATAGAGGCCAAGGACGATATCCTTGGTGGGCTCGATGATGGGCGTACCGTGCTGAGGCGAGAGGATGTTATTGGTCGACATCATGAGCACGCGAGCTTCAATCTGCGCCTCGAGCGACAGAGGCACATGCACGCACATCGTGTCACCGTCGAAGTCCGCATTGAAAGCCTGGCACACGAGGGGGTGAAGCTGAATCGCCTTGCCTTCTACAAGCACAGGCTCAAAGCCCTGAATACCGAGACGGTGAAGCGTAGGGGCGCGGTTCAAAAGAACAGGGTGTTCCTTCGTGACCTCTTCAAGGAGGTCCCACACTTCTGGACGCTCTTTTTCGACCATCTTCTTCGCAGACTTGATGGTGCTAACGTAGCCGCGTTCCTCAAGCTTATTGAAGAGGAAGGGCTTGAACATTTCCAGCGCCATGAGCTTTGGAAGGCCACACTGGTGCAGCTTGAGCTCGGGGCCCGACACGATGACGGAACGCCCGGAATAGTCCACGCGCTTGCCAAGAAGGTTCTGACGGAATCGACCGTTCTTCCCCTTGAGCATGTCGGAAAGAGACCGAAGCGGACGCTTATTCGGACCCGTAAACGTCTTCCCACGACGGCCGTTGTCGAAGAGAGCATCGACAGCTTCCTGCAACATGCGCTTCTCGTTGCGCACAATGATGTCGGGCGCGTTGAGTTCCAGCAAGCGAAGAAGACGGTTGTTGCGGTTGATCACGCGACGATAGAGGTCGTTCAGGTCAGACGTCGCGAAGCGGCCGCCGTCGAGCGGCACGAGCGGCCGAAGGTCTGGAGGAAGGACGGGAATCACCGTCAGCATCATCCACTCCGGACGGTTGTCAGAAATGAGGAACGCGCCAACAACCTTAAGACGCTTGATGAGCTTCTTCGTTTGCGCATCGGATGTCGTGTTCTTGAGAGCCTCACGAAGGTAGTTCGTCAGTTCGTAGACGTCGACGCCCTGGAGCATCTCGAGCACAGCCTCCGCACCGATTCCGACGCGGAAAGCGTTGTTCCCAAGCTCGCGCAAGCGGGACTGGAGCTTCTCTTCGCCAAGCAGCTCGTGCTTCTTGAGCTCTGTCTCACCAGGATCGAGCACGATGTAAGACTCACAGTAAAGAATCTTCTCGAGATCCTTCAGCGAGAGATCGACCACAGCGCCGATGCGCGAGGGAAGACATTTCAAGAACCAGATGTGCGCAACAGGGCATGCAAGGTTGATGTGGCCGAGCCGCTCACGGCGAACTTTCGACTCAATCACTTCCACGCCGCACTTTTCACACACGGTGCCACGATGCTTCTTGCGCTTGTATTTTCCGCAGATGCATTCGAAATCGCGGACAGGTCCGAAGATCTTCCCGCAGAAAAGGCCGTCGCGTTCAGGCTTGAACGTGCGGTAGTTGATAGTTTCTGGCTTCTTCACTTCGCCAAACGACCAACTGCGGATGCGCTCAGGCGATGCGAGGCCTATCTTCACAGCTGTGAAGGAAAGCGGGTCGACGGGCTTTTCGAAGAAGTTGTATACGTTTTTGATACTGTCACTCATGGGATTACGAACTCCTGAGAGGAAACCAAAGTGACGCGACGGGGCAAAACCTCCGCGCGCACAGACCCATGCCTCACTGGCTGTCGCGAACTTCGCGCTGGAGATCTTCGAGGCTCACCTCTTCGCCCTCTCGGACAAGGTTCACATCGAGCGCCAGCGACTGCATTTCCTTCACGAGCACGTTGAACGACTCGGGCAGGCCGGGGAGCATCATGTTCTCGCCCTTCACAATGGCTTCATACATCTTGGTTCGGCCGACAATGTCGTCGGACTTCACCGTGAGGAATTCCTGGAGCGTGTACGCGGCACCATAGGCCTCCATCGCCCACACTTCCATTTCACCAAGACGCTGGCCGCCAAATTGCGCTTTACCGCCGAGTGGTTGCTGCGTGACGAGCGAGTAGGGCCCAATGGAACGGGCGTGAATCTTCTCGTCAACAAGATGGTGGAGCTTCAGGATGTACATGACGCCGACAGTCACGTTGCGATCGAACTTATCCCCCGTGCGGCCATCAAAGAGCTCAACTTGACCGGAGTCAGGGAGCTCAGCAAGCTTCAGGTAATCGAAGATCTCACCCTCCGTGGCGCCGTCGAATACGGGGTTCGACAGCGTGACACCCTCGCGATACTTCTTCACGAAGATGCGAAGTTCGTCGTCGGAACAACTCTTGATGAATCCCTGGATGCCATCATCGTTCCAAACCTTCAGCAGATACTCTTCCATCTCTTTGCGAGGCGCAGCGCGCTCCACGAGCCCATTGATGCGCTCGCCGATGCCACGAGCAGCCCACCCGAAGTGGGTTTCCATGATCTGGCCGATGTTCATACGAGAGGGCACACCGAGAGGAGAAAGCACGACGTCGACAGGCGTGCCGTCTTGGAGGAAGGGCATGTCTTCCATGGGAACAACCTTGGAGATGACTCCTTTGTTTCCGTGGCGCCCTGCCAGCTTATCACCCACCTGAAGGCGGCGCTTGATGGCAACGTAGACCTTCACCATTTTGATCACGCCGGGAGGAAGCTCGTCGCCGCGCTTCACGCGGGAGATTTGTTCCTCGGTCATGAGACGAACGAGGTTGATCTTGTCTTCCATCGACTTCTTAATCTTCGAAAGAAGCGAAGACTTGTCGGGACTCACGACTTCAAGCGACCGAATTTGATCGATGCTCATTCCACGGAAGATGTCGGCCGTGAACTTTTCTTTGGCAGCTATCTTACGAACTTGTCCGTCGGCCTTCGTCTCGATGGTGACGGCCGCTTCCGCTCCCACCAGGAGTTCGCCCAGCTTTTCGAGAGCAGACGAGCGGATGATTTCAATACGGTCGCGTTCGTCCTTCTTGAGCTTGGAGATTTCCTGCTCTTGGATTTGCGCCATGCGGATGTCAGGCTCTGCGCCCTCACGGGAAAACACTTTTGCCCCAATGACAACACCAGACACTCCAGGCGGGACGCGAAGGGACGTGTCACGAACGTCAGCGGCCTTCTCACCGAAAATAGCGCGTAAGAGCTTTTCTTCTGGCGTGAGCTGGGTTTCCGCTTTGGGAGTGAGCTTGCCGACAAGAATGTCGCCAGGCTTCACTTCTGCACCGATGGCCACAACACCCGCTTCATCGAGGAACTTGAGAGCTTCTTCACCGACGTTGGGAATGTCGGAGGTGATCTCTTCCTTGCCGAGTTTCGTGTCGCGAGAAACGCACTCGAATTCCTGGATGTGGATGGAGGTGTAAAGGTCGTCTTTCACCACACGCTCCGAGACCACGATGGCGTCTTCGAAGTTGTAACCAGCCCAAGGCATGAAAGCGACAACCACGTTTTGGCCAAGAGCGAGCTCGCCCATTTCAGTGCTGAAACCGTCCGCGATGATGTCGCCCGATTCAACCGTCTCACCGACCTTCACGATCGGACGCTGATTGATGCAGGTATCTACGTTGGAGCGCTGGTACTTGACGAGGTTGTAGATATCAACCTCCGAAGCCACTTCAGTGGAATCCGAAGCCGCATCACGGGCCCGAACCACGATGCGCTCGGCATCCACGCGAATCACGGCACCAGAACGGCGAGCCACAACGGTCACGCCGGAGTCGGAAGCGACCTTTCGCTCCATACCCGTGCCGACAAGCGGCGCGCGCGTGCGCAGCAGAGGCAAACCTTGTCGCTGCATGTTCGCGCCCATGAGCGCACGGTGCGCATCGTCGTTCTGGAGGAACGGGATGAGCGAAGCCGCCACGGACACGGGCTGGTTGGTCGCCACGTCCATGAGGTCGATTTCCTCGGCCTGAAACATGTTCGTTTCGCCAGCGTTACGACCGTTCAGAAGAAGCGCTGGCTTCAGGGCACCATCGCTTTCAAGCGGAATGTGCGCCTGAGCGATGGTGTGGTCTTTCCACTCATCAATAGACGAGTAGTAGCGCACGTTTTGCGTCGGCTTGCGATCCACGACTTCACGGTAGGGAGTCTCGATAAAGCCGTATTGATTCACTCGCGCAAACGACGCGAGCGAAACGATAAGACCGATGTTCGGACCTTCTGGCGTCTCAATAGGGCAGATACGACCGTAGTGAGTGGGGTGAACGTCACGGACTTCGAAGCCCGCACGCTCACGAGAGAGACCACCGGGTCCGAGGGCCGACAAGCGGCGCTTGTGGTAGACCTCAGCCAGCGGGTTCGTTTGGTCCATGAACTGAGACAGCTGCGACGAACCAAAAAACTCCTTCACCACGGCAGTGACTGGCTTCGCGTTCACCAGATCGTGAGGCATGAGACTGTCGAGATCTTGGAGCTGCAGGCGCTCCTTAATGGCTCGCTCAATGCGTGTCAGGCCAATGCGGTACTGGTTCTCGAGGAGCTCACCCACCGCACGCACGCGACGGTTACCGAGGTGGTCTATGTCATCCACCTTCACCTTGCCGCTGCGAACATCGAGCAACATTTTTACGGTGCCAAGAATGTCTTCACGCGTGAGCGTCCGGTGCTCAATGTCGAGGCCCAGCTCGAGCTTTTCGTTGAGCTTCAAGCGCCCAACGCGCGAGAGGTCGTAACGCTCCTTCACAAAGAAGAGGTTCTCGAAGAGCGTCGAAGCGTTTTCAAGTGTTGGCGGATCGCCGGGACGCATGCGGCGATAGATTTCGAGGAGCGCTTCCTCGGTAGTCGCCGTTTTGTCGGAGATGAGCGTGTCACGGAAGGAGGAGTCAACGTTCACATCGTCGATAAAGAGGATGTCGAATTGTGTAACGCCCTTCTTGACAATGGCATCGAGGACGCTCTCGGTGACGTCCTGGTTGATAGGGAACAAGACTTCGCCTGTATCTTCATCCACGACGTCGCGGCCAATGATCTTTCCAACAACGTCTTCCCGAGTCATGGGGAGCGTCTCAACACCGGAGGCCTGGAGCTGCTTGATGACAGCCAAACCGATTTTCCGGTTTCGCTTCACAAGAATCTTGCCCGACTTGGGATCGATGATGTCGTGCGACGCCCGCTGGCCGCGCAGGAGCTCCATGTTCACTTTGCGAGAGAAAACGCCATCGCGCAAAATGATGGTTTCACGGTCGTAGAAGAACTCAAGGAGTTCTTCGGTCGACAGCCCCAGGGCCTTGAGAAGCACTGTGGCGTGCATTTTCCGGCGGCGGTCAATGCGGCAATACAGGATGTCTTTTGTGTCGAACTCGAAGTCAAGCCAGGAACCCCGGTAGGGGATGATGCGCGCGTTGTAGAGATATTTACCCGAAGAGAGCGTCTTGCCCTTGTCGTGGTCAAAAAAGACGCCAGGGGAGCGGTGAAGCTGAGACACGACGACGCGCTCAGTTCCGTTGATGATGAAAGTCCCGTTCTCGGTCATCAGAGGAATTTCGCCGAAGTAGACCTCCTGCTCCTTGAAACCTCGGATCGACTTCACACCGGTGTCGTGGTCGACATCCCAAATGAGCAAGCGAACGAGAACCTTCACAGGAGCAGCGTAAGTCATGCCTTTTGATCGGCACTCTTCCACTGTGTATTTGGGCTCTTCGAGAGAATAACTGACAAATTCAACCGAAGCCGTGGCGTCGAAATCTTGCACCGGGAAAACGCTCTTGAAGACGCCTTGAAGGCCGACTTCATTTCGCTTATCGGGGCTTTCGACACCCTGAAGAAACTCCGCATAGGAGCGCTTCTGGATGTCGATGAGGTTCGGCATGCCAATAATCGGATTCACTTTGGCGAAATTCCGCCTGTGGCGTACGAAACTAGACGCAAGGCTAGACATAGAGGATCCTCGACAAAGGTGATGCGCTCTAACCTTTGGCCGAAAAATCGCGTCGATCAGGGAGGCTTACAGGAACACGCAATTTTTCACGCCGAAAGCTAGTCAGCGAATTCAGCAGAGAGGCAGAGTGAAAATTTGCGTGTTACGGCAACCTCGAACGGAACGTTTGCCTGTCGCGTGCAAGAGTTGTCTCCAACAAAAAAACGGAAATGGGCGGGAAGAGGGCAAGCCTCAACAAAAACACAGGGCCGGGAACGAACCTAATGCTATCCAATCTGCCTTAGCAAAAGTCAAGCCAACCGAGGCAAAACTTCGGTTGGCTTGACTGCTCTCGAATCAAGCAGTGGGAAAGACCCGATTACTTGATCTCAACCGTGGCGCCGGCAGCCGTAAGCTTCTTCTTGAGGTCATCGGCTTCAGCCTTGGTGACGCCCGTCTTAAGCGACTTCGGAGCGCCTTCGACGAGATCCTTGGCTTCCTTGAGACCGAGACCTGTGAGGGCACGGACTTCTTTGATGACGTTGAGCTTGTTGTCGCCGCCAGCCTTGAGGATGACTTCAAATTCAGTCTGGGCTTCTGCAGCAGGAGCAGCCGCAGCAGCTGCGACGGCCACAGGAGCAGAGGCAGACACGCCGAAGATCTCTTCGAGTTCTTTTACGAGCTCAGCAGCCTGAATGAGCGTGAGGCCCTTGATGTAGTCGACGAACTGCTCTTTGGTGATTGCGGACATGGATGTCTCCTTGGACGTGAGTTGGATTTGGTTTTGACAAATGAAGACTTAGGCGGATTCCGCCTCAACCTTCTGTTCCTTGATCTGATTGATGACGCTGACGAGCGCGCGAGGCACACCGTGCATAACGCCGAGAATCCCACGGTGGGGCGCCACGAGCGACCCAATGATCTTCGCAAGAAGCACTTCGCGCGATGGCAAGGAAGCCAACGCCTGAACGCCTTTCACGTCGATCAAACTCTTTTCCATGTAGCCGGACACGACCTTCAGCTTGTCGTTCTTCTTGGCAGTCTCGGTGACTATCTTGGCAGCGGCCGCGACATCCCCTTTGGCGAAGATGATGCCGAGTTGGTTCTTGAAGGAGGGAGCGAGGACAGCCTCGTCGCGACCTTCAATAGCCTTCTTGGCAATCGTGTTCTTCACCACATGGAATTCGGCGTTCACCACGCGGAGCTCGCGGCGCAGAGCCGTGAGATCCTCGACAGTCAAACCAGAGTACTGCGCAAGGAACACAGCGCTGGACGCGTCGAACTTCGACACGATGTCGTCGCGCCAGGCGACTTTAGCATTGCGATCCAAGGTTATACCTCCCCAGGTACAGAGAGGGTCTTAGTCTGTGCTGGATTTACCGGCAAAATGCCGCACCCGCAGTCTTCGACCCAACAACACACAAAATAGAAGTGACCTCCGAGCCCTAAAGCCCGGACCCCAGTCAGGGATTATTTCAGGTCAATGGTTTCCAGACGCACACTCGGGCTCATGGTGGCCGAGACGTAGGCGGACTTGATATAGGTGCCCTTCGCTGCGGCGGGCTTCGCCTTCACGATGGCGTCGATGAAAGCACGCATGTTTTCTTCGATTTGCTTCGCGTCGAACGATGTTTTGCCAACAGGCGCCTGGATGATGCCGGCTTTATTGACCTTGAATTCCACACGTCCCGCCTTGGCATCGCGCACGGCGTTCTTCAGGTCCATGGTCACAGTGCCAACCTTGGGGTTGGGCATGAGACCACGAGGAGCCAGGATCTTACCGAGACGACCCACAACGCCCATCATGTCGGGCGTGGCAATGGCTGCTTCGAAATCGAGCCATCCACCTTGAATTTTGGCAGCGATATCGTCGCCGCCCACAAAGTCTGCACCGGCTTCTTCCGCTTCCTTCAGCTTTTCGCCCTTGGCGAACACAAGGACGCGGACTTTCTTGCCAAGGCCATGAGGAAGGACAACTGCGCCACGGACGTTTTGGTCTGCGTGGCGAGGGTCTACGCCCAGGTTCATTGCGATTTCGACGGTGCCGTCGAACTTCGTGTAGGTCACGTCCTTCACGAGGGTACTGGCGTCAGCAACCGAGTACTTTGCAGTGTCGTTCACCTTCTTCAGAGCGTCTTTATACTTTTTACCGTAGGTTCTCATGGTGACTTCTCCGAGGTTCTGGCGGCTCGATGGCTGGGGCCCGAGCCTCCCTCATCATTGTTATCGTTAGATTTTTCGCGAAAGAGAAAGGAGCCGAGAGTTCTTAGGCTTCAGAGGAAGGAACCGGCACCAACCGGAACTCAACCCTTGACCTCAAGACCCATCGACCGAGCTGAACCGCGGATCAGGCTCTTGGCCGTTTCGAGGTCGTAGCAATTGAGGTCGGGAAGCTTTGTTTTCGCAATTTCCTCGACCTGCTTGTCGGTCACGCTGCCCGCGACGCTTTTGCCGGGGGTTTTCGAACCCGACTCCAGTTTAGCGGCCTGCTTCAGCAGGACAGACGCAGGAGGCGTCTTCGTGATGAATGTGAACGACTTGTCGGAGAACACGGTGATGACCGTAGGAAGGATCGTGCCAGCCTGCTTGAGCGTGCGGGCATTGAATTCCTTCACGAACATCGCAATGTTCACGCCGCGCTGACCGAGCGCGGGGCCGATGGGCGGCGCTGCCGTGGCCTGACCGGCCGTGATCTGCAGCTTGATGAAACCAATGATTTTCTTTGCCATGTGGCGCATTCCTCGTGATCGAGTACGGACGTGAGAGCAACCGCTTAATACAGTTGCCTTGCGAGATCAAGCCGCATCGAGACGAGTTCAAAAACACATTCTGAGGCGGGGGATTCCCGCAGGACCTTCTCGAGAGCACCGCTTAGAACTGGTAGGAGGCCTCAACGTTCAACAACGGTTGAAACACTTTCCGAGGTTTCAGCCGTTGAGCCTTCAGACGATCGTCGTCACCCCCCTCACCCTCGTACGTTGCCTCGGGTTTATTGCTGGTTGCGAGATCAAAACCGACGCCCACCAGCACCGCGTATCGCCCTGCCTTTTCTTGCTTTGACTCGTAGGACATCATGTATTTGGCCCGCAATCCGAAGTTTTTCTCGGTTGAAGTGTAGCGGTCCTCGATCGCAAACTCGTTCTGAATATAAAAAGGTTCGGCTCGGACATAGCCACGGAGGTGGTTAGGAAGGTCGATGTGTGTCGCCTTCCAATTGATGATTTCGAAGTCTGCGGGAAGACCCAATCGCACTTTTGGAAAATGCTGGGAATATTCGTAGAACTGCCTGGCAAACTTCCGCGCCGCCTGACCATCTTCGTTCAGGAGGAGAAGAAACTCGGACTCGTCCATGGTGGTCTTGCCGGCGAAGATCTCGAAAGTCAGTCCTTGTGAGTAGACAGGCGTGATTTCCTGACCATAGGCAACACGGAACGTAAACCCACGGGAGCGGACAGTCCGCTCATCGTCTTGCGACCCCACTTCCTTGCGGTAGCTGAAGCCACGGTAACCGATGCTTCCGTTCGCATAGAACTTGTTATCGACTCCTTGAAGGAACTGATACCCAAGGAAACCGTCGTAAAAAAGCCACGCCCCCGGGGCATAAATTTGAGAACCCAAGAATGTTGTTCCAACAGTGCCATAAAGAAGGTCGCTCCCGAGAACGAAACCCCGCGTCAGCCCCGCGGCACAGAACTCCAGAATCGAACAACGAATTTCAGCCTCCTGCGGGAAGCTCGCAGGGTGCAGGCGCTGCATCATGAGGTTTCGACCAGGAACGGTCAGGGTTTGGGCAGGTCCATTGGAGGCGGGAGTTCCCGTGGCAGCGTTCGCCTTTGGGTCTGCCGCTCCCGGCGCCGAGGAAGGGGGGACAACGTCTGGAACCTGAGCGCCCTGACCCTTCGCGGAGGGTGGCTGTGCTACAGCGTGCGGCGAAACAGGCACTCCCAATGAAACGAGGAAGGACGTCAGAAGTAGGGGACCTAGGGTAACTCGTTTCATTCTCGCTTCGACCTCCGGTGCGGACTTTCAAACCCAAAAAAAAGGGGCGGGGCACTCTCAAGATGAGAATGCCAAAAAAATACGTGAAAAATTCGGAAACTCAAACGTGGGTTGTCATGATGGACGAGTTGGGGCACTTCAGTGAGGTGTTCCCAGCACACCCCAAATGCGCGCCAGCGGCGCCTCTTTTTCGCGGGAGAAGACGATGGAATCGACGTCGACTTATGTGCTCGGCTATTGGGCACTCGCTGGATTTGTCTGTTCAGGGCTGTTTGCAAACGTCAATGAGGCTGACCTCTCCCAGCACCCACAAAAAGGGTGGCAAACTCCCCTTGTGCGCACCACCCTCTATTTTGCTTTTGGCGGCATTCTTTTGCCCATGGTGGTGCTCGTGGGAGGCGCGGTGAACGCTGCAGCTCTGCTCGCCAGCTTCGTGGAGGGGAACCGCCTTGCGAACGCAAAGACGCCCGAACGGGCCACCATGGAGACGAAGTCTTGACACTCTCATCGTTCTTGGAAGCCTGCAGGGCCTCGAGTCATGCTGCGTATGAACAGTTCAAGGCACTTCTCGCCCTGCTCGAAGCACCCGCCACGCGCTCGGAAGGACGTCGACTTTTGGGCGAACTCCAGCGCTCCTTCGAGGCTGCAGACGTCGACACGTTTGCGCGGGAATACGCTTTTTCGTTCGAACATTTGACGACCTCTGGAGACGAAGACGAAGCGGGGCGTCTCGTGCTTCTGCAGCTGCCTTCTATCTTCACGCCTGAGGAATGGAGCTTTACCTTCTACGAAGGACTGACTCGCTACCCCAGCGCAGAATTTCAGGGACGAAGCGTTGTGGAACTCGGTTGCGGAAACGGATGGATTTCTATCGCCCTCGCGAAGCGTTGCTTGCCCTCTCGCATGACAGGTCTCGACATCAACCCTCGCGCTGTTGTCTGCGCAAAAATTAACCTTTACCTGAACGCCCTTGATGGACAAGGAACGCCCCGCCTCGACCACGAAGGGAAGTCCCTCCTCGACCGAGTCGAGTTCCAAGTGAGCGACCTTCTTGCGGCTTTGCGGGACGGCCGTGCACCGCTCGACCGTATTATTGGGTGCATTCCACAAGTTCTGAGCCCCGACCCCGCGGCGGCACTGCGTTATGTTCCCGAGAACGCCAGCGATGAATTCCTCTATTCTTTGAGCAATTACTGCGAAAAACAGGGATTCGTAGAAGATCAATTTGGGCTTGGCCTCATTGCGCGCGCGTTAGAGGAAGCCGTTGAACTCATGAAGCCCTCCGCGAAGGTGATTCTGAACCTCGGGGGTCGCCCCGGGTCGGCCGTTCTCGACCGACTTTTCGCACGCCGCGGCTTCCATGTCCGGAAGGTGTGGCAGACAAAAGTTGTGCAAGCCAGCGACACAGACATCGACGCCCTTGTCGAAATCGAGAAACACTCGCCCCATCGGTTCGAATTTTACATGGGCCTCTCGAGTGACGAGCCCATCGGAGCGAAGACGGCAGCCGCCTTCGCAGCACAGGGGGGAGAAATCGCCCACGCACTTTCAGTGTACGAAGGAACACTGCGCTCACACGGAAGCGTGCGAAAGATCATGAAACTTCTTGGAAAGCCAGGTTACGAGGACGCCCGGAGTGCCCTCGACCTCTCGTTTCAGGACGATGCACTGGCAGAGGAAAAAGTCTCATTTCTGTCGTCGTTGGCCGAAAGCATCGGCGCCCCAGCCGCGTTTCCTTACGATCGCACGGAAGGAATCGTTGATTTCCGGAGACGGCTAGCCGAATTCTTTCGAAGCTACTGGCGTATCCCACTCTCGGCGAAAAGCTTTCTTGTTGCCCCCAGTCGAGCTGATCTTGTTCGGAACACACTTCACCTTTTTCGGCCACGAGTTGCCCTCGTCGACAAGGAATTTGCGAAGTGGCTCCCCGCGCGGTGGCTAGGCGCGGAGCCAGGCGACGGCGAAGTGACTTCGGTGCTCGAAATTCCGCGCCGAGCGGAGCAGACAGCTCGACTCGTTCAAACTCTGCGCCCGGAAGTTGTGGTGTGTGGCCTTGCGGACTTCGAAGTGCGTTCCACGGACTCCTTTTTGCGTCTCGTGGAAGCCTGCGCGCTCGCAAACACGCGCCTGTTCGTCGACCTTTCTCCTCATTTCGACCTGTCCAGCACGCCAGCAGGGAATGCCGTGCTGAGTCTGCTCTCAGAACGGCGTTTGCCGGATCATGTTTCCTTGTTCTGCGGCCTCGTAAAAAATAAAGTTTATTCCGACTTAGAGGTGTGTTTTCTCGTTTCCGAGAACAGCACGCTGCTTGAGGGCCTGACTCACGCCGCGGAATTCACCTATTCGCGCACGCCGCTCTTCTCGCAACGTTACTACGACCGCATCCTCTTTGATCTTTTGAACTTCCAAATGAAAGGCATGCGGAAGGAACGCTCACAGCTGCGTCACCCACAGCAGGAAAGCAACGCTCGCGCCAATGAGTCTGCTGCAAGAGGACTTGTTCCCTTCGCTCCAACGTCGCTCAAGGCCTTCGCACACCCCTGCATTGCGACAAGCTCATTGCCTCTCACCTCGGAAACGGCACGCCTCGACTACGGTGAAAACGAGCTGCCAGCCCCAACAGCATTGCACTCTGCCGTGTTCGAGGCCTTTGCACGCCAAAACGTTCAGCCCCAAGAGAATGACGTTGAGGACGAGGTGGCCCGACTCTTAGAAGATCGCCTCGGTTTAAACGCCCGTGTTGGCTCGCACGTGGCTCTTGGAGGTGGAGTGGCGCCCCTTTTTGCCGTCCTGGCAGAGGAATGCGCAGCCACCGGAGGCGTCTTCTTGTTTCCGACAGGAGCATACGGCTATTTCAAAGCCACCTGCGACTTCTTTGGAGCCGATATCGTCGTTGCAGAAACTTCATTGGAACACTCCTTTCGACTGACACCAAAAGCCTTGCAAGTTGCGGCAGCAAAGGCGCCCGGGAAACGTCCTTGGGTGTTACTGAATGCTCCCGTCGTAAACCCCACCGGTGCCGTCTACGGTCCCGAAGACCTTGCTGACGTTGTCGCCATGGCCCGGGAACTGGGCGCGGTTCTGGTGATCGATGCGGTTTTCTCGGGGCTTGAGTTCGCAGCGGCCACCGCGCGCGTTCGGCTCGAAGAGGTTGTCACGAAGTCCTCTCTGCCACGTTCGCAAGCCACTGGCGAGAGAGTGGGAGGGAATGGATTCGAATGGGTGGTTTTGGGAGGACTCTCAAAGGAATTTGCGGGTGGCGGCCTCCGATTCGGCTTTGCTTCCACGAGATCGAAGGCGCTTGCGCAACTTTTTCGCTCAAGAGTCGTTTCGCCCCCTCACTCCACCCTTCGCTATGCCGCAAAAAAAGTCATCGGTGCTCTTGTGCGCAAAGACGTTTCTCTGCTTGCCGATCTCAGCGAACAGCGAGGCCTCCTGCGCGAACGAGCCGAGCGGCTCAAGGGCGTACTCGAGAAAACTGGATGGAAAGTGCCATCGACGCAGGGAGGCCTGTTTCTTGTTGCCGCTCCAAAGGCTTATTTGGGGAAAACGGTTTCACATGTCACACAGGACGGGACACGCCAGGAGTGGACGCTGACAGCAACGAATCTGCCCCGCTTCCTCTTTGAAACTGAGAATATTCTTATAAACGACGACGTGTGGACGGGTATTCCTGGCCACTGCCGATTTGTGCTTTCGACTCACAAAGACGCCTTCGAGCGGGCGTGCGCGGCATTGGTCTCGTTTCATGCGAAGTTTGGCAGTGCGGGACAAGACGCCGGAGCGGGCAAAAACTAAGGGCGACGTTTCTCGAGCTCTGCGAGAAGCACGGCATTCACTTTTGCAGGATTCAATTTGCCGCCACCCAACTTCATTGTTTGACCGACAAAAAATGCGATCATCTTCTCTTTGCCGGCGAAGTATTCGACGACGCTCTTCGAATGAGTATCGAGAACCCGCAGAACAACCTCAGCAATGGTGTGTTCGTCGCTCACCTGCACCAGACCCTTTTCCCGGACGATGTCGGCGGCAGCTCGGCCACTCGTGAACATCTCGTCGAGAACGTCTTTTGCCATGCGCAAACTGATGGTTCCGTCTCCGACAAAAGCGAGAAGGCCAAGGGCGGCCTCCGCCGAAACAACCATTTCCGTGAGATCTTCGACGGCAACGCCACGTCTTTCCGCTGCCTCCCTTTGAACCCGCAAAACGTCTGACTGCAAAAAAGAGACAACCATGCGAGGTTCCATTCCCTTCGGCAAACGAGCGATCACGGCGTCAAACCAAGCAGCAGGGGCACGCGTATGAGCCAACCAGTGCGCGTCTTTTTCTGAAAGCCCACACGCTGAAACATAACGCTTGTGGCGTTGGTCCGGCAGTTCAGGCATGGAAGCGCGCACGCGCTCGACACGTTCGGGAGTCACGAAGAGCGGGGGAAGGTCGGGTTCTGGAAAGTAACGATAATCGTGCGCTTCCTCTTTGCTTCGTTGAGAAAATCCCTCATCGGCTTCGGGATCGTATCCGCGGGTCTCCATGACCACACGCCCCCCCGACTGAAGGACCTGGAACTGGCGCTCTATTTCTCTGACAATGGCGCGCTCGAGGAAACGGAAGGAATTCACGTTCTTCGTCTCCGTCCTTTGCCCCAAAACGGAACTCCCTTTTGGTTTTAAAGAAACATTCGCGTCGGCACGAAAATGGCCACGCTCCATGTCGCCCTCAGAAACACCAAGGTGAACAGCGAGAGCGTGAAGCTTGCGAAGATAGTCGGCGGCATCTTCTGGTGTTTCGAGATCTGGGTGTGACACGATTTCAATGAGCCCGACTCCGGAACGATTGTAATCGCAAAGCGAATGGTTCCCTGTGTGCACATTTTTTCCAGCATCTTCCTCGAGCTGAATACGGTCGATTCGCACCGACTTTCCGTTGGAAAGTGTGATGCTACCATTGCGACAAATGGGGTGGTGAAGTTGGGTTATTTGGTAGCCTTTGGGAAGATCCGGATAAAAATAGTTCTTCCGTTCGAATGAGCTTCGGTGGGGGATTTCACACTGCGTTGCCAAACCCATGCGCAGTGCAAGGTCGACGCAGGCATCGTTTAAGACAGGCAAAGCCCCAGGCAGCCCGACACAAGTGGGATCGAGATTCGTATTTGGCTCGTCGCCAAAAGAATTCGCGCTTGCTGAAAAAATTTTTGAGCGTGTGGCGAGCTGGCAGTGAACCTCAAGGCCGATAACGACATCGTAGAACATAAGAGCCTTGAGAACACCAGCGTGCGTCGTTTCCACAGCACGACTGTTTGTGAAGCCATTCATACCAAGCCTCCAGCCGAAAGCGGGTTCGGCAAAGCTGGCACCGTGCAGGCGTCGGGAGGGCAACGCATTTCACACAGAGAATGCTCTTCAAGACAGCGAACAAGGTCGACGAGCCACGCGTCTTTGCCCTGCGGAGCGCAGAATTGGAGTCCCACAGGAAGGAACTCTGTAAGCGCTAGAGGCGCTGGAACGCTCACGGCGCAAAGCCGTGCGAGATTCGCAGGGATGGTAAAAATGTCGTTGAAGTAAACACGTGTTGGGTCGTCTTCGACCCTTCCCAATTCGAAAGCCGGTGTCGGCGCCGTGGGTGTGAGCAGGACGTCGACGGTTTGAAAGGCCTCCTTGAACCCGCTTGCCAAGGCCTCCCTTGCCGCCTGTGCCCGGCCATAATAAGCCTCTGCATAACCTTCGGAGAGAGCAAAAGTGCCGAGCATAATACGTCGTTTCACTTCGTCACCAAACCCTTCTGCGCGGGAGCGGGCGTAGAGAGCGGCCAGATCCAGGTTTTTCTCGTGAGCTCGACGACCAAAACGAATGCCATCGAAACGAGACAGGTTGCTCGATGCTTCGGCACAGGCAATAAGGTAATAGGCGGGCAAAGCCACATCGATGCCGCTGATTTCGACATCAATCACTTTTGCACCGGCAGCACGGAGCTCTGCTTCCATTTTGTCGAGTGCGCGCGCCACCGAAGGGTGCAACTTCCCACTTTCCCGTGCGTGGCTCACCAGTCCGCGCGGAATGCCCACGCGGACTCCGTCGAGGCGAAGTCTGCCCCAATGCGAAACATAAGGTTCCCGGAGTGTCGTGGCATCACGGGGGTCTTCACCGGCCATAACCTGCAAGACAATATCGAGGTCGGCGGCTGTGCGGGCATACGGCGAGATTTGGTCGAGACTGGAACCGTACGCCACAAGGCCGTAGCGGGAAACGCGACCATAGCTGGGCTTGAACCCGTAGACTCCGCAGTAGGATGCGGGTTGGCGTACGCTTCCTCCCGTGTCGGAGCCTAGCGTCACAGGCGCAAACCCAAGAGCGCATGCGACCGCAGATCCGCCTGAACTGCCTCCACTCACCCGACTCAGATCGTAAGGGTTTCGAACCGGCCCATGAACGCTGTTTTCGTTCGACGACCCCATGGCGAATTCGTCCATATTGGCCGTCGCATAGAGAACCGCACCTGCGCGCTCGAGCCGTTCGACGGCCGTGGCATCGAATTGCCCGCGATACCCCTCCAGGATGCGAGACGCACATTGGACAGGAAACCCAACCTTCTGGATGTTTTCTTTCAAGATGATGGGGACACCAAAAAGAGTTTCCCCTTCCTGGGGGCCACGCGAAGCAAGTCGTTGCACACGCTCCAGGGTCGCCTCTTTCTGAACACTCGTGAGGGCATTGACGGCAGGATTCCGTTGTTCAACGGAAGACATCAAGGACTCGAAATAAGAGAGCATGGAATGAGGTGATGAGGAAAAATGACTCGCAAGGCTCGATGCCGAGTGAAAACAGATTTGGGCGAGGTGAGGAGCGAAACGCTCAGAGACGGGTGGTGAGCTCACGAGCCACCTCCGAGGATGAGCGGCACGCGGACGTACACGCCGTCAGAGTCGGGCGCCTGCGCAAGAAACGCGGCTTTGTCGAGGGCATTGAGCACATTGTCTGGCCGAGACGTGCCTCGTGCCTCGGAGCCCTCATTCAACCTGACAGTGTCTGCAGGGCCCTGAGACCCTTCGCGAGGCACGAAAGTCGAGAGAGATTCAAAGGCTGCCAGAATCTTTTGAAGGTCGTGGCCGGACCTTTCGAGTTCTTCCGGTGTCAGTTCGAGACGGGCTGTGCGCGCGAGACGCGCGACGGTTTGTGAGGGAAGTGTCTCCATGCTTGGCCTCTCTTCAGAGCAGTTTCAAATCACAATCCTCGACCCCGAGCAGCGCATGGTATAAACGTTCGACCACCTGCACAAGACGAGGAGAAGGATCATGAGAATCGCCATTTCTGGCCACAGTGGCTGCGGCAATACGACGGCGACAACGAACGTGGGCAAAATCCTCGGTCTCGACATCATGAACTACACCTTTCGCGACCTCGCAAAAGATTTAGGCATCGCTTTCGACGACGTCCAAAAGGAATCGCCCACGAATTTTCTTTACGACTACCTCACCGACCTTCAACTGATTCGCGCAGCATTGAATCAAAAAGTTGTGGTGGGAACCCGACTCGCCTCATGGTTGATGGAGGCCGACATGAGAGTTTGGCTCAACGCCTCTCTCGAAGCCCGAGCTGCCCGCATCAACAAACGGGAGTCGGAAAAGCAGTCGACCTACGAGCAGGTTCTCTACAAAACATTGAAGCGCGACGAGTCGAATCGAAAACGTTACCTTCAGCTCTATGGTCTGGACATCAACGACCACAGCGACTTTGACCTGACCATCAACACCGAAAAACTCACGGCCGAACAGGTGTCCGGTCTCATTGTTGCGGCGGCGCAGTGGGCCTCAAACAATCGCCTCGAGCGCAAAAATATTCACCTTCACCGAATACAAGAGATCATTGCTGAAAACTTGAAGCTTCCTATCGAAGCACTCACCGACCCACTCTACCCCCTCGATGTGAAGAGCATTTTTACAAGGATCCGCAAAATCTAGCGGGCGGGCGAAAAGTCCGCCGTTCCTAGAATCCTCGCTCAACTCCCAAACGAAGAGACGTGACCTCGACGTTTGTGGATGACGTGCGTCCCGATGGCCCGACTTTCGAAAGATTGCGGCGCAAGGCTTTGAAATGATGCCACTCGCGCCCGACACCCAGGAACGTCATCAAACGCGTACCATCGGAGCCACGGGAAGACGAGACGCCAACGTCAAAGCCCACCGACGCGAACGAGAAGCGACCTCCGGACGAGAATGCTGTTTGGGAGCCCTCGGCCGAGTCAGCGATCTCGGCGTCGGAGAGGCTGTCCGACGTCTTAAATTTCGAAAACGTGGGGCGGTAACGAAACGCCATTCGAGAGAACGGGGACAAACGGGCAAGCCCCTGCGACGTGTTGAAGTAGGCAGTCCATCCGCCCGCGGCAAGAGCTCCGTAGGCCAAGAAAGTGCTGCGCGGAAACTGGATGCGCTCAAGGCCGAAGCCTAAACCCGTGTTGAGCACCAGGGAAACGTGGTCGAAGAAAAACGCTTCGCGGGCATAGGTGGCTCGGGGGTCGAAGCGGAAACGGTGGGTGTTTTGCCCTGATGCGGTTCGGAAAGAGACGGGGTAAGAGACGTCGAATTCGAATGCAGCGCCAAAAGTTCCTCCTTCCAGCTGTTCAAAGGGAAGACCAATTGAAAGCTGCAGATTCCAAAGTGTTTCGTCCACCTGTTTGCGCTGGGGAGGCGCAGAAAATGAAGTCCCCCAAGCAAACCCTGCTGCGAAACTCGAATGAAGCGTGGAGTGATTCGTGTCGTCCAAGTGAGGTTCCATCGCCGCGTTTTCATCGCGCAGACTCTCGAACGTTGAAGAATCGAGAGGAGACTCTTCGGACACGTCAGCCTGCGCAAAGCTCCCCACTGAGCTCATCGCAAGAACACCGAGTGCGGGCAAAGAACCCTTCATCTTTGCTCCATCGAGAGAGACTCCGCGACCATGGCCAGCGTGCCTAAAGCCTGAACGCAGGCTCGCATTTGGATCACATCACGGCGCAAGCGGCTTCCAAAACGAACTGTTGTGGTGAGCAAAGTGACACCTTCCGACACACAGACGCCGACAGCTTCTGGGGCCTCTTGGGGCGCGCCCCATTTGAAGCCCTCAAGACGCGACACCAACCCTTGAACGTCGACTCTCGCGCTTCGAACCGCAAGACCAAAGCAAACTGTCCCGACAGGGGTTCTGTCACTCCCCCCGCCTGGTCCTGCGACTCCCGTGATTGACAAAACGACGTCGGCGTTCACGCGCAAAAGCAATCCGCTCGCCATCTCTGCTGCTGTGGCTTCGCTCACCGCCCCTCGGTTCTGCAGCGTTTCCCCGGACACGCCCAGAAATTGCTCTTTCCAAGAGTTTGCATAGGTGGTGATTCCGCCCAAGTAGCAAAGCGAGCTGCGGGGAATCGCTGTGAGTTCCTTTGAAAGCGCGCCACCCGTGCAGCTTTCCGCCACCGCCAAGGTGACACCGGCCTCCGTAAACGCGCTGATTGTGGAGGCCGCCAAAGAAAGTTCACTGCGACCCACAATATGGCGTCCAAAAGCCTTTTCGACTCCCTGCGCATAAGCCCCGTCGACGAGAGTCTCCGCCGCAACCGCAGCAGCGGAATGAGGGGCCGAAAAGAAGCACCCATAAGTCACGTAACCAGCGTGAGCTTGGTACGAGACAACGATCCCTGGCAGGTCGTTCTGAAGGGTGCGTTCCAATTCACCCACGCGCTCCTGCATTGCGCTTTCGCCCAGGCCGAACACTTGCCATGTTCGCTGGAAGGTGACCGCCCCAGACGGCGTCAGATTCGGCAAAACAGAGGCCGCAAACATCGGCTCCATTTCGAAGGGCACGCCGGGCAGGCAGTAAACTGTTTTTTGCCCCGAAACCTGACCATCGCCAAGCTCTCCAGACACGCTGAAACCAACGGCCGTCCCATTGGGATTCGGCAAAAGACGGCATCCCACCGGAAGATTCGCCTGCTTTCGGTTTGTTTCGGGAACGGCACTTCGACCCATTCGCGCAAACGCATCAACGCAGGCTGCCCAAGCCTCGTCGTTGAAAGCAAGAGGAAGACGAAAGCGGCGTGCGATGATTTCCGCCGTGAGGTCGTCGGAGGTTGGGCCCAGTCCACCGGTCATCAGGACCACATCGCAGTTCTCGAAAAGGTAGTCGAGAGCGCGAAGAATCTCCTCGACGTCGTCTCCGCAAACAAGGGAACGCCGAACCTCACAGCCGACTTTGCGCAAGGCCGCGGCCATGTGCGGACCGTTGGTGTCACGGGTTTTGCCGAAAAGAACCTCATTGCCTGTAATCAAGAGCCCAACGCGTTTCACTTGAGAGCGACCTCCATGCCATTCACAAAGAGCGACCCGGTGACTTTGCAGCCACTGTTGGCGATCATGATGCTTACTCCGCAGTCTTTTTCCAATGAAAGGTTCACAGCGCGTGCGACGCGGTCAGGCGAAAGACCATCACCTTCTGCGTAATAAATGAGCTCGACACTTTCGAAGACAGTAGGCGGCGTTTTCCGAAGCACAACATCGCATGACACCGACAGCTTGGTCAGCGGCTGGCGCATTTTCTTGAGAATGGAGACAACGTCGATGCCGCTGCACGACCCCATGCCCAGGGCGACAAGTTCTTTCGGCGTCGGCGCCGATTTGGGCCCACCCTCGATGCTGCGCGCCCCTATCGCAACCCCGAAGCCGTCGGACGTTGTTCCATTAAACTCAAATTCGTGGGGCGCCTCGCGTCCCTCCCAGGCGACAACGACTTTCATGAGGAATGCTCCTTTGGGTTCGTTCCTTGCCCAAACCCCGTCTAGCGGAACAGAACGCTCCGCATGAGGAGGCTGGACAATTCGACAAGGGCCGATTCGAAGGGAGATTCGCCCGAGACGATTTTGTCGGCCAACACCTTCTTTGGTTCCACAAAGAGATTGTGCATTGGTTTGACCGTGGACGAAAACTGCCACTCGACGCTTTCTGGAGTTCGCCCACGCTCACGAACGTCCCGGCGGAGTCGCCTTGCATAGCGAACCTCCTCAGAGGTCTCGATGAAGACCTTCAATTGAATACGGGAGGCCGTTGTGACGTCGGCAAAGAGGAGAATGCCCTCCACCAGGACGATGGGCTTGGGCGAAATGATTTGCTGGATGGACGTTCGGGTGTGGGAGGCGAAGTCGTAGGTTGGAATGGCCACGTCGCGCCCTTGGGCCAGATGGTCGATGTGCATGGCAAGCAGACCAAATTCAATGGAATCGGGATGGTCGAAATTCACACGCGCCCTGTCGTCGATCCCAAGGTGAGAGAGGTCTCGATAGTAATCGTCCTGGCGGAGATGAGACACCCTGTCGGCGCCAAGAAGCCCCACGAGCTGCTCGCAGAACGTGGTTTTGCCGCTTCCAGAACCGCCGCAAACGCCCAAAATGAAGGGCTGAACGAACCGCTTGTCTCGCACGCCGATGGCCTCTCGTATTTTCGTCGCCAATGTATGGTGACGCAGCGCGAACCTGCCCAGCATAGCCTAACCTTTCACGGTGTTCTTCTTCTAGGCGGCTCTTAGCCACCCGCCAGAGGATTTGCAAGGCATGGGCAAAGGCCGTCGCTCGGACACCTGCCCGAGCGCACATGCTTGCAAACCGCCGGACTCACACTAGAGTGCGCAGGACTCAACTCAGATGCTCCTTGAGACGGTTCTAATCTCGTGCGACGGAGAAGCCCTGATGACCCTGACCACACGCCAAGCCATTGAAAAACTGCAGCGCGAGCGGGAACGCACCCTGGAGGGGGGCGGAGCCAAACGCATCGAGTCTCAGCACGCCAAAGGGAAAATGACCGCTCGCGAGCGCATTGCGGAGTTCGTCGACCCAGGAACCTTCGTCGAACTCGACGCCTTCGTGGTGCACAACTGCACCGATTTTGAGATGGACCGGCAAAAGTTCCCCGGCGATGGCGTCGTGACAGGTCACGGCAAGGTGGGAGGACGGGATGTGTACGTCTTTGCCCAAGACTTCACCGTGTTTGGTGGTTCGCTTTCGGAAATGCACGCGAAGAAAATCTGCAAGGTCATGGATCTCGCCGTGCAGAATGGAGCTCCGGTGGTGGGACTCAACGATTCTGGAGGCGCTCGTATCCAAGAAGGCGTCGCCTCTTTGGGTGGCTATGCAGACATCTTTTACCGCAACACCCTCGCTTCGGGTGTTGTGCCGCAAATAAGCGCAATTCTGGGGCCTTGCGCGGGTGGTGCCGTTTATTCGCCCGCAATCACCGACTTCATTGTGATGACCCAAACGACTTCGCACATGTTTATCACCGGGCCCGATGTCATCAAAACCGTGACTGGTGAAGACGTTGATTTCGAAACATTGGGCGGAGCAGATACTCACGCATCGCGGAGTGGCGTCGCAGACGCCACTTGCGCAGATGAATACGAAACTTTGGCCTTCGTAAAACGTCTGCTGTCCTATATTCCACAGAACAATTTAGAAACGCCGCCATCAGCGCCTTGCACTGATTCCGTCGACCGCGCTGACGATGAACTGAATGTGATTATTCCCGACAACCCCAACCAACCCTACAGCATGCATGACGTCATTCGAAGGGTGATGGACACGGGGTCATTCCTCGAACTGATGCCCGGATATGCGAAAAACATTCTTGTTGGGTTTGCGCGGCTCGGTGGAAAATCGGTTGGTGTGGTGGCGAACAACCCCATGAGCCTCGCGGGTGTTCTCGACATTTCTGCGAGCGTCAAGGCTGCCCGCTTTGTACGTTTCTGCGACGCTTTCAACATTCCCCTGTGTGTTTTCACCGATGTGCCTGGCTTTTTACCTGGCACCGAGCAGGAATATGGGGGAATTATTAAGCACGGTGCGAAACTTTTGTATGCGTTTAGTGAGGCGACTGTCCCGCGCTTCACGGTCATTACCCGCAAGGCATACGGCGGTGCTTACGACGTCATGAATTCCAAGCATATTGGAGCCGATTACAACATCGCTTGGCCCTCAGCCGAAATTGCAGTCATGGGCCCCGAAGGCGCTTGCAACATCATATTTAAGAGCGAAATCGCGAAGAGTGCCGAACCCGACGCAAAACGCAAAGAACTCATAGAAACCTATCGCGAAACCTTTGCGAACCCCTATGTGGCCGCGAGCAAAGGATTTATCGACGACGTCGTGGAACCCCGACACACCCGACGACTCCTCCACGCCGCCCTTCAAACCAACGCCGGCAAGCGACGCGCCACGCCCCGTCGCAAGCATGGCAACATTCCCCTTTAAACTGAGGAAGGAGCCCTACGCATGACGAAAAGTTACCTTCCTTTAAAGTTTGCACCCTTCACAAAAGTCCTCGTGGCCAACCGCGGGGAAATTGGTGTGCGTATTATTCGAGCATGCCGTGACCTGGGGCTCTCGCCTCTTGCGGTCTACTCGACCGCCGACGTGCATTCGCGCCATGTATCGCTCGCCGACGCAGCTGTCTGTATCGGGGCTGGACCCAGTTCCGAAAGTTACTTAAACGTTCCGAACATCCTTGCAGCCGCAAAGGCACTTGGTGCCGAAGCCGTGCACCCCGGTTTTGGATTCCTGTCCGAAAACGCGGATTTCGCGAACGCTATTTTGCAAGCGGGAATGGTGTGGATTGGGCCTTCCCCTCAATCTATTCACGACATGGGCGACAAAACCGTCGCAAAGCGAAAAGTGACCGCCGCGGGTGTGCCTTGTTCTCCAGGAAAGAACGAACCCCTGAAGGACGTTGACGACCTCAGGACGGTTGCCAAGCAAGTTGGCTACCCCTTGATCTTGAAAGCCGCCGCGGGAGGAGGTGGACGAGGGATGCGCGTGGTGCGCGCGGACGCCGACCTCGCCCCAGCCTTTGACGCGTGCACTCGCGAAGCGCAAAGCTATTTTGGAAACGCTGAAGTCTTTTGCGAAAGATACATTGAACGCCCGCGGCACGTTGAGATCCAGGTTCTGGCGGACGGCAAAGGAAACACCGTCCACCTCTTCGATCGCGACTGCACCATTCAGCGTCGCCACCAGAAACTGATTGAGGAAGCCCCTTCCAGTTACATCGACGAGGCCACTCGGCACGCCATGGGGGAAGTGGCCGTCAAAGCAGCTCAAAGTGTGGGCTATGTAAACGCCGGCACGGTAGAATTCATTCTCGAGTCACCCACTCAGTATTATTTTATGGAAATGAACACCCGCATTCAGGTGGAACACCCCGTCACGGAAATCGTAACGGGCATCGATCTTGTGCAATGGCAACTCCGAGTGGCCAGAGGTGAGGCGCTGACCTTCCGGCAACCTGACATTCGTCTTCAGGGACATGCCATGGAAACGCGCGTGAATGCGGAAGACGCTTACAATGGTTTCCGCCCAAACCCCGGACTCGTTTCTCACGTCGAGTTTCCTGCGGGACCAGGCGTGCGCGTGGATTCACACATTTACTCGGGCTATCGGATTCCAGAATTTTACGATTCCATGATCGCCAAGCTCATTGTGCATGGGGTCGACCGCATCGACTGTATGAACAAAATGCGCCGCGCACTGGGTGAATTCCGACTTGAAGGCGTTGAAACGTCTGTTCCGTACGTGCAAGCCTTGATGGAAGACCCACGCTTCCGTGAGGGCGACTACACGACCCGCTATGTCGAAGAGAACGAAGACCTCCTGGCACGAGCAGAAAAAGCCAGAGGTGAACTGACACCGGAGCAGGCCGTGGCGGCCGCTCTCCGCGTTGGTGTCGCCCAAGCCTCTGTATCAACCCCTCCGTCTGACGGCGCAGTGGTGGGAACTCGGCACTCGGGCGAACCAGACAAGAGAAACGACTGGAATTACACCGCTCGCCTTGAAGCGACACGCCGAGCAGGAGGTTAGGGAAGACAATGAAATTCACAGTCAAAATTGCGCTCCCCAACACAGCGAACGATGTTTCGAAAAATCCCGATCCTCAGAGCCCCTTGTCGGATTCCGGCGAGTTTGTCGTCGAGCTTCCTGAAGCGGTCGTTGCTCATCCGCCAGCGCGTGGCGAGTCTTTCGACGTCAAGGTGTCGGAGAAAGGGAAGACGACCTCTCTCAAAGCCATGTTCCTTGGAGACGGTGAAAGTGTGCTTGTAGGCACGCGGATTGTCCGGTTGCCCACGAACTTTCACGCAGGGAAACGGGGTTTGTATCGTTTTCGATTGGGCGAAGTCGCGTCTCCACGAAGTCTGTTGGTGCGGGCGGTCCGCCCGGTGGAGCCTAAAAAGACCGCAGCCTCCTTAGGCGGTGGCCCTTTAAAGTCACCGATGACGGGAAAGGTCCTGATGGTGAATGTTTCGGAAGGGTCGGCCGTGAAAGAGGGCGACGTTCTGCTCACCATTGAGGCAATGAAGATGGAAAATAGGATTGTTGCAGAGTGCGACGGCATGGTGAAGGCCTTACAAGCCAAGGCCGGCTCGGCCGTTACAACGGGCGAAGTCCTCCTCACAGTGGAACCCAAAGGCGCCTGAATGTAACATTTTCTGTCTTCTCACTCGTTCGCAAAGGAGTTCCTATGAAAAAAGGCAACGTTTGCTTCGCCCTCTGCACACTCGGGCTTCTGGGGCTCCTTGGCACCACATCTGCCTGCGGACAGGACGAAGGCGACAATGGAGGGAAGGGAGGAGGAGCAACAGGCGGAACAGGGTTCGTTGGCTCTAAACCCACGGCTGTGACCGGAAAGTTGGACAAAGCTTCGGCCACCAAGAACAAAGACGAATTTCAAAAGTCTGCCATGCAGGGCAACCCTGTGTTTCAAGACAACGCGAGCCTCACTACTTCCGGCTTGAAATCGGGAACCAGCATCGCACTTTTTAGCGGAGCCCGTCTTGTTCCGTTGGCATCAACGGCACCTTTGACAGGAACCTCAAGTGGCACAGACACTTTGAAGGCCTGCTCTCAGTCGGAAGGCGACGCCGCAGACGCGGATGCTGACGGCTGGGCGGCCTCGTTGAAAATGGTCTATGACTGTGACCTTTCGAGTTTGGGGACCTCTTCCCCTCAAACGGGCGCGAAACTCACATCGAAGGAACAGCCTACGTTCTCGTTTAAGCTCAAGGGTGGAACGACGGTCAAAGATGCCGATGACTCGAAGGCGTTTCCGAATGCAGGTTTTTCGTTTTCGTACGACGATTTCCGCATGTCCATTTCGGGGCTTGGGGGCGTCGCGGCATCGGGCGGCACCTCGGACGCAGCAACCACAGCGGCCAGCGCGACCTCTTTCGATGTCGCTCTCAATGGCTCAGTTGTTGTGACCGGAGACGCAAAAGAGCTCAAAGGCCAAACAGCACTCCAAACCTCCTTAAAAGTAGGGGATGCGGAACTGAGCCGCGTCTCGCAATGGTTCGACTCGACGTCGAAACCCGACAACACCTCAGATCCCACAAAAAGCGGAAGTGTCTCTTTTTCTGGGTTTCTGCAATTGTTTGACGACAAGGGCGCCGAGACCACGCTCAAGGTGTCGACGTCCGGACTGACGTACGCAAAGTCTTGCGGCACCGAATTTGGGGGCTACAAGGCAGGAACAATTACGTATGAGGCTGCCAGCGGAAAAGTGGAGTACGTTTTTGCCGACTGCAAAGGAACACTCAAATTTAACGGCGCCGCACTCTAAAAAGAGGTCTTCATGAAGGTCATTCGCATCAGCCATCTTGGGGTCGCCCCGAAAGACAACATGGCTGCTGCTCATTTTTTCAGCAACATCCTTGGTCTGAGCGCTCAGGGCGAGGAGACGGTGGCCGAGCAAAAGGTTCACGTCCGTTTCTTCCAGGCCGAGAACAGCCGCATCGAACTGCTCGAAGCGACCTCAGCAGACAGCCCTATTGCCAAATTCCTCGAGGCCAAAGGCTCAGGCATTCAGCACGTCGCCTTTGAAGTCGACGACGTTGACGCTTGGGCTGCGCACCTCAAAGCCAAGGGCGTTCGGCTCATCGACGAATCCCCTCGTTTGGGTGCTCATGACACCAGAATTGTCTTCATTCACCCTGCAGCGACAGGTGGTGTGCTTGTCGAACTCGTTCAGGAGAAGTCCCCCGCATGAAGCCTGTTGTCCGAGTTCATCGTCGTTTTCCTCTGTTGGCGAACTTCGCGCGCCTTGTCGCCCTTGTTGCTCTTATTGCGTTTGGTGTTGCGAGCGTTGCTTGTGAGCCCCCTCCCATTTCGGAACTCGCAGCCGAGCAAGGCATTCAGCGCATTCGTGAGCGCCACGCAGACAGCAGCTGGGACAAGGTTGTGTCTGACGTCAATGAATTTCGAAGCCGCTACCCCTACACCCAGTTCGCCTCAGAAGCCGAGCTCTTGCAGGCCGACGCCTATTTCCAATCGAGCCGATATCCAGAAGCCATTGTTTCGTATGAAGACTTTCTTCGAAAAAGTCCGAGCCATGGCAACGCAGACCTCGCGTTTTTTCGCATAGGCCGCTCCTACGATCTTCAAAGCCCCGTCGAAATCGATCGAGAACAAGCGAACTCACTCAAAGCGATTGAAAAGTACGCCACGTTTCTGGAACGTTTCAACGGGTCCAGGCTCGTACCAGAGGCCAAAGAACGCATTGCCGTTCTTCGAAGGCGCGTCGCCGATCACTCTGCCTTCATCGCGCGCTTCTATTGGAAGAAGGACCTTTGGCAAGGTGCCCTCACTCGGTACCTTGAAATCCTACGCGACTTCCCCACTTTTCCGGACCTTCGCGAGGAGGCTTCGGAACGCGCGGCGGCATGTTACGAAAAGCTGGCAGACGAACTCGAACGCGATCCGAAGTCAGACATGAGCCTTTATTTTAGAGACCAAACGCCTGCGGACCTTCGCAAGAAGGCAAAGGACGCCCTCGCCATGGCCCCGACGCCACCGAAGAGTGAACCTTAGCCAAGCAAGTCCAGAAGAAGCTTTCGAACTTCTGAAAGAGCGACTCGTTCCTTTTTCGGCCGGGGGCCAAAAAGGCCCTCGTTGTCGGCCGCTGCGAATTGACGCTCTGCAAGAACCTGCAACACGGCAAGGCGCTCGAGGTCGAGCCACTCGGCCGGCGGAGGAAGACTCCCTGGGGTTTGAAAGTTCAGTGGACACGCATCAACTTCGAGGGTGACGTTTCCTTTGCCGTCGTCTTTCTTCAGTTGCAGGGGTGAACCTTGCGTGCGGCACAGGATGGGCCGGGCCTCGTAAACGCCGCAAAGTCCATCGGAAAGAAACACGCACGGCGACCGCTTTTTACCGGCAGCATCGAGCCCAAAGGTTCCACCCTGTTCCTTTGCCCGCAGCAAGTGAGCCTTCAAAACGAGGCGTGCATCAGGAGACAGACCCAAGGCCCATTGGAGTATTCTTCCCGCCTCACTCGGAAAAACTTCGAGCGTCACGTGGCAGCAGGCACTGCAACCAGCACGGCAAACCATGTTGCTCCCGTGCGCATCCAGTGTTTTCTGAAAGAACCCGGAGGCGTTCGCCTGCAAGGTTTCGAGAGCACCGAGGCCGCGCACGTCCTTGACAGCGCAGGTCGGGCTCTCATTCGGTGGCCTGTCCGTCATGAAACCGAGCCCCTTCGGAGAAGTTTGCCGCATTGCGCCTTTCGACCTGAAAGCCGCATGCCCTATCATTGTTGAAGCGGTTGAACCATTTCGCAAGCTTCGAGGGAGAGACACGTGGCTCGGAACGTTTCCATTTTCTTCGGGATGGGTCTGCTTTGGTTGTTTCTCTTCGCATTGCCCGTTGGCAAGGGCAAAAGCCTCTACGAAGTGATGCACTACTACGTTGTGGACACCCGTCCCGTCCATTGGGTGGTGGGCAAAATGCAAGGCAGTTACGACGCAACAATAGATGCGACCGCCGAAACCAGCGACACGATGACGATCCAGAGCAGGGAAACCCTTTCCCAGGGCTCCGACATGCTCAAAGCAATCGAGTGACCTCAAGTCCCTCGCCGAAACTCCGAAGACCCTCCGAAGAGCCGATGGGCACCGCAGGAAGGTCCATCAGAAACGGAGAGTTCGGCCATGTTTCGTTCCAAGTCGTCGCTGGTCGCCTTTTGGTCTGTCGTCGTCGTTGCAGGTGCCTGCACGAAAACGTCATTCCAAGGGAACAAGAAAACGTCGAACCCGGCCCCTGTGGCAGAAGGAACGCCGATTCCCAAGCCAGGCGAGACTTCGCCTGGAGAGCTTGACGGCCTCAAGAAACCACGGCCTTCAAACCCTGTGGTGGAATGCGCCGGGAAGTACCGCGGTGTCAGAATGGCCATTGTGATAGACACTTCTCATTCGATGGGAGCAGCCACGTGCGGAGCTCAGGCTTCAGCGCAGGTTCAAACACAAACTCAAACCCAACAGGGAACACTGCTGCTCGAAGGCTCTGACCCCGCCCGAGAGGGGACATCGATCCGCGGAAAGACCGAATGCTTTACCGATCGGCAAAATGCGGCGTGGCGAATCATTACGCGCACTGCTGAGCGCGACCGGGAAGGCGAAAATGCAAACAAGACCTTTATGGGGTCTGCGGTGGGTGTGGCTCACTTCCCCGCGGGACTCGAGGGTGCAGCGTCGGAAACTTACGCCAAAATCTCGGGGACCGACCCTCTCAAGGGACAAATGACAAGCTTGACGGGCGTCACTTTCGACGACGCGTTCAAAGGCGGTGTCTGGACACTTCTTGAGAGAACGCACGGCGTGACGGGCATCACGCCTTACCGAGCCGCATTGGCGGCCGGACGCGACCTTCTGAAAACGGGCCGTGATCCCAACGACCCGCGACGCGACGTTCTGTTTGTCGTCACCGACGGGCTTCCGACCGACCAACGCCCCAGCGAAGTTTTGAAGCTACGCCAAGAGATTGCAGACGTTGATGTCATCTACCTCTACATGTTCGACCCTACCGTGGACGAAGCCAGTCGTCAGGCTAAAGCAAAAGAGTCCTTACGCGCTGCATTCACAGACAAGTCTTGGGGTCGCGTCGTAGGCAATACCGACGGCTACGCCGCCACCGAATTCGAGCGCTACTGGAACGACCTTGTTGCCATTCCCGGGAAAATAGCGACCACGCGAATTGACGTCACGAAACCCTCTGAGCTTGTTCCGAAAATCGACGCCGTTCTTTCCGCGGTTCAGGCCTGCGAATAACGAGCTTGGGCGGGGATGAGGCGCAATCAAGGTGTCGGAGCCGAACTCTGCTGCAAAACGTCAGTGCAACTCAAAGTCCCATTTTTGTCGGTTGCATCTAAGACATTTTCGAGTGCCTGATATTCGTCGTAGCCGATAGGTTCAATTCCTTGTTCCAGCGCGTCCTGGCCAGCCTGGATTTTGACGAGGATTGGTCCGGTTCCCTGCTTGACGCTTTCGTTGTCTTTTTCCGCTCCATCGATTGCAAACCCAAATGCCATGAGACTCAAACCGCCAGTGAACGGAGCCGCAGTCACCGCCACAGCTTTCTGAGCGAAAAGGCCAATGCTTGTAAAAAAAGTTCTTCGTGTTTGCTTCGAGAGTTGATTGGCGAGCTCTTTACGAGAAACTGCAAACTTGTGGATGAACTCAACGTTTTCAGACAAGTCGAAGCTCACTTCTTTCTGACCCGCATCAATTTTCTTTCTGAAAAAACAAAGGCCTTCTGAACCGCCAGGAGGAAGGAACGAAACGGAAAAAACAAGCGTGTCGTTATAAAGCTGGAAAGCATTCGCCTGACTCGTATTTTCCGTTTTCTTTGTTTTCTCGCAGGCAGAGAAAAGAGGGAAACAGAGAAGAATCGAAACTACAAGAGCTTTACGAAAAAACATAAAGTACCTCCAAAAAACCTGATTGCAACCATGGAGCCAGGGGAAACCACAAAGCAAAAGTAACACAAATAGCAATCGAGATACATCTGAAAGCGCTCAGTCTTTGGCGACAGCCCCCTTAGGAAATTGACTCAAAAATGGAAGGCAAAACAGAGGCGCAATAGACTCGAATCCGAGCAAAAGCGCAGCCACCCGGTCGAGCCCAAGCGCATTTCCCGAACAAGATGGCAAGCCATGGGCCATGACGTCTTCAAAGACAGCGTCTCGCACCACGACACCTCCCTGCCCCTGGTTGCCCCCACGGGAACGGGAAATGGCATTAAAACGTTCACGCAATTCCAGAGCATCAGTGAGCTCGCAGTACCCGTTACAGATCTCGACTCCAAAAAGATAAGCTTCGAAACGTTCGACATAGGGTTTGCCCTGCCCCTCGACACCCCCTTCCCGGCGCGCGAGTGCTCCCATTTGAACCGGGTAATGAGTGACGAAACACGCTCCGTGCCGCGCGAGCTCGGGCTCCACCCGTTCCATGAACACCTTGCAGAACACGTCGTTCCAGTCGTCGGTAGGCACCACAGAGCCGCACGCGGTTCGCGCCGCCGCACGGAACACGTCGACGTCTTGGAGGGAGTCGAGGTCGAGCCCCGCACACGCCTTAAAAAGCGCATCGACTCGAAATGTGGGCCACGTTTCAGGCAGAGCGCGGCGACAGCCGAGGCCCTCCGCAAGCGCATTGACGAACAGGCGCGTGTCCTCGATCATGGCATCGAGGCCCGCAGCGGCGCGGTACCACTCAAGCATCAGGAACTCGGGTTCATGCCAGCGTGAAAGTTCGCCGCCGTTCCGAAATACTCTCGCTATTTGGAACACCAAAGCATGGCCTTCACACAGAAGCTTCTTCAGTGCGAACTCCGGGCTGGTGGGCAAGGCAAGGGGAACATTCGCGCCGCGATGATCGCGGTACGTTGTCGCGAAAGCGTCGAGATAGGCTTCAACACCTCCCGACGGAACAAGACTCGGTGTCTCGCAGTGAAGAAAGCCCCGTGACTCGAAAAACGCCCGGGCCCTGGAAAGAGCGAGGTTGCGCAGACGCATGGGAACAGCGCGCTGTGCAGGCGACGACGTCAGAAATCGGGTGCCTGGGCGCTGCGAAGCCAACAGCGCTTCTTCTCGAATTGCCACTGCCGCCGAGATTTCCGCAGCATCGCAAGGTCCGGGGGCAGCGATGCCCTCTACGGGCCAAGGAGCCCTTCGAGGGGTTTCTTCTTCAAGGCTAACCACTTCACAGACGAAGCCTGAGTCGTCGTATTTCGAAACGTTGCCCCCATCGGGCCGATAAAAGCGAAGCTTGAAGACGCAAACACTGCCGGGCTTCAATGTGAGCCCATGGCTAGACTCCACGGGCCACAAGGCTCCACTGGCATCGACAAGGCCCGCAGCGCCTTCCATTTCAAAGATGCGCGCACACGCACGACGGGGCCCCAAAGGGGTCGTCTTACGCAGCTCAAAATGCTGGCGAAGTGTGAAGGAAGGCTCGCGGAAAGGCGCCACGGCGTTACTTCTTCTGCACGGGCTTGCCAGGCCCCTTAGGACTGTCTGGCACGCGACGCTTCACCGGATCCTTGGAGGGTTTTAAGGGCTTGCGCGCGGCCTCTTTGGCTTTTTCTTTTTCGCCTTTTTCTTTTTCTTTCTCGGTTTTGGAATGAAGAATGCGGGCGATGTGTTCAAAGGCAGATTTTGGGGTGAATCGTTTTTTGGCTTCGTCCCATTGGCCCGCTTCATAGCCCGTCATGAGTTCGAATGCTTCCTCGACTCGAGAAGCCGGCCAAATGTGAAACTGGCGTTTCTCCACGGCTTCACGAACATCCTTATTCAGCATGAGATGCTTCATGTTTTGGACGGGAAGAATGCAACCTTGACGGCCAGTGAGCCCCTTCATTTTACAAACGCGGAAGAAGCCTTCAATTTTCTCGTTCACTCCGCCCACGGGCTGAACTTCGCCGAACTGGTTTACAGAGCCTGTGACGGCGATTCCCTGATCGAGCGGAAGTTCGCCAATGGTGCTCAGAACCAAGATCATTTCAGCCAGGGTCGCTGAGTCCCCGTCGACACCCGAGTAATTCTGTTCAAAGCAGATGGTGGCAGCGAGGTGAACCGCTTCTTTGCGAGCAAACGTTGCATTGATCCACGAGGTGAGAATGCTGACGCCCTTGTTGTGGATACGTCCTGAAAGGGAAGCGTCGCGCTCGATGTTCACGATGCCAGGCTTGCCCTTGTAGGTGCGGCACGTGATGCGAGACGGAAGTCCGAACGCAACGTCGCCGAGGCTGTAGACGGCCAGACCATTGATTTCGCCAATGCGCCGGCTCGTTGTCGAGATGAGAATGTCGCCGCGTTGAATCATCTCGTTCATGTGATCTTCGATAAGAGCGCTTCTCGTGTAACGCTCCTCGATTGCCTTTTCGACATCACTTCTGTCGATTTTCTTCGCTTTTCGCTCCTTCGCCATGTAATCCGCCTCAATAGTGAGGTCTTTGATGACGGAAAAACGGGTTGTGAGCTTGTCTTGATCGTCCACGAGTCGACTTGAAAATTCGACAATGGCGGCAATGGCGCTCACGTCGCAGGGAAGCAGCTTCTCCACTTGCGTGCGCGTCGTGACGAATTCGATATAGTCGCCTACGTTGCGGTCGGAGCGCGGCATTTGCTCGTCGAAGTCAGCCTTGATTTTGAAGATTTTGTTGAAATCCTCGTCATGTTGATAAAGCATCCGATAGATCCAGTCGGACCCAATAAGGATGATTTTCACGCCGAGGGCAATGGGTTCCGGACGCAAACCGCTTGTCGGCAGAATGCTGTACTGCTCGCCCAGGTCTTCAATGAAGAGCTTTTGATTCTTCAGAACGCGTTTGCAGGTGTCCCACACTTGGGGATTTCGAAGAACATCGAGCGCATTGAGGACAAGGTAGCCTCCATTTGCACGGGCAAGTGCGCCTGCTTTAATCATTTTAAAGTCAGTGGTGTAGATGCCGTATTCGATATTTTTTTCAATTTTTCCGAACAAGTTGTAGAACGTAGGGTTCGTCTCTATGACGATGGGCGCGCCTTTGGTTTCCGTGTTGTCGACAAAGACGTTCACTCGGTAAGGCAGATAAGGATCGCCTTTTTTCGCGTGCGCGGGCGCATGCATGGCGTCGTCGTCGCCATCTTCATCGTCATCGTCCTTCGCAAAGTCTTCCAAATTCTCGAGGATGTGCGCTTTGACTTCCTTCAGGTAATCAATGATTTCTTTAGAGCCTTTGTATTCTTTCTGCAGCGGTGACATCGCGTTGCTGACGACATAGTCGCCAATTTCGTCGCGGAGCTCTTCAAGCTTGTCTTTGGTGCTCTGTTCTATGGAGCGAACCTTGCGCGCGAAGTCGAGTACTTCGGGTTCTAATTGATTACGTTCCGCTTCAATTTTTTCTTTTTGGTCGTCAGAAAGTTCCCCGTAATCTTTTTCAGACAACGGCTTGCTGTCGACAATAGGCACCGTCACGATGCCCATGCGGGTGCTTTTCACACCGAAGTTCATCGCCTTTGCGGTTTTTTCGAGTTCATTGAAGAGTTTCGTCTTCCTTTCGTTCGAAAGGTTCACCGTTGCGTTGACGTTGTTCTCGTATTCCTCGCTCTGTAGCGCGTCCGGAACTTCCGCTGTGAGCTGCTCAACCAACTCGTCCATATGCTTCTTGAACTTTTTTGCCTGTCCAGTGCCGAGTTCGAGCGCTCGAGGACTTTCCGTGTTCTTGAAGTTGTAGACGTACACCCAGTCTCCGGGTGTTTTTTGTCCCTTGGCGGTCTTCTGCAAGAAACTTCGAATGACGCTTGTTTTGCCCGTTCCCTGGACGCCCGCCACATAGATATTGTAGCCGGGTTTTCGCACCCCAAGGCCTACGGTAATGGCACGGACAGCACGCGTCTGCGAAATGATTTCGTAGTGGGGTTCTGCTCCACGCTTGGAATCGACGTCCCGAGCACCGATATCGCAGGCCCGAAAAACTTCGTCTCCTTCCAGGCGCCGAAAGGTGCGCTTTGTCGGTGTCAGATGTTTCTGACCTGGGTGCTCCTTTTCTCTCGCTTCAAGAAGGCGGCGTGTGAGTTCGGAACCTCCGACGGACGAAGCGGGAGCCACTTTTCGTCCAGAAGCACCCGCCTTCGGGTCTCGCTTAGACTTTATGGTTGCTTTTTTAGGCGAAAGACGACTGGAAGTTCTCGTCGCCGCTTTCGAGGTCGATTTCGCCTTCGCAGGCTGTTTGGCGCTCGCGCGCTTCGTGCCTTTGGCCTTCACCGTCCCTTTTTTCGCTTTTTTCACGACCCCTGTGTCCTTCCTGCGTCGTCTTGAGGCACCGCGTACGCGAGCCCGTGGGAACGACTTGCCAAGTTCGTTTCAGAAATTTCCCTTGATTTCATCAGACTCGCTGGAAGGAGGCAAGCGCTCGGACCGAAAGGACGAAGGATTCATTGCGGCGTGTGCCTCGCGAAAGAGCTCGAATGAAGACTTTGACGACCGACGAGAGACACTCGCGAAACACAGATCACAGCGCATGCAGCGTTTTCGGCCAGGTTGAAAGGCTCCGCTGGCAGAGCCCGCTGCGCCCGCAGTTGCACCAAAACTGCGCGTCGCAGCGAAGAACTCCTCAGCTCGCTCCATTCGGCAGTGCGTCGATTGTGCGAGCCGCTCCAGCTGGGCAAGGCTTTCGGCGTACTGGGCTCGCACATGCACCCAAGACGGCAACCGCTTGCGAAGAAGAGCCATATTTCCAGACAACAGCACCTGGCCCACAAGCTCTTCGGCGGAAAGAATGCTCCACGAAAGTGCATTTTCTGCTGCAAAATGTGCGAGCACTTCTTCCACACGGCCCACCGGCCACTGAAGATCGTCGCAAAGGAATTTGAGAGGGACAACGGTTTCTCCCCCTTTTGTGCGCCGAAAGGCCGCAGGCGAAGCGCGGCAGAGTGCTTCCAAACATTGAGACCTTCGCGTGACGCCCACGGGAAGCTCCAGCAGACATTGCTCCAGACTTCGCCCCGACACCAAAGTCACTGCCACACACGGCTCCCGTGGTGGCGCAGATTCCAGCACACCAAGGTAACGTAAGGCCGCCACCAGGCCTGCCAGTTTTCGATCGGCCTTCACTCCCCGGTTTGTGAGGGCTTTCGCCAGTGCCGCCTCGGGCACCGCACGCAGACTCCCTTCCTTTGGAAAGAGAAAATCGATGCAAGCAAGCTCTTCTTTCAGGAGGTCGATGGCAGGAAAACTGTCTTCAAATTGAAAAGTCCGGCGCTTGGGATCGGAGCCACTCCAAAGAAGGAGGCTCCGCGCCGCTTTGCCCCGGCGGCCTGCGCGGCCTATCATTTGAAAGTATTCTTCGACGTTCGCGGGAAAACCATGGACGACCACGAGGTCGACGTCGGGAAGGTCGACGCCCATGCCAAAGGCGAGCGTCGCGCAGACCACTGTAGGAGAAGTGGTTTTGTGAAGGTAGTCTTCAACAGATTGGCGATCTTGCTTCCTCAGAGCGGCGTGATACGCGACCGCGTGAATCTTGAGCTTTCGAAGATCGCGCGCAACGTCCTCACACAACGACCGTTTGGGCAGGTAGACAATGGCTTTGGCGTAGGGTGTGTGCCGGAGAGTGTCGACGAGCAGTTCCCACTTCTCGTTTTCACTGTAAACCCGAAGCGCCTCCACGAAAATGTTCGGGGCGAGCGGCAAATGCGCCACTTCGTCGACGTTGATGTCGGGCGGAAAGACGTTTTCGCGTATGAGTTTCCGCGAATGCCTCGAAGCCGTTGCCGTAATGGCAAGAATGCGCGGGGGTGCCAACGTGGTGAGGACGTCAGCGAGCATTTTGTATTCGGGCCGAAACGCGTGCCCCCAGCTGACGACGCAATGCGCTTCGTCCACAACCACCATGGACGGGGCGACTTTCACCAATGCCCTTTGAAACGAAGGCATGACGAATCTTTCCGGACTCACAAAAACAAGCCGCGCGGTTCCCCCGAAAAGGGCGGTGTACGAGGCACGCCGCTCTTCTTCCGATTGGTCGCTGGTAAACAAAACCGCGGGAAGGTGAGCGGCCGCCATGCGACGCACTTGGTCACGCATAAGGGAAATCAGAGGACAAACGACGACAACCGGTCCACCAGAAAGAGCCATGGCGGGAAGGGCATAGAGGAGCGTCTTGCCCGCTCCTGTGGGAAGCGTCGCCAGCACTCCCCTGGCTTGCGCGATTTTGCCCAGGACGTCGACCTGAGCGGGCCGGAGGCTTTCCAGTCCAAAGTGCGACTTCGCCAAGACAGCACAAGCATCAACGAAGGCCGCTCGCGCAAGCACACCCGAGTGCATGAACGCCGGGGAAACAAGGGAGGATGGGGACATTTCAACGGTCGTCAGAGGAGCCTCCGGGTGCCACCAGGTGCCATGCGCCGCCATCGTATAGACAACCCACCGGCTTCACAAACCAGCAACCACGCTGTATAAAGGAGAGGCCACGAATGCACACAAAGCGGACAGAGGGTACGCGCAATGAAACTCTGGGCAAAGGTCGCGCTCCTGTCGCTGGGCGGTTTTGGAGTCGGCTTCGGAACCATCTCTGCGTTTTTCGGAAATGAAAATGCTTCGGCCAATTCGTCATCTAAAGACTCCGGCAAAACAACCGACGTTGATTGGAGCCGCCTTCGAGAGCTCGATCTCGCTTCGGGGCGCCCGTCGGATTTCTTGAAGTCTGTCGATGGCACCTCGGTGCGTGTTCCGGGTTTCATGGTGCCTCTGGAAGACAACCAACAGAGCGTCTCCGAGTTTCTCCTTGTGCCGAGCCCCCAAGCCTGCATTCACACGCCTGCCCCTCCTCCAAACCAAATCGTTTATGTGAAAATGGCTCCCGGATCGCGGGCGAAAATGAGCTACGGTCCTGTCTGGGTGAAAGGCAAACTTCGCATCACGGAAGTTGGGCACGCTTACGGCAAAGCGAGCTATGAGTTGTTGGGCCTTCAAACGGAACCTTACAACTGAATGTGCAGACTCTTCGGCTTCCGCTCGGTTGTCCAGAGCCAGGTTCACCAAAGTCTCGTGAGCGCCGACAACGCATTGGTCCGCCAAAGCGAGAGGAATCCCGACGGCTGGGGAGTGGCGTATTTCATCGCCGACGCTCCGCACCTTGTGAAGTCGGTGGCGAGCGCCGTGGACGATCACCTCTTCCGAAGGGTCTCTGGTGTCGTCTCTTCGGAAACCGTACTCGCCCACATCCGAAAAGCGACCGCGGGACATCTTTCTATTCTGAACACACACCCTTTTCAATACGGCCGTTGGGTTTTCGCGCACAACGGCAACATCAAGGAATTCGCGCGAGCTCGCGAAACTCTTCTTGGACTCATCGCGCCCACCCTGCGCCGCTTCGTACTTGGTGACACCGACTCTGAAGTTGTTTTCTACCTGCTCCTGACCCACATCTCCCGTCGTGTGGAGCTCCACAGGAATGCGGTGGCCGTGGGCGACGTCATTGAGGCGACCCGCGACGCACTCCGAGAAATTCACGACGTCGTGGGCCCTTGTCACTCCGAAGACGATGGACCTCCAGAAGAAACCTACCTCACGTTTCTCCTCACCAACGGAACAACCATGGTTGGCCACCAGGGAGGCAAACACCTTCACTACAGCACCTATAAGTCGAAGTGTTCCACGAGAAAAAGCTGCCCACACTTTCTCTCGTCGTGCGAGGCGCCTTCCGAGAATGGCTATGTCAATCACCTCGTGTTTTCGAGCGAACCTCTGCAAGGCGAGAACATTTGGCTCAAAATGAACGATGGCGACATTGTTGGCTTAGACGGCACCATGCAGCTCAAGGTTTCTGTGGGACGCTCAGAGGCGTGCCTGGAAAGCCCTGAGGGTCCATGATAGGGACACTGGACACCTTGGAGGTTCCATTCCCATGTTTTTGTCGAGACTCGTTGGCCGTACCGTGAAAGAAACCCCGCGTGACGCCGAACTCCCAAGCCACAAGTTCCTCCTTCGTGGCGGGTTCGTGCGCCAGTATGCTGCTGGCATCTATGGCCTCCAGCCACTCGCAATGAGATCGATCGCGAAAATAGAGCGCATCTGCCGTGAAGAAATGAATCGCATCGATGGCCAGGAAGTGCGTCTTCCTTGCATGGCACCGCGTGAAGTGTGGGACGAATCGGGACGCTATTCGGCTATCGGCAAAGATATGTTTCGGCTCAACGACCGGCACGACAAAGCTATGGTCCTCAATATGACGCACGAAGAACCCGTGGTGTTCATGGCCCGAAACGAGCTGACGAGCCACAAGCAATACCCCGCCATGCTTTACCAAGTGCAGACGAAGTTCCGAGACGAGCCCCGTCCTCGGGGCGGTCTTGTGCGGCTGCGCGAATTCACCATGAAAGACGCCTACAGCTTCCACACCTCGGAAGACGACCTCAAGGCCTACTACGACAGGGCGCATGATGCTTACATGCGTTTCTTTAAACGCTGTGGCGCGAAAAACTTTGTGAGCGTGCTTTCCGACAACGGCATGTTTGGCGGCAAATTCTCGCATGAGTTCATGACGCTTGTTCCCACTGGGGAAGACACACTCATCACCTGCTCGAGTTGCGCTTACAAGGCGAATCGTGAAATCGCCACGTCACCCTTTCGCCTGCGCAAAGAGGCCGAGCGCCCTTGTGTGAAGTTCCCAACGCCCGGCGCAAAGACCATTGCCGACCTTGCGAAGTTCTGCGCAAAACCCGACGTGCTTTCGACCCTGGGGGCAAGTGACTTCAGCGCATCCGATACGGCGAAAGCGGTGATGTTCCAAAACAAGCAGGAAGAACTCGTGGTGGCGTTCCTGCGTGGCGACCTCGACGTGGAAGAGCAAAAACTCAAGGTCGCACTCCAAATGGAAATTTTTCCTGCAAAGGCAGAAACCATCGCGCGGGCAAAAGCCATTGCGGGAAGCACTGGGCCTGTTGGGCTCGACATCAGCCGCAGCCACATTGTTGTCGATGCGTCCGTTGTGGGGTCTTCAAACCTCGTTGTTGGCGCCAACGAAACGGACGTGCACATGGGCAATTTCAATGCGGAACGTGACTTTCTGTCTGGACTCTCGGACTGGGAAAAGAAGCGAGTGACTGTTGCCGACGTCGCTTCGGCTCGCGCGGGGGACCCCTGCCCGACCTGCGGTGAGGCCCTGAAAGAAACACGCGGCATCGAGATCGGAAATATTTTCCATCTTGGAACTCGCTACTCCGGCACCATGAACATGACGTATCTCGACACCGCCGGCAAAGCGCAAACTCCCGTCATGGGTTGCTACGGAATTGGCATTACGAGGCTTCTCGCTGCCCTCATTGAAGAACACCATGACGACCGGGGCCCTCTGATTCCGCTGCCTGTTGCCCCTTTTCAGATCCACGTTTGCGTGCTCAATGGCAAGGAAGCCGGGGTCATGGAAAAAGCGAAGGCACTCTACGATTCGCTGGGTCGAAAGGGCATTGAAGTACTTCTCGACGATCGCGACGAAAAACCGGGAAGCCAATTCGCTGACGCCGACCTCTTTGGCATACCCCTGCGGGTCATCGTGTCGCCGAAGACCCTTGCGGAGGCGAGTTTCGAATTCAAATTCCGCGACAATCGAGAGCCCGCGAAGCTCGTCAAATTCGACGGTGCGGTGGCCTTTTTGGAGCAAACACTGGCCTCTGAAATGGCTCGCTACAACGTCGACTAAAAGCGTTGAGAGGTGCTCAATACGAGCCCAAGCTCGTGCCGACGGGTGTGCTTATTTCCCCAATATCCCCTTCAGAATGGCACCAGCATCAGCTTTGCCGTCTTTCTTTGCGCGCTCAAGTTCAGCCTTCGCTTTTCCTTGGAGCTTTTTCTTTTCTTCTTCTGCCCGCTTCTTCAGGTCCGATAGGGCCTTGTCTGTGTTCCCTTTGAGAAGCTTGTTGAGCTCCTCTTCGGCACGCTTGCGGATTTCTTTCTCTACAGTCTCGCGCGCTTTGGCATTGAAGCGAGCCTGTAGGGGAGCGAAGTCTATGGCAACGGCGGGCGCTTTCACAGTGCCTCCCAGCACCATTGGCAAGGAAAGGTCGCCCTTGTCGTCGAGAAGCAGCGTTGCGTACTTGCTCTGCTGGAGCATCTTTTGCTCTATGGCCTCACCTGCAGTGTAGGTGGCATTGCCCTGCAGGCTGAGGTCGAGCCCCACGCTCCCTTTGAAATCAAGCACTCCATCACGACCGCCGTTTCGGCTCGTCAGGTAGACGCGCCCTTGCTTCACTTCCAAAGACCCTTTGACGTTCTTTATGGACCTGTCGACGTTTCCTTTTTCGGCAATTCGAACATTCCGTATGGTGTCGTATTCGGCCTTGTATTTTGCAACGTCGATGTTTTTCAGTGCCCCTGTGTTTTTCACCAAGGGGTTTGAAAGGATTTTTTCGGCCGCGACAATAATGTCATCGGCCGCTTTTACGGCAGACAAACCGTTGACATAGGCGTCGAATTTCTCTTGCGCGACAGTGACGACACTGGCGGTTTTGAGTTCACCTTCGGCAAAGCCAAATGCACCCGTGCCGCTGAGGGTTTTGCTGATATTCGGAAAAGTGCTTCCACGGCCTTCAAGGTCAAGATCGAAAGACGCCTGACCCGCTAGAACATCTTTGTGCTGTGGCACGACGAAAGCCAAAACTTGCTCGACACGCACGGCTTCGAGCGTGATCTTCGACTTGAAAGCCAAGGGGACTGTGGAAACATTCACAAGGCCGTCTATACGAGTGCGGCCGCCAAAGGCCGACAGCGACAGTTCGCGCAAGCGAGCCACGAGCCCTTCCAGCCGAGCATCCACCACGAGTTTACTTATTTGAAAGTCTTTGTAGAGGAGTTCGTCGATGGAAATTTTCGCTTGAACATCGCTCCCCGCAAGAAGGCTCTTTTGTTCGGGAGTGAGTTCAAATTCCTTCGGAGACGCGGAGCCGACCTCAGCTGTGCCGGGTGAATTTGCAGACGAGTCGGAAAGACCGCCCGGGCCCGAAGGCTGATCACGGCCCGCAATCGCATCGCCTCCTGTTGACGTTGTAGGTGAAGGGCTCTCTTCCAAGGGGGCCTCTGAGCCCGATTTGGAGCCCACAAAAGGGCCGAGAAGAGAGACGAGATCGAGCCGCCGGCTCGAAACCGTGAGATTCCCATTCAGAGGTTTGGTGCGCGCGGAATTCCACATGAGATCGATGTCCGACCCCTCCAGGACGCTCTTGAGCGCAAGTCTTGACTTTACGTTCTCAGGTGCCGAAAGCGCACCCTCCACGCCTCCATCGAGTTTGAGCGAAGCATTCACAAGAAACGCTTTGTGATTTGGAAGAACGTCACCCAGACGCGAAAGGTCATTGTTTTCTGCCTTGACGCTCAAGCGAAGGTCTTTGCGCTCGAAACCATTCAGGCTCGCAGACACATCGACATCCAGGTTGTGAAGTCGCGCCTTCATTCTCGAAAGTTCAAATGCGTCTGGCAGCACCTTTCCTTCGAACTCGACGTGAAGCGGAATGTCTTCTGACTTGCTGAACGCTCCGTTGGCCGCTGAAATAAGCATTTTGTCGAAAGAGACTCGGC
>JADCJN010000085.1 GCA_020247005.1 Silvanigrellales bacterium
AGATGATTGTCGGTGCCGCCAGACACCAGAGAAAGACCTTCAGAAACAAGAGTTTCTGCGAGCGCGCGCCCGTTGCTGACAATTTGCTCGGAGTACTGCTTGAACGAAGGGGCCAGCGCTTCACCGAACGCAACGGCTTTCGCACCAATGACGTGCATGAGTGGCCCACCTTGCGTTCCCGGGAACACCGCTTTGTCGATGGCCTTCGCCGAACCTTCTCGACAGAGAATGATGCCACCGCGCGGCCCCCTCAGGGTTTTGTGCGTGGTGCTGGTGACAATGTCGGCAAAGGGAACGGGCGAAGGGTGCACACCCGCTGCCACCAAGCCTGCGATGTGAGCCATGTCGACAAGAAGAAGGGCACCGACTTCATCGGCAATAGAGCGGAATGCCGCAAAATCGAGAACGCGCGGATAAGCGGAAGCACCCGCGATCAGCATTTTTGGACGCACGGCTTTCGCTTTTTCCCGCAGGACGTCGTAGTCGATGCGGCCATCGGCTTCCCGCACACCATAAAAGTCGGCTTTGTACACCTGCCCCGACATGTTCACAGGCGATCCGTGGGTGAGGTGTCCTCCGTGTGAGAGATCCATTCCCAAAATGGATTCTCCGGGCTTGAGAAACGCGAGAAACACCGATTGGTTCGCCTGAGCGCCACTGTGCGACTGCACATTGGCGTGCTCACACCCAAAGAGTTTCTTGACCCTGTCGATGGCAATGGACTCAACCCTGTCGACAACTTCACAGCCTCCGTAGTAACGGCGGCCGGGATACCCCTCAGCGTATTTATTCGAAAGAACGCTCGACAGGGCCGCCAAGACGGCAGGACTGGCCACATTTTCGGACGCAATGAGCTCTAGGCCCGAGGCGAGACGCCGCGCCTCATGAGAAAACAGCGTGGCAATTTCAGGGTCGGACGACTCGAGAGCGGCGTTTTTCATGGAAAAAAAGGAATTCGACATTCTTCTTGTCTCCTCGTCTTCAGCGTTCGTTTGCGACTCCCGGCACCACACGAAAGAAGCGCCGAAAACAGCCGTTACTCAACCAAGCCGCAGTTGCGACGTTCGATGGCCGCAATTTTTGTGAGGCGCTGGCGATGGCGCCCCTCCTCGAATTCAGTGGAAAGCCAGATTTTCACGAAGTCGACAGCCCGCTGGTGATTGATGGTGCGAGAGCCAAGGCAAAGGACGTTGGCATCGTTGTGAGCACGGCTCATGCGGGTCGTGAATTCGTCGAAAACGAGCGCCGCCCGCACGGACGAGAATTTGTTCGCGGCAATGCACATGCCCAACCCTGTTCCGCAAATGAGGATTCCACGATCGGCGCGCCCATTGGAAACCTCAGATGCCACGATATCGGCGTAGTCGGGATAGTCGACTGAGCCGGCGGAGTCGGATGCGACGCCGTAATCGAGGATGGTGTTGTTGGTGAGTGAAAGGAAATCGATGACGAACGCTTTGAGGTCTTTGCCTGCATGGTCGGAGCCAATAGCGATTTTCATGTCTTCGCAAACCTTTGCAATGCCCGTTAAAATCAAAAAAAGGCACCCAGAAAGGTGCCTTCGAGAGTTTCAGAGAGCGCAAGCTTCAGAGCTTGCTGCCAATGAACTTGACGGCATCGCCCACGGTTTTGAGCTTCTCCGACTCTTCGTCGGAAATGCTGACGCCAAATTCCTCTTCAATTTCCATAAGAAGTTCGACGATATCGAGCGAGTCGGCGCCGAGGTCTTCCTGGAAGCGGGAGGCTGCTGAGACGTTCTTTTCCTCTACGTTAAGCTTCTCAGCCACGATCTTGATGACCTTAGCCTCGACCGTTTTACTGTCCATTCGGATCTCCTTCATTGGCCTGGAACAACATGCACTCCCTCTAGCAGAGGGCGCACTCGAAAGCAACGGCGCTAGTCACCGCAAGAGCTTTGTGTTTATACTCACTTGGAAGACCACTTCCGGAGGCGTCGTTCCATGAGGGTCGTGCTTGCACTCGACAAGTTCAAAGGAACGTTCACGGCGAGGCAAGCGTGCGAGCTTCTCGCCGAGGGTATCCGTCACCGGAATCCGAAGATCGAAGTCATCATCCGCCCCATGGCCGACGGAGGAGACGGCACAGCGGCCATCCTCACGGACGCTCTGGGGCTCGAGGGCATGCGGGTCTCGGTCCCCGACCTTCTGGGAAAGATGACGGAAGTCCAGGTTCACTGGCAGAACACGAGGCGCCTTGCGCTCGTGGAATCGGCCGACGTCATTGGTGTTGCCCGCGCCATGGCACGACACCATTCCCTTCAGCGAGCCCACTCCGGGGGCCTGGGTCGACTCCTTTTGCGCGCTTTCGACCTCCGCCCTCAAGAGATCTGGATAGGCGTTGGCGGAACCATGACGGCGGACGCCGGATGGGGCCTCGCGCACACCCTCGGACTGCGGGCTCTCGACGCGCACGGAAACGTGGTCGAACCTGCTCTTGCGAACGTCCCGCTGATCGATCACTTCGTGGCCCAAGACGTCCCTGAGTTCTTCCGAAAAACCCGAATAGTCGCTCTGTGCGACGTGAATGCCCCCGCTCAGGGCGCCGCTGTTTCTTTGGCGAGCTTCCTCCCACAGAAAGGGGCAAGCCCCGCAGACGCAGACCTCATTCAAAAGCAGGTCACCACGTTGTGGACACACCTCCGAAAGGTCAACCCTCAGCTTTCCTCACTTGAAGACGCCTACACGGGCGCGGGCGGAGGGCTTGTGCTCGGCCTTCAGGCCGTGTTCCCTCAACTGCGCCTCGAGCTGGGTGCGAGGAAGGTGGCTCAAGCCACTGCGCTTGGTCCGAGCCTGCAGGCCGCCGACTTCGCTGTGTGCGGAGAAGGCCGGTTCGACGACTCCACTTTCTACGGAAAAGCTGCCGCCGTGGTGAGCCAACTGGGCTCGGAACACCAGGCGCGCATCGTGGGCGTGTTCGGCAGCATCGCCATGCAAGGAGCCGCGCGCGAAGGTGCGCGCACACGGCTGGGAGCCGAAACCCTCCACGCCCTCTTTGACGAAGGCCAGGCGCACCTTTCCTTGCAGGAGCTCTCGAAGGCGTCCCGCGCCCGCTTCGTTGAAATCGGCTTGCGCATCGCCCATGACGCCGAGTGCGCGTCGCGCTAGCCACGCGCATTCTTTCTCTTGCGCTCGTCTCTTGGCCTCAATTCCAGAACAAATAACGAATCCTGATGTCCCTCAACGAGAAAGGAGTCTCGTCTTGAAGATGTTGCTTTCGTGCTTTCCGCGAAGGTCCGCATCTGCGTTTTGTCTTGCGGCTTTCGGAGCGCTCGCGCTTGGAGCTTCGGGTTGCCGTTCGCGCGATGCCACCGCGATGAAATACGTGGCGCTTGTCTCCGACACCCGCCCTGGCAAGAGCCTTGGACTTATCAACGCCCTCGACTGCGCCACTCAGGTGTTCGGCATTGGTCGGAACCCAGCCTCTCTGTCTGTGAACGGCGCCTTGGAGCGCGCCCAAAGGGAACAGGGCGTACGTTACCTCAACAACATGTCCATTGACCAAGAGCACACGAACATCTTCATGTACAACCGCATCTGTATTGTTGTGAAAGGGGAGGCCTTTAAATGAAGACCTGTTCGAGTTTGAAAAGACTTGCAAGCATCCCTGGCTTTGTCCTCCTCACGTTTTTCAGTGTGAGCTGCGCGACGAAAATCGTATCAGCTCCCCTCGTCTCGATGACGAAGGTCCAAGGGTTGCCCCGTCAAACGCTCGCGGACGCTGGCAGGGTGAAAATGGAATGGTGCCGAGGCGACGTCTCACTTTCCGGCTCCAGCGACCCTGCCTTGATGGAAGAAGTCACACTGAAAGCGCAAAAGGCGAAGAAGGCCGACTACATCGGCGACGCCGTCTATTGGCGAAAAGGAAACTGCATGACGCTCGAGGGCGTTGCCTTGCGAGGAGGCGGGAAAAGGTAAAAGAGCCGCAACACAGGGTTGACGTGAATTTAAAAAATCTAAATTTTGGCCCCCCTTAAAAACGCCCCGATCTCGAGGGGCCCGCCCAGGGTCACCGTCGTTTTTCGGCGGGCTCATGTACGGGGAAGTACACCTCACCCACCGAAAAACGACGTTTCCTCGACCTCGGGCCCTTTTTTAAGGTGGCCAACAGCCATTTTTTCCATAGTGAACCAAGCCAACGCAGCGAAGCGGAGGTGGCTTGGTTGTCGTCTGCCCTCAATTTCGCTATGCGCTGAGCGTCGCCAATCGCATTGCCGTCAGTGCCAGGATACCGAACATCAAGTTGTTCATTACTTTCGCCGCGCCGCGAACGCGAACGTAACGCCCGCCGTAGTCGTCCTTGAGGTTGGAGTTGATGCGTTCCGCCTCTGTTCTGCACTTGAAACGAAGTTTCTTGGGCGGGTCGAACTCCACCTTTTCGCCGCGACGCGGATTCGAGTCAATCACGGCGAACTTGCCCAGTTTCTCTGTGTTTTCGCGAATAATGGAAGCGTCGTAAGCCGCATCCATAAGCGTGTTTAGGATGTCGATTCGAGCGTTCGTCATGGATTCTAGCGGCAGCGCCACAGCGCTGTCGTGAACCGAGGCAGAGGTCAGCACGCAAGCTACAGGGACAGCTCCCTCAGCCGTGTCGATATGCAACTTGAAACCGATCCACCCGGTCGAGATCCCTTTGGCATTGGTCTTGAATCCGTGATCGCAAGCATTGGGAAGATCGGCAATCTGGTCGGAAAGACTCATCGTCTGCTGGCGTTCTAGGCGGGTTTGTTCAGGAGCAGGGCGACTTTCACCCTTCGCAGGCCTCCCGCGTTTCTTCGGAACCTTAGCAACCTTCGGAGTCCTTGCGGCAGGCTTTTCGCGAGCATCGATTGCGGTTGAGTCGCGCGAAACGTTGTGAACGGGCACCCCCTTGTGCGCTTCTCGCACCAAGACTTCATGCACCTTTTCAGGAAACGAGAGCCGTGCGAACCGCGCGAACCAGTTCGAGAATGACGCCTCGCAAGGGACGTGCGCTTTGCGCTCGAATCCGCAGATCCTTCTGAGCATCGCGTCGGCATTCAGACGGTCGATAAGCGCGCGCGTCGTAGGAATGTTAAGAACGGCTTTCGCGACGAATGCTCGCGCCATACCCGTCGCATCGAGCCTCGGGCGCTCAGGCCCTAAAGGGTAGGGGTCGATGTCGAGGTGGTCTTCGAGTTTGACGATATCCAGCACCAGTATGACTTTGAGATGCTTGTCCGTTGTCACGCCCAGCTCTTCGGCGAAGCTTGGGAAAAGTGCCCCCTCGTTGGTAGACGGGAGTCACCATTGCTGGTGACCCCGCCCCCTCTAAAACCGGACGTGCACTATTTATGCATCCGGCTTCCTTGTCAGCACTGCTTTCTGGCGAAAGCACTCGTCGTAAAGAACAGGTTGTGTCGAAGCCTCGCAGTGGGAAACTGAATGCGCTCAAGAATTTGGGCGTATCGTTCCCATACGAGACTCTGATTCTGGCTCCTGCGGTTGAGCCACTTGAAGATCATCCTCTTGACGGCAATAACGAACATGTCCGTGCGCCTGGTATTATCATTTATAGCAAAGTAATTCAGGTATCCCTGCACTACCGCTTTCATTTTTTAACAACAGGTCCCTCACATGCCTGTTTCGCTTTATGTGGTCTTGTATCGCGGCGAGCTTGGCTCGGTATCGCACGGGGCAGGTTCGGCGCTTGATGCGCCGAAACCTTTGCCCTGTTTTGCGGTTCCGCGAGATACCCCACACGTGCAAGAAACCCAGAAACGTAAAGCCTGGAACTGCTTCTCCCCCCAAATCGAAGGCGGTTGCAGCTCGATACCCATTGAGGATGACGCGAGTCTTCCCTTCGTGGAGCATCATGCCATGCGCCGTGAGGCGTGCGGAGAGAAGAGCATGGAGCCGCTGCGCGGCTCCAACACTCGGCGCCGTGAAAACCAGGTGAGTAGCCCAGGGGAATCTCACCCCCAGGCCCTCTCAGAACCGGACTTGAACCTCTCAGCTCATCCGGCTCCCATCATCCAGTCGATGGTAATATCTTCATCTGCCATTGGTAAA
>JADCJN010000086.1 GCA_020247005.1 Silvanigrellales bacterium
CCAGCGGAACCTGCAGAACCCCCGCCGCATTCAGAGTTTCCCAGAAAATTCCTTCCGACGTGCTGGCGTCTCCAATGGTGCCGAAGGCAACTTCGTCGCCACCGCGCGAGAACGTCCCAGCCTCGCCCTGCAGTGTTTTTTCGTTGCGATAGAGTTTACTTGCGTAGGCCAGGCCCAAAAGGCGCGCCATTTGCCCGCCCGTGGGAGAAATGTCGGACGTGGAGTTCTTCACGGAGGTTTGAGGCAGCCATTTGCCTTGGGCATCGAGCGTCCGTGTTCCGAAGTGGCAATTCATGCCGCGCCCTGCTGAGGCGGGCTCTTGTTCGACATCGGTGTTCGCATAGAGCTGCGCAAAAAACTGCTCGGGGGTCAGGAGTCCCGCGGCAAACATGAACGTTTGGTCGCGGTAGTAGCCCGATCGCACATCGCCTTCTTTGAAAGCACGGGCCATGGCGAGCTGAGGGATTTCTTTGCCATCGCCGAAAATGCCGAACTTCGCTTTGCCCGTGAGAACTTCTTTGCGGCCAATAAGGGAGGCTTGGCGCGAGCGAAAACCCGTGCGGTAGTCGGCGACCACGTCCTCTTTCCTGAGCTTAGGGTCCACAGATGTGGGCACCGTTTTCAGCACGGGGGAGGTGGCGTGCGTCGCTTTGCCGCCGTTCTTTCCCGCGCTCGCGGGCGAAACAGCGCTTGCAGCGCCACTCTCAGAGGTCTTTTCCAGCATCGACATGCCCTCGTGTCGTCTTCCGGTGGGTGGGGCTCAGGGCAGGCAAATGCCCATGTGCGCCCCGAAAATACCAACTCGGGCCCGAGATTCAAGTGTCGATACGACCTGTTCAGCGCACGCGGGTCAATTGATTTTCGAGCCCGTCGTCACCCTTCAGTTTCAAGGTGTCATCTGAAATGCTCCAGGTGACGGTCCTTCTCTTCCAGGAAGCGTAGCAATTAGAGCCATTGACGACTTTCGTCGCATCCTTGTTTTCCAAAATTTTGTACGTAGTCGCAGTGAACTCCGCCTTACTTTCCGCCTCGACAGTGCCTGATTCTCCGCCTGTTTCACTGCAGGTGACCGAAAGAACAGCTTTGCCTTCCGAAAAGGTTGCTTTTGCTGTGACGGTGGCAATGCCTTCGGTGACGTCGGGAAACTTCCACACACCAAAGAGGGCAAGGCTCGTGTCTTTTTTGGAAGACGTTGTGTCGGAGCCTCCACAGGCCGTGAGGGCCAAGAGGCCCAGGGCTGCCCAGTGTGAGGAGGGTGGCCAGAAGGGAACGCGGGGTTTGGGAGTGTGGACACGAGGCATGTGCATGGGCTTTAGGTCTCCGATTCCTGCGGGCCTCGAAGCCGCTCGCTGCCCCCAGCAGGGAGCGGGGAATTCGCAGCCACAGACTTGCGCGGGATTTCAAAAGCCGGGCAACCCTGCGCCAGAAATTTTCCAAGATAGAGCTTCGACACGAGTTCGGGAGTGACGCGTTGGTTGTCGGAAAGGCAGACCCACACGACGTCTTTTTCGGGCGAGAGCATGCCCTCAAACTCCATCGCGTCGATGACGCGTTCGTTGTAGGCATGCACCTGTACAACCCGACAGCGGATGCGAGAGCCCTCGGAAGCAATGACAAGTTTGTCTTTGCCGCGAAGCAGCATGAGACCAGGACGCGGGCTGCCGAGCCGAAACACGTTGCAGACGGTTTCGGGATGCTCTTCACGCACGAGTTCATTGAAGTAGCTCGAATATTCCGTCATGAGCGCGCAGAGCTCGTCGAGGAACAGGTTCATGCTCTGCGTGATGACCTGCATAGGGAGCGCTTTTGTGGGTGCGCGCCCGAGGCACTTTTGCGCGAGGCTCTGCACCCATATGATGTCGGAGGGTTTCATGTCGTGGGGTTCCCCGTTCTGTGTCAGAAGCGAAGCGAGGTGAAAAGGCGAGGAGCGCGCACGAAGTTTACAGGGCCGCGCGTGCTTCTACGAAGTAACGCGACCACGACTCCCCGCCGCGATCGAGAAGGCCGGCGTAGCTGAAGGAGTCGATGCCGCCCTGGCTGACGAGAGTCGTCTTGTCACTGTACTGCGTCACGCTCTTTCGGACAAGCACGCCCCCTGCGCCTGAAAGCCACTTTAGAGGCCACCATTCGAGCTCGAAAGTAAAGTCTTGCGAAGCGCTCGTGTATTCGGCCGTGGGGCGTGGAGGGTCCCATTTTCCTTGTGCCTTACCTTGAGCCTCAACTGCATCTGCAACTGTTTTTCCAAGGAAGCTTTGACGGCTTCCGGAAACGTAACGATACCAGAAGAGGGCGGCGATTTGTTCGCCCAGAAAAAGCCGAGGTGCCAGATTGAGCTCGTAGAAATCGCCTTCAAGTTGAGTGAAGAGCGAGACGGCACTAGACCCTGTGGGCACGAGCCGGGAATAACGAAACAAGGGATAGCCTTCAGGGGCTCCAAAGCCGAAAAGGCCTAAACGTCCGACTCGCGCATCGAAATCGAACGACATGATCTGCGCGCCTTGTTTGTTGTCACTTCCAAGCCACCAGCCAAAGCGGCCTCCCGAACGAACATCGGCTTGGTCGAACTCGATGCGCGCGTATGCGGATCCCTCCAGACGCCCGAGGCGTGAACCGAAACTGGGGCCCGACACGCCATACAATGCTTTGGCACCCAGCGAAAAGTTTCGATTTGTGGCGAGGTCGACCACAGGACCCAAGGTGAGACCCCAGCCCGAGTGTGCAGTGCGAGGCGAGACTTGTGCGGGCAGGGTTTCGCCCCGGAGCGCATACACCGGCAATTCACGGCCACTTTGAGTCGCGCCCACAAGGACATCGAGACCAACGCGAGACTGCCCGCCCCCGGGCGTCAATGCGGAGTTGAGTCCGAAGGTTCCTCCAAAAACCGTGTCAACGGTGAAGTCGGTGAGAGCGAGCTTTCGTTCCTTTATGGCGGGTACGGCCTCGGCCGGTTTGCCAGAGACAATGGCCTTGTCGTAGCCCTCTTGTGAATTGGGGTCGAGCTCAATGGCCTTGCCCTGGTAAACACTGACGCCCACGCTGGCTTCTGCGAGCGGACTTTTAAACCAGCCTGCGGCAGCGTTTCGGCGCAAGACGGCGGGGCGCTCAGCCGTGAGTATCTGCGCCGAGGGCGAAGAAGCTGCCGATGCAGCAGGGCTTGGGCGCGCGGGCGCGGGCGACGAAGGAAACGCGCTGCCAGAGCCTTTCGACGCGTCTCCTGCCGTCCCTGCTCCCGCGGCGCCTGCGGAAGGCGACGGGGGTGATTGTTGCGCCTTTAAAACGTCGCGCGCACGCTCAAGCAGAAACTGGCGCTCTTTTTCCAGACGTGTGGGCAACACTGTGACCTTCCCGAGGAAGGCGTCTGCGCGCGCGTAGTCGCCTTTGCGGTAATAAAATTTTCCGAGCCAGAAGTTCGCCATGTCCGCGTTGGCCGACTGCGCCGTGCTCTGCTGAAGAAACGAGAGCGACCACGGCGTAAATTGCGACGAGGATGCGCAGTCGCCCACCAGTCCAACGTCATCGGCCGTTGCGACAGCCGGTTGCACGGGTTGCATGAGACGAAGGCAGTCAGCAGGCCGCTGCAATTCTTTCGCACTCCGCGCTGCAATGCGTCGCACATCAAGATTTTTGGGATCCGCACGGAGCGCTTCCAATGCGAAACGAAAGGCTGACGCATAGTCGAGGCGAGCGAGGGCCTGCTGGGCAGCCACAACAGGGTCGCCCCGCTTCGCTTGCGCAAAAGCAGGTTCATGAAGCCACAAAGAAGAAAGGACAACCAGAGCGGCTGTCGTAGGAATTCTGCGTTTCGTCGCCATGCAACAATGATGGCATGAATTTCAGACCTTTGGCACCCCCCCCCCAAGTTCTGTCACTTGACGGTCTCAGCCTTGGCGAGCGCGTGATGTGCGTTTATGCTCTGGCTCGGTTTGTCCCCACTGCTCGAAAGGAACTCATTGATGTCGAATTTTGCCAACACGACCCTGTTCTCCGTGGCCCTCGTTGCTCTCTGTGCCTCTGCAAGTTCCATTGCGTTCGGGAACACCGCTCCAGCGAAAGGGGCGTCTAAGGCTTCCCAAACATCAAGCAAAGGAACCGCGCTCGTTGTGGATGCTTCGAAGTCGAAGGTGCTCTGGGTGGGCCGCAAGAAGCTGGGCTCTTCTCACAATGGTGAAATTGGCTTCAAGTCGGGCAGCGTCACCATGGGGCCAAAAACTCTGACCGGTGGTGAACTTGTTATCGACATGACCTCCCTCACCGTCACCGACATCCCTGCCACCGACGAAAACAACGCGAAACTCGACGGGCATCTTGAAGCCGCCGATTTCTTCGATGTCGCCAAACACCCCACCTCGACCCTCGTCGTGACCTCAGCCAAAGACCTGGGTGAAGGCAAACATGAAGTGAAAGGCAAAATTACGATAAAGGGAGCGACTCAAAACGTGACGTTCCCGGTGGAAGTCAAGCAGGCCAATGGCGAAACCGTGGCCATGGGCAAGCTCACGCTTGACCGCACGAAATTTGGCGTCAAATACGCCTCCGGAAACTTCTTCAAGCTTGCAGCCGACAAGGTGATTGAAGACAACTTCGACCTCGAATTCACGGTTGTGGCAAAGTAACATTCACGACTCACCCGACGCTTTGCTCATGCGGTGGCCAAGCCCCCGCTTGGTGAGCAGCGCCTGGGCGCTCGCATGGCGCGCTTCGAAAAAGAGCCAGCCTTCACCTTCCGAAGCAAGAAGGCTGCCCAACTCTGCAAGGGCATCGCACACGGCCTCGGCAACAGCCCCTGAACCCACTCGGAGCGTGACCGTGCCTGTTCCATTGTCTTTTCGCCACCGTGCGAAGAGCTCTTTGAACGTTTCGGCAAGTCCTTCCACAGGAACAAGTTCGTAACAGGGCGCGGAAAGAAGCGTGCGCCCTTGCGGAGAGGGCATGCTCTCCGCACGGCCTCCTTTGGCCCCAAACACAACCACGCGCCCCGCCTCCGGAGGCAGCGAATTCAGGAGCGCTTCGAGCCCTTCGTTTTCCGCGAAAGCCGCTGGGTTCCACACCCGTGGAGGGCGTCCGGCAAACACGCGCGAAAGTGCCTGCGCAAGATGCGTCGCTGTCTGTGCTCCGACGGCTGCAAACACGGCGCCTCGCCAGCGTGCGAGAAGAATGCCCGCCTCCACTCCGCCGAGAGCAGCGTCTACAGCGGAACGGCTGGAAAAGGCGAAAACATCGGGAGAAAACGACAAGACATCGCTCCAAGGGACAGGCAGCCCGCGAGGCCAAGCGACTTCGAGGAAATCCGGAGGTGCGCTTGTTGCCTTCGCCTTCTCGGAAAGGGAACGCACGCCACAGGTCACAACTAGATTTGCCATGGAATGAGGGTCTCGAACTCGGCTGTGCGCAATGTGATGTAGAGCGAGCGTGCAAACGACGTGGACTTTAGGGTTTCAAAATGACCGTGGTAGTAGCCCCGTTCCCGTTCGACAATGTCGGAGAGTTCTCGGAGGTGACGCTCGTCCGCTTCCACGATGCATTCACGCGTGGATTTTTCGCTCCAGCAAAAGACCGCCAGATTCGGCGAGCGCCAGTGCGCACCAATGGCCGTGTGGCAGTCGCCCCCAAGCATCCAAAGGGCAAGTCGCTCGATGGCCGCCGTGGCCGCAGTGTCGGGGCAAGAAATGAGGGCAAGGGCTTCGCGCACTGCGGAGTCTCGCTCGGGGCACTCGAGAGCCACGATGCCTTGCGCGGGCGCGGGCGTAAATGCAGAAAAGGGAAGAGCGTACATGTCGCACGGTTGGTACACACCCAAGCGGCCAAGCCCCGCTTTTGCAAGAAGGATGGCCGAGAATTCCCCACGCGCAACACGAGCCAACCGCGTTTCCACATTGCCCCGCAAAAC
>JADCJN010000087.1 GCA_020247005.1 Silvanigrellales bacterium
CCATTTCCGGAAGCGGTCTTGCCCACTTTAAAGACCTCCCTGTGCTGCTTGGCGAAATGTCGACAGACGTCTTCACGCTCCTCATGGCGGTGAGCATTGCGAGCTTCGTCATTGGAGCCATCGACTTTGCGTGGAGCTGGTTTCGCATCGAAAAACAAATGAAAATGACCAAGCAAGAAGTGAAAGACGAGCACAAGCAACACGAAGGTGACCCACTTGTCAAAAGTCAAAGGCGTCGCATGGCGCGCGACTTCGTCACTCGAAAGACCCTTGCAAAGGTGCCCGAGGCTACGTTCGTGGTCATAAATCCCACACACTTTTCTGTGGCCATTCGCTACGTAAAAGGCATGTCCGCGCCCGTTGTCGTCGCGAAGGGCCAAGACTTCCTTGCACTTCGCATCCGCGAAATTGCAAAAGAAAAAGACATCATTCTTGTCGAAAACAAAGCCCTTGCGCGCGCACTCTACAAAACGGTGAAAGTCGGCCAAGAAGTGCCTCCATCACTTTATGGAAGCGTCATCGAAGTGATGAAGTACATATATCAGGTGAAAGGCCGCGACTACTTCCAGAAGTACGCGCTCGCGCCCTAGAAGTGAAATTCACCTGCAGTTCCTGAGCAGTTCTCAACTCAGGGCGGCTGCCAAAAATGCACGCCCTTGCTCAAACGAAAGAAGGGGGAGGCGCCTGAGGGATGTTGCGGCTCTCACAACAGAGGGCAATTTCCGCCGGGGCGAGTCCTGGCACGCGGCATCTTGCGCCCACGCAGGCGCCGTCCTTTCGACAGACCATGGAATCTGACGAAGGAACTGAAGTTCGGGGACGGACGTGTTCCTTTGCGCATCGGGAGTGGTGACATGGCACAGGGCAAACTCGCATCGGCGCATGCAAACGACTCACCTGCCTCGGGTGCGGGTGCGAACGTGGGAAGTGGGCTTGCGAAGGTCGCAAAAAATCCAGAACTCGTGATGGGAATCATGGTTCTTGGCATCATTGCTGCACTGTTCGTTCCCATCCCAACTGTTCTCTTAGACGTCCTCTTGGCGACGTCGATTGCAGGCTCAGTCACCATCTTGCTCGTCGCCATTTACATCAAAAAAGCTCTCGACTTCGCTGCTTTCCCAACCGTGCTTCTTCTCTCCACGCTCTTTCGCATGGGCTTAACGGTCGCATCCTCTGTCAACGTGCTCACACATGGTGCGGAGGGCGAGGGCGCGGTGAGTGGACTCATCCACGCGTTCGGCCACGTCCTCATAGGCGGAAACTTTATCATTGGCCTGGTGGCCTTTGCGCTCATCACAGCCCTGAACTTCATGGTCGTGACGAAAGGTACTGGGCGCGCTGCTGAAGTTGCCGCACGCTTCACCCTCGACGCCATGCCCGGCAAGCAGATGGCTATTGATGCGGAGCTCAACGCAGGCCATATCAACGCGGAAGAGGCAAGGCGACGCCGAAAGCTCGTGGAACGCGAAGCCGACTTCTACGGAACAATGGACGGTGCTTCCAAATTCGTCCGCGGTGAGTCCATTCTCGCCATGGTCACCATCGCCATCAATCTCATCGTGGGCTTCATCATCGGCGTCACTCAACACAACATGTCGGCAGCCGATGCCGCAAAGACCTTCACTCTCCTCTCTGTTGGTGACGGCATTGTCGCTGCCATTCCTACACTCCTCATCTCTGCCGCAGCAGGCATCATCGTTACCCGCAACTCAAGCGAAGGATCGCTTGGCGGTGAAATTGCATCGCAGTTTCGAGTGCATCCCCTTGCTTTCCAGATCCCCGGTGGACTTCTTATTCTTCTTGCGCTCATTCCAGGATTTCCGAAGCTCGCATTCTTCTCTCTTGCGGCCGTGCTTTTTTTCCTTGGCAACCGCGCGTCGAAAAGCGTGGAAGGCACAAGGATCGCGGAAGCGAACAAGGTCGAGGTCGACGAAAAGAAACAGGCAGACAAGGACGACGGAAACCTCGACACTCTCATGAAAGTCGACATTCTCTCGGTGGAGGTTGGGCACGGCCTGGTGCATCTCATCGACCCAAGCCAAGATGGCGAAGTCGTCGACCGCATTCAAAGCATCCGAAAGCAGTTCGCTCAGGAACTTGGCCTCATCGTTCCCCAAATCCAACTGCGCGACAATCTGCAGCTCGAACCCGGTCAATATCAAATTTCTCTCAAAGGAAACGCGGTGGCAACAGGCACCCTTATGGTCGACTATTTCCTCGCCATGGATCCTGGAAATGTCGAAATGCCCATTCATGGCGAGTCGACTTCCGACCCCGTCTATGGGTTGCCCGCGACGTGGGTGCACAAGCGTGAAAAAGACGAGGCGGTGTTCCGGGGATACACGGTTGTCAACTGCGCCACGGTCATCGCCACTCACATCACAAAAGCCCTTCGGCAGTTCTCATCGGAGCTGCTCACACGCCAGGACGTCCAATACCTCATCGACAGACTCAAAGAAACAAATCCCAAGGTTGTGGAAGAGGTCCTTCACCCAGAGCGTCTCACTGTAGGAGACGTCGTGAAGGTCCTTCAGAACCTTCTGAAAGAGGACGTCTCGGTGCGAGACATTCTTTCCGTATTCGAATGTCTGGCCGATCATTGCCGCACCAACCGCAACCCTGAAGTGCTTTCGGAGCAATGCCGCAAGGCTCTTGGAAGGGCCATTGTCGGAAAATACCTCAGCGAACAAAAGGAACTTCTCGTCGTGACGTTCGACCGTGTCGTGGAAGACAAAGTCCTTGGTGGACTGACAACCACCGATGCGGGTTCCACTTTTCTCGACCTCGATGCACGCACCGCACAAGAGGTTCTGCAGAAACTCATGCAAAGCGTGAAGGCATTCGAACCCGAAGGCACTCAACCGTGTTTACTGGTTTCCGCCCGGTTACGCGGTGCTTTTTGGCGCTTTGCGCAGGCTTACATGCCCGAACTCGCGGTGCTGGCTTACGACGAAGTTCCTTCGGGGGTGAAGGTCCGCAATCTCCAAATGATTTCTTCTTGATGCATGGACGCTTGCTCAGGAAACACAAACTCTGCGCTTGAAGGTTAGACGGAAGGGACGACGAGGCGATGGAAGTCAGAAGATTTGAAGCGCTTTCAATGAACGACGCGATTCGGCTCGTGAAGAAGGAACTGGGCAAAGACGCCGTCATCCTCTCGACGCGCGAGAAAGACACCTTGGCGGTCGACGGAGGCCGAGCCCTTCGTGTGGTGGAAGTCGTCGCGGCCGCTGCCTCGTCTGTACGCGCCGGAGACGCCGATGCCTACGCAGGGCAGCGCCTCAGCGCCGTCATTCCCCCGGGGCCGAGGGCGAATGAAGCACGCACCGTCGACTTCCCACGCGTGCAACGCCAAAGCGACACCGCTGTGGTCAAGGGTTCGCCCACCCTCGAGCGCCTCGCTCCCCAAACGAAACAGGCGTTCGCGGAAAACCAGCGCCCTACCACCTCGAAACCCAACGACCGCACACAAGACCGATTAGAGAATCGACCCACCGATCGCGGTGTCGATGCCCCCTCGAGTGACGACGTCAGAGACCTCCGTCAAGAGCTTTTCCGCATGCGACGGGAACTCGAGTCGCTGCCTCAGGTGAATGTTGGCGAACAGATGCAGGAAATCAAGGTTCTTCTTCACGACATCATGCGTGCAAGAGCAAAAGACGGCGAAGGCCGATTGCACGAGTACCTAGCCGACATCGCCGTGCGCCTCAGGGCTGCCGGGGTACGAGAGTCGATAGTGACGGATACACTCCAGGTCGTTTCTGGCGTTGAAGCACCAAGAGTGGACGACGGGCAGGCCTTGTCTGGTTCGAAACTTCGAGAGTTCTACCTCTCCCAAACCATCAAGGTCCTTTTTCGTCAGCTTGGCGTAACGGGGCACCTTCGATTCGACACCTCAAGGCCTTCCATGGCTTGTCTCGTGGGGCCGACTGGCGTCGGAAAAACAACAAGCATTGCCAAGCTCGCCGCACGTCTGAAGCTCACGGAGTCTCGGAAAGTGACGCTCGTTTCGATGGACGCATTCCGAATCGGGGGAGCCGACCAACTTCGGGTTTATGCCAAAATCCTAGACTGTCCCTTCGCCGAAGTTTCAGAACCGCAGGAGCTCGTCGAAGTCGTTGCCCGCCAGCCCGCAGGCCAAATCGTCCTTGTCGACACTGCAGGACGAAACGCCCGACACGACGCACAAATGGAGGGGCTTAGGAGCCTCGCGGGTCTCGACATTCCCTTGGCTTTCCACCTTGTGCTTGCGGCAACCATGAAACAGCGCGACCTCGACGAAAACATAAAAGCCTACCGTTTCCTTGCGCCCGAAAGCCTTGTTTTCACAAAGCTCGATGAAAGCTGGAGTTACGGAGAAATTCTAAACTGTTCCGTGGGTTCCCGCACCCCCCTTTCCTATTTCACAACGGGCCAGAAGGTTCCCGAGGACCTTGAGCCGGCCACCAAGGAACGCGTGGTTGAGCGGCTGTTCAGACTCTAAAAGTCGAAACGCAGAAAAAAGAAAACAAAAAGACGGAGGAAACACGTGTTCGATCAGGCCAGCACCTTGAGGCGCCTCATGCGCGAGGCCGGAGCTTTCGCTCATACCGGCTTAGAACCGATCCGAAACGCCCCTGCCCCTCTCCCGCGTGTCCTCGCCATCACCGGCGGGAAGGGAGGTGTCGGCAAAACTTTGACCACGGCAAACCTCGGACTGTGTCTGGCGAACCTCGGGATGAGAACATTGCTGATAGATGGAGATTTTGGACTGGCGAATTTGGATGTCGTTTTGGGAGTGCGTGTGCGCCACACCATCGACGATGTTCTCGCCGGCGAGCAGGAGCTTTCGAGCGTGGTCGTGCGTTGTCCTCAGGGTCTTGATGTCATTCCCGCAAGCAGCGGAGTGCTCAAGGTTCCGGAACTCGGCCCCATCCAGAAGCTTGCGTTGCTCGATAAAATTGAGGCCTTGGACGAGGAGTATGATGTGGTGCTCATCGACACGCCCGCTGGCGTTTCGAGAAGCGTGCAAGGATGGACGGCCTCGAGTGCCGACGTGGTTGTCGTAGCCACGCCGGAACCCACGAGCCTTGCGGATGCTTACGCCACCATGAAAATCCTCAACCACACAACGCAAGAAACGCGTTTCAAACTCATAGTGAACATGGCGCGTGGAGAGGGTGAAGCACTCCAAGTGTATGAGCGTCTCTCTTCACTCGCAGAAGAGTACCTCAACGTACGAGTAGAATACCTCGGCTGCATTCTCTTCGATGAGGCCATGCGAGCGTCGGTCAGAGAACGGGTTCCTTGCGTTCAGCGCTATCCCTTCGCTCCTGCTTCAGCGAGTCTCCGGCAAATCGCGAAGAGCCTCATCTCGCAGCCCCACGAGAACATCGCCAAGGGCACTTCGCAGTTTTTTTGGCGACGCATGATTTCGAACACTCGCTCCGATGTCCTGGAGGCACGATGACCGCGGCAGAAAAGCTCCCAAAAAAGAAGACCGCGACCGAGGAAAAGGCTCAAAAGGTCTTGAAGTCAGCCTCCGTTGCACCCGTTGCGAAGGGTGGGAAGGAGTCGGCGTCGAAAGAAAACCCGAACAAAGATGCGACCTCCAAGAAACAGACACAAACGGTGTCTCGCGCGTTGCCACTCACCAACGACCCCATGCGCAACCAAGTCATTATGGACTATGCGCCACTCATTAAATACATCGCCCAAAAAATTGCCGCGAGACTCCCCTCAAACATCGATCTCGATGACCTCTTTTCGGCTGGTGTCATTGGGCTCATGGATGCGATCGACAAATACGATCCCTCTCGCGACAACAAATTCAAAACGTACGCGGAATTTCGCATCAGGGGAGCTATTCTCGACGAGCTGCGGAACCAAGACTGGGTTCCGCGTTCGGTTCGCGAAAGCAACAAAAAAGAAGAGCGCGCCCGCATCGAGCTTGAGCATCGATTCGGACGCCCCCCTTCCGACAAGGAAGTCGCTGAGTTCCTCGAAATGCCTCTCGACGAGTATCACGAACGCACGGGCAGAACGCGCGTCTCAATGCTCTCGCTCGAAGAGCTTGGAGGAGCCACGGCGAGCGACAAAAAATCATTGCTTGAGTGCCTCGAGAATCCCAACTCAAAGAATCCCTTCACTCAGCTGAAAGCGAAGGGAGTGCGGGAACTTATCATGAAGACGGTGGAAGAACTTCCCGAAAAGCAAAAGCTCGTTCTTTCACTCTACTATTACGAGGACCTCAACTTGAAAGAAATAGGACGCATCCTCGACGTCACGGAGTCGCGTGTTTCACAGCTCCATACGCAGGCTGTCCAGAAAATGAGAAGCAAATTAAAGAACCTTCTGCAGGAGTAAGGCCATGCCGCTTCCGCCACCGAGCATCAGCATTCTTATCGTCGACGATTTTCCCACCATGCGCAAAATCGTCAAGCAGGTCCTCAAGCAGTTAGGTTATTCAAACGTTCAGGAAGCTGAAGATGGCGCGCTTGGCCTAGCCACGCTCAAGCGCGACTCATCCATCCAGTTCGTTGTGAGTGACTGGAACATGCCCAACATGACGGGCATCGAACTTCTTAAGTCGGTGAGAGCCGACCCGAAGCTCAAGCATCTTCCCTTCCTCATGGTAACAGCGGAAGCAGACAAAGAAAATATTGTGGAAGCAGTCAAAAGTGGCGTTTCTGGCTACATCGTAAAACCGTTCAATGCGGCAACGATGAAGGAAAAGCTCGAGAAAATCTTCGCCACGAAGAAGTGAAGCAAATCGAATTCAACTGTTGATAGAAAGAGGAATTCCATGAGCGGATCATTCGACGGCTTTGGAAACGGCGCTTCCGGCTCCGACGACGGTCATGGCGACATCTCTGGGAACGCGGGGACGTCATCAGGTCTCCCTTTTTCAGGTCAGGGTGCGTCCACGCAAAATGTCACGCCTATCACTCTTAGGCTTGTTGCAAAAAAGATCCCTATCCGTTTCGCGGAGTATCGTATTTCTACCAATGCGAGCAAAATGATCACAGGCGACACCATCAGTGTTTCGAACCTGGGCGTTCTCTTGGGTTCCGCCCTGCCCTTTCCAAAAGGGGCGCTCATGCGTGTTTGGATGGAGATGCCCGACTATTGGGCCAGAAAGGCCCGCCACGTCGGGTATCGCCACACGGAAGCTCCTTCGTTTTTCCAGGTCCTCGTGCGCGTGGTTGCCTGCGATGAAACCGGAAAAAGGAACGCGAAGTATCAGATCCTCTGCCAGACAGTGAACCTCGACCCCATCGACGAACTCGTGCTTTGTGACTACTTGGGCCTCACACCCACGCCGCGCGGGGAATGACGCAAAAATGAGCCTGCTTGCCGTCGTCGCGTCCTTAGGGGCACTGTTTCTTCTTCTCGAAGGCCTCTTCTTCCTTTACTGCTTCCGGTGGCTCTCGGCCGGACGCAGGCAAAGGGAACGCGATTTTTTACGCCTCGACGCCGAGCGTGCTGAACTCCTTGACCTTCAATCCGCTCTTGCCGTCGATGTTCGGGAAGCCAAGCGCATGTCGGAAGACACTCTTGGACGCCTCTCGCGTTTGGGCACTGAAGCGGGAGCTGAGTGGCGCGACATGATGGAGCGCATGGAATCCCTTCTTCACGAAGTGGAAACACGCGCTCAAGAAACGTCTGAAAAAAGTCTCTCGGACATCCACAGAGGTCGGCTCACTCTCGACAAAGCCATCCGCGACGCTCAGGTCTTGCAAAACTCTCTCGAAGAGCGCGTGCAGAAAGCCCGAGCTCTTTTGCGATTCTTCGAAAAAAACGTTCAAACAGATGAAATCGTCAAAGAATTGCAGGCAGAAAAATACGAATCGGCGCGTCAAATGCTTTCTGATGGAAACGAAACGAGCGTCATTTGCAAGAAGCTGGGACTCTCTCAAAGCGAAGTCGCCCTGCTCTCTTACGTGAGGTAATGGCTCGTGAAAAAAAACAGGAAAATGCTCAACTCGCTTTCATCCCTTTTCACTGCACTCTCACTCCTTCTCACGACACCTGCCGCATTTGCACAAGACGTGCCTCCACCCGATGCTCCGCCTCCTGAGGCATCGGCCACGGGAACTCGGGTCCAAACCCGAGAGAAAAAAATTCAGCGCGACGGCGAAACCGTGCTTCTCAAAGAACGTGTGGTGACCCAAGACAATTCCGTGGGCACGGGCGTCGCTCTCTTCCTCGGACTCGACCTCGGTGTCATCAAAAGCATCACTGAACTCACCGACATCGAGACCGACAAGCAGGGAACCCAAGTGGGCGGACGCCTTGTCGGTTCCGTTTACCCCGAGAACTGGGTTTTCGACCTCGGCCTTGGATGGTTTTACAGTTCCATAAGCGGCCAAGAGCGCCTGACGGATCCTCAAACAGGACAGCGTGACGAAAAATTCAGTGACGTCAAGGTCATCACTTACGCGGCTTTTGCCGAGCTCGCAGGACGCTACCGCCTTACGAAGAACTGGCAACTTGGGCTCGCCTTCGATGCCATGTTCGGTGAAGATCTTTCCTTCAGCTCCGAGGCGAACCCGGCTGCCGTCACAGGCCTTGTGGGCTTACAACTCTTCTATGGCGTTCCCGAAAAAACCGCAGACATCCGCTGGGGACTTTCGGCTTTTACCGACATCACCGTGCCAGAACGACAGCTTTACTGGGTGCTGCTCTCCGTCCAACTCGGGCTTCCTCTCGTTAAACCCGACACCATCTACCGGGAAAAGTCACTCGTCTCAATGCGCGACAAAGTGGAACGCGAAGAAGTCAAGAAATTCGTTCCTAAAGTCGTAACCAAAGATGTCGTGAAGTTCGTTCTTCATCAAGACACGCTCCGATTCCCTCCTCGCAAAGCAATTCTTGGAAATGAGAATCAACGATTCATCATAGACCTCGCGAACACCTTAAAAAGTGTGAGCGAGTTCTGGGAAGACATCACGGTAGAAGGCTACGTGGCTCCCGACTCCATGGGCATGGGGAACGAGTCCATGAATCTGCGTCTCTCGTCCGCCCGCGCAGCGGCGGTCCGCAACGCGCTTGTCGCGTCGGGAGTCTCCTCAACGAAAGCAAAGTCACGAGGCTTTGGTTCTGGGAAACCCTACGACTCCACCAACGCACTCTCTGCGCTCAATGAGCGCATTGAACTTTCTTTTGGCGGAGTCACCAATGCAGGCCGACTCAACGACGTTCTCAACGCGCTCCAGAAGCGAAAGGTAAAGCCGGAAACCTGTACGGCCGCGGGGTGCAAGTGATGAAAACGAAAATAATGCGCAGGTTGAACTCACGACTCTCTTCTGTGGGTGGTCTCTGTCTCATTGCCGGCGCCTTGTTTCCGGTCAGCAATGCCTTTTCACAGGGCCGTCAGGTTCCAGGAAGCTCTTCGGGGGGCTCGCGTGCCACCACCACGACCAAGGAGCAATCCACCACTGCGCCCGTCATTCGTGGAGAGTCTCAGGTGGTCCGCGATGTCGCCTCGTACGCCTCCGATCAAACGATCAAGGACGAGTCGCGGCCCACAGGAACAGGCGTTTCCTTCTACCTTGGACTCGACCTCGGCGGAGCGCAGGTCATCCCCGCGAAAAAGGAGCTCGAGTCTACAAAGACGGGCTACCATCTCGGCGCAAAAGCATTGCTTACCCTCTTCACAAATGAGATCCTCCTCGACCTCGGAGGCGGTTTTCTTTACAATCAATTGTCTGGCGACAAAGACATTGAAGAGCTTCCCGATGGCAGCCGCAATGAGGTCGCCGACTCCACCATCACAACCATGACGACGTTTGTGGAATTCAGCCCTCGTCTCCGACTCGGTGATTCGTTTCAAATCGGACCCGTTGGCCAAGCCTACATTGGGACCGACTCAAGCTTTGCTCTGAATGGCGTCGAAGAGAGGAATGCTGTTCTCGCGGGAGTCTCACTCATGTGGGCGGGGGGCCGTGACGTCCTCTGGAGAGCGGGAATTCAGGCCTTTACCGACATCAATCTTTTCGAGCGCGACGTTTACATTGGGCTCCTGAACGTCCAACTCGGTTTTCCCATCATCAAACAGAAAACCCTTGTACGCGACAGGCGTTTTCTTTCTGTGAAGGAAAATGTCCGCAAACAGCAAGTGGAGCGTCAGGTCGAGAAAATTGTGGTGAAAGAGAACGTCCGCTTCCTCTTCGAGGAGCAGATCATCAATTTTGAATTCGACAAGGCCATCCTCAGCCGAAGGTCAGACTTCTTCACGGCGGAACTCTCACGCTTCCTTGTGGCAAATCCTGACGTCTACGAGACGGTGACCATCGAAGGCCATACCGATACGCGTGGTTCGCACGAATACAACCTGAAGCTCTCCGACGAGCGAGCAGCCGCTGTCCGCCTTTCCCTTCAACGAAACGGCGTACCAGCGCAACGCATTCGCTCACAAGGGTTTGGGTTCACACGGCAAATTGATCCCAACTCAACCGACCTCGCTCACGCCCGCAACCGACGCGTGGAAATGGCTTTTGGGGGGGTGCGAGATCCGAACAAACTGCGCGAAGCCATCGATCGCATAAAAGACCAAGTCCGCTCCATGGCCCGTTAAGTCAGCTTTTCCTCAACGTTCTCCCTTCAAATTCCGATACCTCCCCTTAGGGCTATAGCCGAAAGGGGGACTGCGTTGCAGGGCACATTCAAAGGGAACACTCTGAAACCATTCGGCATCGGGCTCTTCGCGTTGCTTGGACTTGTTTCGTCGGCATCATCCCTTTCCTGCGGTAAAGTCTCAGGAAACTCGGGTGAGACAGAGGGCGACGAATCCAGTGGACCCAAGAACATCCGTGTGGGAAGCCGGGAATTTTTGTCG
>JADCJN010000088.1 GCA_020247005.1 Silvanigrellales bacterium
GAAAGGGATCATTCAGCATTGGGTTACCTTACGCCCGAGGAGTTCGAGCGGAAGGCGGCGTAAACTCTGTCCACCAATCGTTGACCACTTCACCATCGAATCGGTTAAGATGAGCTTCTGATTCCATATCGCGTGTTCTCCCGTAAAATCGATACGGTGGAATATGCCATCTCCGGCGATAATGCTTGTTTGTCCGTCGTCACCCTCCGGCAGCACCGAACCCATGATGAAGGCATGTCCCGACAAATCCGAAGGAAGGCGTCCTTCGAGAACCACCATCTTGTCCGAGAACTCGCGACGGCTGGTATCGTTGAACGTCCGCCCTACGAAAAAGGAATCTTTAGACGAGAGCATCGACGAGCGAGAGTTGAATTTGCGGCTCAGGCACCCCGACATAATTGACGCGACGCCAAGGAGGGAAGCTGTCGCGAAGGACCGTCTCTGCATCGATGCACCTCATACTTTTGAACTGTGTATGATCTCACAAAATCGGGACACGGTTCAACCGCACTTCACCTGGCTCATCGAAATGGCGTTGGCATTGAGGCGAACCGGCGGACCCTTCCATCTTACATGATCCCCTGAGCCGACAAGTTTGGCTGAGTCGGAGATCTGACTCTCACGAATTTTGAGATCGCAGGTGTCCTTACTCACGCCTCGCTGATCCGCAAGGTGACGTCTCACCTCTCAATTCTTACGCAAGACACGCCTGCTCCCAAGCCACATGTCCTCGATACTGAGCGGAGAATCGCGCCCACCAGTTTCTACGCTCGCCAAAATCGCAGTGTAACCTGTGATCTGTCATATGGCGTTTCTGGGAAGGGTTCGAACGAGCACGTGTCGGTGGTGCGGACGCCACGGTCAAGATTGCGCTTTCGCTTCGATAAGTTCGATTTTGTAACCATCGGGGTCGGTGAGGAACGCAATGGTGCTCCGGCCCGAAGGAGAGGCCTTTGGACCCCACGAGAAATCAGCGCCCTTTGAGCGGATGCGGGCTTGGAACTCCGCTATGTCGTTCACTGCGAAAGCGAGGTGGCCGTAAGCGGCTCCGAGCTCGTATTTATTCATACCCCAATTGTAGGTCAGCTCGACGGAAGGACCGCCGGAGTCATCGCCCGGTGCACGCAGGAACGCGAGGGTAAATTCTCCGTCGGAAAAGTCCTCGCGCGAGAGGAGCGTGAATCCCAGCACGTTTGTGTAGTACAAGAGAGAGGCATCGAGATCGCCAACGCGGAGCATCGTGTGCAAGTATTTCATTGGGTGCCTTTCGGGAGGCTGGTGGGAGTGAGGATTCACCACACTCAGCCGTAGGACCCCTAACACGATGATAAAGTGAAGCACACCCGGAGTGGGTGTTCGCAAAAAGAAGCGCGCTTCAGGGCCGTCGTCATTTATGGTGCCGCGTTCTTCCGCATGGGAGCGTGTCACGGAGAACGGCGGCGGGCGATCGAGACAGCGCGCGCCCGTTTTGTCTATTCTTTCTGGGAAGAGGGATCTTCAACGCGCGTAAGCACAAAAGTATCGACGATGCCTGAAAAAACATTAGCGCCTTGAGAGATGCGGATTTCATCGTCCACATAGACGAGCTCAAGAGGACCTTTGGCCCCCACTGGACCACGGGGAAAACGCCTTTCGGGGTCTGCACCAACATCGGGGCGCGTTCCTTCTTTGACACTTTTTGCGAGGCCCAAAATAGACGCTTCGGCGCTCAAGTTACCCGGCTTCGTATAAGTCTTTTCAAAAGTCACGTTGAGCTGTTCTTTCGTTGCGTCTTTTTCAAAGCTCAATTCGATGACGGATGTGGCAATGACTTCCGCTCCGGTGGGCAATGTGATCGATCGCACGCCAAAATTGAAACCTTTGCCGTCTTCGAAAAGTACCTGGAAAACATTGGGACGGAGAATTTTTTGACCTGGAGGATTTGGGTTGCGCGCGTCAGACCAGACCTCCTGCCAAGCACCGATGCTCAGCTTTTGCTTTTCCGCAAAGCTCGCAGCTGGGGCAATTTTCTTGAGATCCTGAATAAGACTCGCCATGTACAAACGAGACGCAGGAATAGTGAGCTCATCCTCATTGGCGCGATCTGTGGCGACCTTCGAAAATGCAAGAATGCTGCTCTTCAATTCCTTCAGTCGTTCCATTTTTCGTGCCGCGGAACCTTCAGCCGAGAAATCCGTTGTTTGAAGCGCTTTCGACTTTGCGCCAATGCCACATGCGGACACCGTAGCGATCAAAGAGCCAAAGCAGAATGCCAAACCAAGCGATCGAGAATTCATGTCGTGTCTCCAAATTCTAAGTGAGTACGTGGGATTCGGTTTCTTCACAGGGCCCCGAGTGTCGCTTGAACCACCGCATCTTGGCATTGGCCTGAACTCAAAGAAGTCCCTCCGCCCAGGGCTAAATCTTCTGCACGCTTTTTCGAGTCACCCGCTTTGGGGTCGTCCACGATACAGAAGTGATTTACGCCTGAAACCTTTAAGCTTTGCTTTCTATTGAACGACGATTCCACAACATCATTCTCTTTGTCGCTCACAAGGCCATCTTTTTCGCCACGAAGCACTGTGACAGGAACCGAGAACGCTGTAGGAGTTTTTATCAATTGCGAGAGTCCAAACAAAACGATGGACTTAAGTCCATACGATTCACCCTCTTTTCCCGCGTCCGCGATGACGGCAGCCCCCAAGGAGTAGCCGAACATCGAAACAGGGAGACCGGCTTGATGAGCACTCAGAATATTTTTCGGAAGCCCATCAACTTTAGACGCCTCTGTTGAGAGTGCGCGCGCCAAAGCTGTGGCCTTTCCCGACTCCGTAGGCAAAATGGGAAGTTGCAGGAAGTAGTCGACCACATAAACGACGTAGCCTTCCTTCGAGAATCGGGTCGCAAGGCCCATCATGGCCAACGCGGGCACCTTCGCCCCCGGACTCATCACAATGGCACCCCTCAGCGGCACGGAATCGTTACGAACCAGAAGAGCCTCCGTTTTGCCAACGCCCAACACACCCCCAAACTTTACGCGTTCAACAGAGGAGCGCGAAGACGGGTTCCCTTCTGTGCTTGCTACGGAGCCTGCCTCTGAAGGACGTTTGACTGGAGAGCACGCAGCGCCCACCGTGGCAAAGGAAACAAGAGCGCCAAGGAGAGGAGACACAACCCGAGACGAGGTGCGGTGCGAGTTCATGTGAAGACCTCCAAAAACGATGAACACGTGGTGAGCTGACGTGTCAGGGTAAGCACTTGTCGTGCCAGGAAGCCTTTTGTCGTAACACCTTGAAAAATAGGCCTTCTTTATGCATTGCGTCGGTTCCGCGGAACCAAAAAGGTCACTCTCTGTTCTTCAGTGACTGTTCTTTGGGCTCTTGGGTTCATGGATTGAGACACACCGCTCAACGTGGCATTCTTCATGGGAAGTTCGCTTCCGAACCGTGCCTCAGGAAAGGGACCTCTACATGTTACCTCGGTTATATCGCGGTCCCTGGGGTCGTTCTGTTTCCTTTGGGGGAGTCTTGCCCACCCTCTTCGGTGCTCTTTTGCTGGCGAGCCTTGCAGGCTGTAAAGAGCGCACGTTCAATTCTCCCGCTCCCGAAGCGGAATCGAAAAGTGCGGCCACCACAACGCACACCGGGAACGAGCCCGGCGCTGCCCGCATCGAAGCGCTTCGAGCCGGGCTCGCCTTCATTTTGCCTCCCGCACGCGACGAAAATGGCGTGGCAAGCCTGCCGTCGCTTGGCGAAGTGGGTTTCACCGCCGCGCGGTTCGCAAGCCTGCTCTCCACTGCCTTGGGTGAAACGCCCACTCAGAAGGAACTCGACACAGGCGACGTCTTTAATTCCGAAACACCCACAGGCGAGCGTACACTCACCAATGAAAGCTGCCTTCGGACTCTCGATGCCTGGCGCCTCACGCACCTTCAGATTCTCCCTTACGAACGCTTGGTGCCTGGCTCCTATGCCGCAGTCGCGCAAGCGGAGGCAGACCTCGGCAAGCGCCTTGTGGCTCCACTCGTTTTTCGCGGCACGTTCCAACCCTGGTGCGTGAGCCGCAAAACGCCTTCGCGTTTGCAGGTGTTCGTTTTGGAACAAGCCCTTCAGGTGGAATGGCGCGTTCTCGACCTCACACCGGCAAGACAAGTTCTTCTTGCCAAACAGCTGAACGACACCCTGGCGTCGCCCAGCCGCGTCTCTTTGAATGCACTCGCAACAGCCTTCGAAACACCCGAGCGCGCCTCTGCGCGAGAACAAGTGCTTGGCGACATCGAAACACTGACGGCCACCTGGCACCGCACCTTGAGCCTCGAGAAGCGGACAAGCGCTCTGGCTCCTCACACTGGGCTCTTTCGGAAAGCGAGCCAGGCCGGTTTTGGATTCCGCGCCGCACCCTCCAACGCACCCGCGTTCGTTCATCCGGGGTTTTCAAGTTCCCCTTCCTTTGCCGCAAGTCTCCGCGTGTTCCTCAAGTCATATGCGACGAATGCGAATCTCAACATTGTTTTCACATCGCTTTCAGAAAGTCTGCGGGCTCCGGTGTTCTCGGTTGTGACCTTTGATGGGGAACAAGCCCGTCACCGCCCTCTGCAAACGAAACAGACTCTGCGAACACCTTTGCTTGCAAATGCGCCCTCTCTTCTGACAGTGCGCACGTTCCTCGACCTTGGCCGGTTCACCTCTGCCAACGAAACAGGACACAGCATAGAGTTCGACGCGAATGACGCCTTGAACCGACAGGCCTTCGACCGGGTGGACGTCGAACCACATTCGCTCAAGAACCTGCCGGTGAGTGAGACGACGAAGCTCCGCGCGCGCCTGCAGGACGTCAACGGCATTCACAAGTCGACGACCAACTGCGCCTACTGCCACCAGCTCGGAGGAGGCCGCGTCCTGTCTGGCCACATGGAGTCTGAAGGCCCGCAAATGTCCACACTCACGCTGGCTCGCGCGGCCTCCGATGCCCCCGCCCTTTTGCGAGAATTCGATGCTCTTCGGGGGAGCTCCCTGGACAGCCGAGGCGAAACGAAATAGTTGAGTGTTCAAAGAACATGAGTTGGCGCGTTAGACGACACTTGAGACGGCATTTTGGGTTGAACTTTAGACAGGGAGATTCATGTCGACACCCCTTCTCCAGGCCTTAGGGCTTGCGTTTTTCCTCACCGCGTGTGGCCAGCCCAGCGAGGCCTCAAAGCCTTCCCTTTCAAAAGTGGATGGACATTACGAAGGCAAAGATGCCGCCGACATGGCCCGGTACATTGGCAAGCAAGCGGCCGTTCCCGAGTTTTCGCCTGTTCGCGCCGTGCTTGTTTCGCACCAAATTGTGAAGTCGTATGGCCTCGAAAGCTTTCTCAAGGCGCTCATCGACTCGGGGCTTCCCGAAGTCCACGTTGTCGTCCCGAAAACAGGCGTGCCCCTCGCGCGCAACCCGAGCCGCCAAGAGGTTGTGGATGCTGTTGGCCCAACCTACGCAAACCGTCTTCGTTTTGTTGAGCACGGCTCACAAAGTGGAAATGCCTCCACAGTGTGGGCACGTGACTGGGCACCCCTCTTCGCCACCGACAGCACCACCGGTGCCAAGCGCCTTCTCGACTTCAATTACTATCCGCGCCGCCCTGTCGACGACGCCGTTGGCACCCAGCTCGAGTTGACGGGTTGGGAACGGGTGAGTGTTCCCGTGTACAACGAAGGCGGGAATTTTATGAACAACACTCGAGGCGACTGCCTCATGACCTCCCGCGTCACCGACGCCAATGCTCGAAAGTACCGGGACGACGACATTGTCCTGAATGCCTCGGAAATCACGCGCCTGTATGCCGACTTCGCTGGCTGCGCTCGCACCAAAGTGTTTCCACGGATGCCGACGGAAGGCACGGGCCACATCGACATGTGGGCGAAGTTCCTCACCGATGACGACGTCCTCGTGGGCGAAATAGCGGAAAGCGACGCCACCGATGAACTGGCAAAGAGCATCCGAAGATACCTCAACGAGCGTGCGGCAGACATCGAGGCCATGGGGCTTCGCGTTCACCGCATTCCCATGCCGAAGCCTTCGTCTTGGGTGTTTCGTTCGTACACGAACTCTCTGCTCATAAACGGAACAGCTTTCGTTCCGCAATACGCCACGGATTCCGTTCACGGGCCACGCGTCGAGGCCATTTACCAAGACCTGGGCTTCAAGGTGGTATGGGTCCCCTCCGATTCCCTGATCCGGGACGGTGGCGCGGTGCATTGCGTTACAATGCAGGTGCCTTAGAAGGCGCATTTAAAAAGAAGACAGAACTTACCGGTCGGAGATGTTCGTGGTCCAGTCTTCTGTTCCGGTCTCTGGGCCTTTCTTATTGCTGATACGGTCAGAAATATTTGTAGTCCAATCCTCGGTTCCACCTTGCACACCATCAGCGGAGCTAATGCGATCAGAAATGTTTGTCGTCCAGTCCTCGGTAGAATTTGGCACACTAGACACGCTGCCTTCTGCGCACTTTAATCCAGAAATCGACTCCTTCAATGCATTCGGTTCATCCGAAAGAGATGCCACTGAGGCATTTAAAATCTGTCCCTTGCGGGCGCATTCAGAGCGACTTGCCGAACTCTGGCTCACCGAATCAACAATGAATTCGAGTGAATCTCCTTCATTCTGACGTCCGCAGTATCTGTTTATGAAGACAATTGTAGTTTGCTCACAGATGAGCGACGGCGGGACAGCGCCATTTAGGCTACTTTTTCGGTACTTCGAAAATTTCAGCGCATTCTTAACAGTGAAAGACTCCTGTCGCGAACTGGAGTTGGACATAGAATTCGCTTGAACAGACGAACCTTTGTCTTCTTGCTGACAGGATGCTACCAAAACAGAAACAAACAAAAACGTGAAACTTAGTGCGTGTCTCAATGCTCGACTCCTTCTGTTGATTTTTTCTCACCTAACGAGGACATTTTCGGCATTGAATTCGAAAAATAAATTTTATTTTGAGGTGCATAATTTATTATGTTCAATATTTGACAAAAAAATGCTCGTTATTTAGTAAAGGTAACATTAAGGCTTCTATCCGTTTTTCAGACCTCGCTACGAAGGAACTCGAGAATTGGTCAATAACTCAAATTGGCTTGTGAAGTCTCTTTGGCTTCTTGGTTTGTGCTTTGATGGCGCGTATTTAGAGGCATTTCGAGGTGCAGGAGGCACCGTCGCACACGACGCTGTGAGAGCACTGTCTCTCATCGCAATAGCGATGCAGGGGAGACGCGTCTTCTTTCTCGCTGCAGTTTTTTCGCATCTCGCATTAATAATTTATTTTCTCCCCGACGGAAATTATCTCTCTTTCATTTTCATTCTATTAAATATCTGCTGGATTTTTTATGAATTAAATGATATTTATTTATCAAATAAAAACAAAAATATAGAATTTTATAAACTCCTTCCATTCAAAATTTCAATATCTTTTTTCTATATTTTTGCTGGAATTCACAAACTTAACTATGGATTTATTGGCGAATTTTCATGCACCAAATTTCTCAATGAAGCATTCCATCACACATATTTTCTTCCAAAAATATCAGACCCTATCGCAGTGACTGGTCTTGGTATATTTTCTGCACTAGCTCAAATTTCTCTTGGTTTTTTTATTCTTACTCGCCGTCCATTCTTCGTTTCAGCTCTCATTTGCTTTCTGATACAAATACCGCTCGGAATTCGGTTTGTCTCTTTTTCACTCGCAATGATTTCAATCACACTGCTTTTGCTGCCAAATGCATTCAAGGAATCATTGCAAAATCAGCTTTCCTCTACTTTCCAAAAGTGGACTTTTCAACGTCCTTACCTATGGCATTTGGCATTTGTTTTACTCGTTATCATGACTTCCCACGAAGCACTAAATCTTCATCTTTTTTTCAACCATTGGAAGTGGCACAGACGAGCGATTGCAGTCACTTGGCTAATCATAATTGTTCCAATATTCCTATTTTTCATTAAAAATTTGTTCAATAAATACAAAAAATCAGAAGAATTAATCCCTGAAAAATCTGGTTTGTTGAAATTTCAATCTGTAGTATTGAGCACATTTTTAGGAATTATTTGTTTCATCCAGGGCTCTGGCCCTTATACTGGACTGGGAACTTCCTACGCGTTCAATATGTTCTCGAACCTACGAACAGAGGATCAGTCAAACCATCTTTTTATTGGAAGGGACACGTTCAGAATATTGCCATTTCTTGATAATCAAGTTGAAGTGATTTCAATGAAGCCACATCTGCCTCGCGTAGAGGCGCTGCCTGGCTGGAAAGTCACTTTGTGGACCCTGATGTGGGCAGCAAGGGACTTTAAGAATGCGGGCGGCACTTCACTAGAGATCTCAATGCTACACGAGAATGGAACTGTAACTCATCACAAAAATTTTCTTAATGAAATTAAAGATCCGAAATACAAATGGGAAAAATGGTCGCGAAAGTTTGTTCGACATTTGGCTATTCCACCCAAAGGGCATGATTTGTGCAGAAATTGAACTGATGGAAATTAAATATCAGTTTCGAACAGATAATTAATGAAGTGTTTCTCACTGAGATTTTTTAAAATCAAAAATTTCTCGCAAAAAAGAACTTTAATTTTGCGAAGTCGTTACAGCACTCGATCGCTCAGGAAGGGCGAGATTGACCGCTCCTTTTCTCAACGTTCACTCCCCGTCCTGGTTTCGGCGAGGCGGCTTGCCGTTGTTCGGGTAAATCCACCTGCGGAACATTTCGGTTTCTTCCCGGGTGTAGGTCGCCTTGCGGAACGAACGTCCGTCGATGGCCACTTCGATGCGGCGGTTCTTGGTGCGTCCTTCTTTGGTGGCATTGGTCGCGAGCGGGTATTTGAACGAGAACCCTTCTGTTGTCACAATGCCAGGATTTTGCCCCAGGTTCACAAGCTCCTCGCGCACAGAGTTGGCTCGGCGTTTCGACAGGGCCAAGTTGTAATTGTAGGAGCCGATGCTGTCCGTGTGGCCGTCTATCTTGATGCTCTTGGGGCGCAATCGCTCGAGTTGTTCGTGAAGTTTTCTCACCGTTTCTTTCGCCTGGGGAGTCAGGCGTGAACTGTCGAATTCAAAGTTAATAGAACCGATGTCAATAATTTCCGTTGCTGTCATAAGACGCAGCATTGTTTCTTCATCGGCAAGCTGAGGGGGCGTGTTTTCGCGCTGCGCTTCTTCAAAAATCTGGTCGAGTTCGCGGTCGGTGTAGGCCTCTGAACTCACGCCCACGGTGGGCTCGTCGTCACGTATTTTCGGTTTTTCGCCCGGGCGGTGCAGCCAGCGCACCCCTGCCACGAGCCTTGAAAGTGGGCCCGGCACTCCCCGGCCAAGGCCCGTGCCGTAACCGCCATGCACGGAAAGAGCATTGGTGAGCCAAAGTGCAGCTCCCGCGCTCCACTCTACTGGGCTCGCTTTGTTGCCAAGCGAGAGCTGGAAGTCGGAGAAGTCCCCACGGATGCCTCCTTCAAGTTGGGTGCTGCCCGCTCGGGTGCCGTCGCCCACAAGCCAAAAGCGCAGCCCTGCATTCAAAAGAAGGCTCTCGGACTTTTCCAGAAGGGGGTCCGTGCGATTGGAGTCGGGGTCACGCGAACGCAGCCGAACCTCGTCGCCCCAGAACGAAACGCCGGGGGTCAAAAACACTTCCCACGTGTTCAGGAACTTCAGGTGCATGGGAAGCTCAAGCACGATGCGGGTTGTGCCATCGGAAAGCAGTGCCCCTGTCGATCCTGTGGGAATGCCCAAGCCCGCAACGAACGCGATGTAGAAACCGTCGCCGCGCAATGTGGGGCGAAAATTGAATTTTGCACGCACACGAACGTCGCCCAGAAAGAACCAGCTGCGGCTTTCGCCGACGTCTTCAAGGTAACCATCGCGCGACGTGGGATTCGAATAGAGAGCGAAGGGCAGATTGAGCCCCAAATCGAGCCAGGGAAGAAGTCCATACCCCACGCCGAGGTGATTCACCTGCAGGTGGTCGTTGATGCGCAGTCGCTTTTCCTCGCCATCGCCAAACTCGAGGGGGCGCAAGGCATAAGAAAACGTGTAGCCCAGAAGCAGCGCGCCTTCAGGGATGTTCTTAGCCGTTTCCCACATGAGGCCCGACTTGTTGTCGACGTTCGCACTGAAGTTCTCGGAGTTGAGCCCTTCCGCGCGTGCTTGGGGAGTGAATGCAACGTTGGCCAGGCCAATTCCACCCAAAACGAGAAGGAGGCTCAAAAGTCCTCGACCCCGTTTTTTTGCGCCGCGGCATGCGGCGAGCAAGGCCATTGCCAGAGGAGCGAGAAGAAGGAGGAGGGAAGACAGAGGCCCACGCGACGCCTCTGTTTCTTTGGCTCCTTTGGCAGCACCGAGTGAGTGCGTCTGTCCAACGACGCCGCAATTGCCCGTGCCTCCTTGAAGGCGGAGCTTGCGCGGATCTTCGTCTTCGTTCTCGGGCGAATCGTTGGGCGCGCTCGCGGGCGTTCCGCTGGCTGCCCCCAGTTCGTCGCGATTGTAAACGTTTGCGTCGTCTGCGTTTCTGTAAACGCGCTGATAGCCACCTTCGGTGGTAGGTGGAAGAACGCCATCTCCGGTAGGGTTGAGGCTGTCTGGCTCATCGCCATCCACCGTTTTGCCCGCCGGACCTTGCGCGCATTCAAAAGGCGACGTGGTGGTGCCGCCGTTTGCACTCACGTTCACCGTGTAGGTGCGCGAAACCTCGGAGTCGGCGTAAACAAACGTCACCACAACGGTGTTTGCGTTGTCTTGAAGACCCACGAGCTTCACAGAGAAAGGCGACTGCGTGTCGGCCGCATCGAGGGTGTCGGCAGGCGAAACCGCATTGTACGCCGCGTTGTTGTTCACCTTTACGGTGACCCGCTGCAGGGAAGCCTTGTCGAATCGCCGGGTCAAGGTTTGTTTCACGAAGTCGGTGAGCTGCTGCTTGTCCCGGGCCCAGGCGAATTTCACCTTGCCGTTGCCCGTGCGCGCCGAGTTTTCAATAAGGAAGTCGGGCGGGTTGATGCGGCCCTTTGTGTCGACGTCGTAAAACACCTTGTCGTCAGGCGCAAAAAGCACATTGTAAACGTTGATTCCAGCGAAGTCGGCGGCCCTGTTTTCCAGGAAGGTGTTCGCCGTGTCGACGGCCATTTGCGCCTGACGGTAAATGCACACCTCTCGGGTGTTGCCGTTCTTGTCTTTTATGGTCTCGATTTTTTCGTTCTTCAGGTATTCGGTCGTTTTGCAGGTGGCCGCATCCACATATTTGGGAATGTTGGGAAGCCCGTCGGTAATAACGATGGCGTTCTTTGCCCTGGCTTGGAGTCCTTTGAGCATGTTGGTTTGGGCAATGGCCTCGGAAAAGTGGCTCACATCAGTGCCACCACGGGGTTTGCTTCCCGTAAATTGCAAGAAGTCGTTTTGGCGTTTCAAGCCTTCTTGAGCATTGGCGACAACAGGCCTCAGGAATTCGCACACGGAAAGGAGGGTGCCCGCGCTGTTTTTTTCCTGCCAGCGTGCGCGCGCACCGCTCGAATCGAACTTCGCTGTTTGGGCGTCGCCATCGAGGCAATACTGCGGCGTGTATTTGACGTTGATGCCGTCGGCTTCCCAGCCATTGTCGATGCCTTGCCGTCCCCCGTAGCTCACCACACCGACCCGAGGAAAGTTGGGGTCGCTGTCGGCAAGGGGGTGACCGGAATTGGCGTCGGCAGCAATCGCGTCGAGCAGCTCGGTGGCCGCTTCCAGACGCTCATTCTTGGGGTCGGTGGTCACGACACTCTTGGAGCTGTCGACAACCAAGGAAACACCGCCAAAAATGGCGTTTTCGCTGGGCCGGCAATTCTTCGCGGGGAGGTCGACAACAACAGCATCACGCCCATTGCGGGTGACGTTGAGTGTCGCGCTTCCTGGGTCGCTCGCCCGTTGACACAGCAACGGCCAGTTTTCGCGGCTGGTGGCGTCTTCTATTTTGCACACGGTGTAGTTCGACACCGTTGCTGCCAGCGAAGAAGCAGGCAGTAGCGAAAGAGGAAGCGCCACAACGAGCAGCCTTCCCGAGGTCGTGGGGGCCACGACGCGTCGTCTCCGCATAGGATTCTTTCCTCCAAAAGGGTGAGGTCGAGCGGCAACGGCTTCGGCCTTGTGTTCCAAGTTTACTTCACGTCGGAAATCAGGTTACATACAAAGAGAAGTCATTGATTAAATGTGAAGCATTAACGTGCGAATGAGGCTCAAAGTTTTGACACCCCCAGCACTCTTCCCTTGGCAATCTCCTGCGGACATCGAACAGGTGTACTTCGACTGCAATGCAACAACGCCCACGCTGCCCGTGGCGGCCCGCGCCGCTTTGGCCACCATGGAGGCCTGCTTTGGAAACCCAAGCAGCGCTCACATGACGGGACTGCAGGCCAAGCACCTACTGGAAAGCACCCGCGCCCTGGCGCGCAAGGTGATGGGCGCGTGCAAGGCGTCGAGTGTGGTGTTCACGAGCGGCGCTACGGAAGGCATCCAGATGGCGGTGTTTTCGGCCCTCGAGCGCCTTTCCGCGCAAGACCGTCTTGCGGAGCGGCAGAACACGAAGCCGTCAGAAGGCTCGTCTGAGACGCCTCGTGTGGACTCGTCTGAGGCACCTCGTGTGCTGCTTTACGGCGCCACGGAGCACAAAGCCGTGCCCCAGGCGCTGAAGCACTGGGTGCAGATACTAGGCCTCGACCTCGAAGTGAAGGCGGTGCCCGTGGATGCCCGCGGCCTGCATGATCTTGAATTCCTGCGTGAACATCTTCCGCGCTGCCCCTTTCTGGCCACCATGGCTGTGAACAACGAAACAGGTGTCATTTCCGACCTCGCTGGCATCGCAGCGTGTTTGCGCGAAGCCGATGCGGCAACTTTATGGTTGGTGGACTGCGTGCAGGCCTTGGGCAAAATCCCTTTGACCCTCGCCGGTTCCCGCATCGACTATGCCACTTTCAGCGGCCACAAACTCTACGCCCCCAAAGGAGTCGGCGTGCTTTATGCGCGGCCTGGCGTGCCTCTGGTGCCTCTTATCGTGGGAGGAGGTCAAGAGGGCGGCGTGCGTTCCGGCACGGAAAACCTTCCTGGCGTTGCGGCGCTCGGCGAAATTCTGCGTGAACTCGAGACGGAAGGCAGCACGTTGTTCGCCACACACGACGCGTGCGTGGCGTCTCGCAATGCGCTGGCTGCGGCGCTTCGCGAGCATTTTCCGGGCATTGTTTTCAACGCCCCCTTCGAGGTTGCCGTTCCCACCACGCTCAACTTTTCGATTCCCGGTTTCTCGAGCCGCGAAATGCTCGACCTTTTCGACGCCGTGGGCATGCGCCTTTCAGCGGGTTCCGCCTGCAGCGCCGCAAAGGCCCTTCGAAGCGACATCCTCGATGCCATGGGCGTGCCCGAGTGGCGAAGCCTTTCGGCTGTGCGCATGAGCTTCGGACCTGCCACCCCTGCAGACGAAATTGAAAGGGGCGTGCGGGCCATCGACAAAGCGGCGCGGGCATTGAAAGACTCTTGCCTCTACCCAGGGCAACGTGCCTTTCCCGCCGGCGCCGCGACACCTTTGGGTGCGGTGTCGGTGCCCAGCCGCGCGCACGGCGTCGTTCAGTTTCCAGCAGGGAGCGCAAATTCATGGGTCGTCACCTGCGGCGCCGATCGCACCTGCGTGCTCATCGACCCTTGCCCCGAGAACTCGGAACGCATTCTCCATTTTTTGGAATGCCAAGGCTTGAAGGTTTTGGCGGTGCTCGACACGCACCTCCATGCCGACCACACGTCTCCGAGA
>JADCJN010000089.1 GCA_020247005.1 Silvanigrellales bacterium
TCGAAGAGCATCGCCCCTGAGATCGCGAGAGGGTCGCCGGTGGGCGACCGTCGAGTCAGCAAGCCTTGTTGAGTTCGAGCGAATGCATGCCTTTGCGAGAGGTACACTCAAATGTTGCGCGGCAGGCGCAGGCGGGTTACCCAAAGGGTCAAACCCATCAGTCGGAGCCTTTCGCTTTGGCCGCTACAATACCGCCTCCTGGAGGCCTCGCGAGGTCCAGCGCCCTGGCCACGGAGTTACAACCACCGACGTTTCTTGTCGGCGTGGGTTCTTCGGCTGGTGGGCTTGAAGCTCTCAGCGCCTTTCTTCGTGCGTTGCCGAGGTCGCCCAGGCGTTCCATTGTCATCGCGCAGCACCTGTCGCCTCACGCGCGGAGCATGCTGACCGACATCCTGAGCCGCCACTCGTCCGCTCCCGTCGTCACGGTGGTCGACGGCATGTTGCTAGAGCCCGACCATGTGTACGTCATTCCCCCCAATCAGGACGGTCGGATAGAAGGAAACCGCATTCTCCTTTCGCTGGCAGGAAGCGAAACACGTCCAAAACCTTCGGTCGATCTCCTTTTTGAAACTTTGGCCGCATCCTTCGGACAACGCTCAGTGGGCATTGTTCTGTCGGGGACGGGCACCGACGGCGCACGAGGATCGCAGGCCATCCATGCCGCGGGGGGCCTTGTACTCGCCCAGACAAATGAAACGGCCCGTTACGATGGGATGCCCCGCGCCACCTCGAACACGGGACATGCGACGGCGATTCTTGCGCCCGAAGTTCTGGGCGCAAACCTGGACACCCTTATCGACGACTGGATGCGACGTTCCAGCAATGGTGCGCCTGAAGAGCTTGCGCTGCCCAGCAACGAAACAAACCACGACGAAATCGTGGATAGCGTTTCGTTCCACAAGGCCATCTCGCATCTGAAGTCCCAGGCAGGCACCGACTTCTCGCAGTACAAGGAATCGACCCTGCGCCGACGGCTCATGCGCCGTGTGCACGCAGTGGGAGCCGAGAACGTTGAAAAATACGTGGAAAGCCTTGAATCCGATCCGGCAGAAGCCCGTCGCCTTGCTCAAGACCTCCTTGTCAGCGTCACGTCGTTCTTTCGCGACCCGGAAGCGTTCGCGTCTCTCCAACCTCTGCTGCGCGCGCGCGCGGAAAAAGTGCCTCCGGGCGAAGAGCTTCGAGTGTGGGTGGCCGGTTGCGCAACGGGTGAGGAGGCCTACACGTTTGCCCTGGCTATTCTTGAACTCTCGCGAACATTGAACCGCCCCTTGCGAGCACGCATTTTTGCGTCCGACGTCGACGTTGCAGCCATAGCCCAGGCGCGGGCTGGGCGCTACTCCCACGCCGATATCGAGTCGATTCCAGTAGAACTCGTCGAACGCTATTTCGACTTCCACAATGGCATGTACGAAGTCATCAAAGAAGTTCGCGACATGTGCGTTTTTGCGCTGCAAGACCTCGTGCAGCAGCCCCCCTTCGTGAAGCTCGACGTCGTCAGTTGCCGCAACGTTCTTATTTACTTTAACGTCACACTCCAAGCACGCGTTGTTGAGACTTTTCATTACGCCTTGAAAGACAGCGGCATTCTTTTTCTTGGCCGCTCTGAAAGCGTGAACCCGGATCTCTTCGAACCCGCCGACAGAAAGGCGCGTGTTTACTTGCGTCGCGACACCGGCGCGCGCCACCCTCCCCTGCGCCACTCCGAGGGGAAGCGCCAACCCGCGCGGCGCGCCCTTTCGTTGAACCTTCCGACGTCTCCGGGGAAGGCTTCGCAACGCGAGCTTGCGGCAACCACCCTTCTTTCACGATGCGCCACCGCTGCGTTGGTGGTAGACGAAGACCTCAGCATCGTGACTATTGTCGGAGACCTCGCGCCTTACACCCGCATCCCAACGGGCGACGCCGACTTCCGTGCCATGAATCTCGTTCCACGCGATATCGGTGTCGAACTTCAGGTCCTTGTCCGAAAAGCCGCACGCGAGCGCACAACTCTCAACAGCCGTGCTCACGCGGTGCCGTTCCCCACCAGTCCAGCCGCACCCGGCGCCGAACACGTGCCCGCCTTCCGGCTGCTTGTCGAACCGTTTCCTTCGGAGGGCCCACGCCCCCTTTATCTGGTGGGTTTTGTTCCCACACGGCCCCTTGCTCAGCATTCTGAAAACGTTGCCGATGTGAACGCGAGCTCCCTGGAACGCATTCAGTCCCTCGAACACGAGCTGGCAGACACCCGTGAACATCTTCAGGCCGTCGTAGAAGAACTTGAAGTTTCAAACGAAGAGCTGCAAGCCCTGAATGAAGAACTGTCGTCTATGAACGAAGAGCTGCAAAGCACCAACGAGGAACTCGAAACAACCAACGAAGAGCTGCAAAGCACCAACGAGGAACTCACCACGCTCAATGACGAACTCGCCATACGGTCGGCGGATCTCCGTTACCTCAACGCAAGCCTTGAAAACGTTCAATCATCAATAGACACAGGGCTCATTGTTCTCGACACATCACTTCGCGTCGTGCGCTTCAACGAAGCTTCCGCGGCCGTTTTCGACCTTGGCAAGCTCGACATGGGCCGTTCGATTTTAGAAGCCTCATGCCGTTGTGAAATTCCAACACTTGAAGCCACCTTGCGAGACACCCTTTCCACGGGCGAAGTGCGTGAACTGAACTGCTCCAACCTGCGCCGCACCTTTCAAATGCGCGCTCTGCCCTTCCGCGACGTCACGGGTCGACTCCTGGGCGCCATTCTCACTGTCTTCGACACCACAGAACTTCTCCTCCTGAGGCAAGGCCTCGAGGTGGGCGAACAGCGCCTCAAATCTCTCCTCAACGGCGCGCAAGCGCTCGTGTCGGTCAAAGATGCCTTTGGTCGTTATACGCTCGTAAACAATGCGTTCCTCATTTTCACGGGTCTTCCGGAAGACACCATTCTGGGCAAGACCGACCGCGAACTTTTCGACGCGGAAACCGCATCGCGCTTGAGAGACAACGATCTTGAGGTCCTGCTCGACGGCGCTTCGACCGAACGCTCCGAGCTGCTCGTGTCGCACACGGGCGAAAAGCGCAGTTACCTCGCAAGTCGTTTTCCGCTCGGAGGACGAGAGACCGGCCCACAAGGTGTGGGCAACGTGAGCGTCGACGCCACCGCACAATACGAAACATGGCGAGCGCTGGAAGAGAACCAAAACCGCCTCAAAACTCCCCTGGAAGAAAACCCAGCAACAAAAGCGAAACCTCCATGAACGGCGTCCCGCAAACAACATGCGACACGGAACCCATTCACACGCCGGGAAGTGTCCAGGGACATGGCGTGCTTCTTATTGTGGAACCCAAGAGCCATCGTGTTGTGGCCCTTTCTGCAAACGCGTCGCTTGTGATCCGTGTTCCCGACGATCCGGTTTCCCTGCTTGACCAGCCTCTCTCAGAGGTGGTTTCGGTCCGTTTTCTCGCCGGCTTCGAACAAGGCCTCCGCGGCCTCGGACAAATGCCCGGAGACCGCGCACGTTATTTTCTCGCAGGTCTCAGCCCTTGGAACATCACTCTCGTTGTTCTCGACACTGCGGGCCATATTGGCATCGAAGTGACTGCGGCCGCAGGAGAAGCCCTAGGAGGGGCACAGCACGCTCACTTCCGGGGCAAGGATGTGGATGAAGACACTGTGCCACTGGAGGTCTTTCTGCAAAGGGCTTGCATGGCATTGCGAAAAGCCACTGGCTTCGACCGTGTCATGATCTACCGCTTCCTGCCAGGTTGGCACGGAGAAGTGGTTTCTGAAGACAAACGCGCAGACACCCAAACCTTCCTGAGACACCGTTTTCCAAGCTCCGACATCCCCGCCCCTGCGCGGGCCCTCTACCTCTTGAATGGCTTGCGTGTGATTCCCGACGCACTCGACCTCCCCGTGCCATTGCTGTCGTTGCCTGCCTCCCCGCAAACAGAAACTTGGGATCTTTCCCACTCGCGCCTCCGCGCCGTTTCGCCCGTTCACCTCGAATACATGCGAAACATGGGCGTGCGCTCGTCTCTTTCTCTGGCTCTCACACTCAACGGCGCGCTGTGGGGCCTTGTGGCATGCCATGCCCGCAATCGCATTTCGCTGGAACCCCATGACCTTGCGTGGTGCGAAAAAACCGCTGTTGAAATTTCAAATGAGATCACTGCCCAATCCCGTGCGGCCCGCGATGCGCATGCCAAAACCTTCACCGACGTGCTGTCGAACTTTCGTCCTGTCGCTCAATCAAAGAGCGAACTTTGCAACCATATCCTTTCGAGTCCTGGGGACTTCCTTTCCGTGTTCCGTGCAGACGGCATTGCCTGGGTGCAAGACGACAGGGTCGACCACGTCGGCTTCACGCCCCGCCGCGGCGACGTCCTTGCCTTGGCAAAGCTCGTGCGGGCAAGAGGCACTCGGCGCGTCGCGCTTGAAACTCTGCAGGATCTCGCGCCTGCATTGAATTCACGCCCCACCTGTGGATTCATGTCCCTTCTTTTTGACGAGAGCGCCTTCTTCGTTTTTCGGAACGAAGCGCTTCGCGAAGTCACATGGGGAGGCGATCCGAGCAAAACGCTCGCCTCACGAGGTTTTGGAGGGGACATCAACCCTCGGCAGTCGTTTCAAACCTACGTGGAAACGCTGGGAGGTCATTCGATCCCATGGTCGCACGACGAGGAGCGGGCATTCGAGCTTTTTTCGAACAGGCTCGACGCGTTGCCAAGCGCGCTGTCATGACGTGCGGAGCGCCTCTTTGCGTGCAAGTGCGCCTGCAATAAGATCGCGGAAAAGGGGATGCGGCGCCACAGGCCGGCTCTTGAGCTCCGGGTGGAACTGGCAACCCACGAAATAAGGGTGAGAGGAAAGCTCCATGACTTCAACCAAAGTGCCATCGGGGCTTTCGCCGGCAACAACGAAACCAGACTGTTCGAAGCGCGCCCTGTACTCAGGGTTGAACTCATAGCGATGCCGGTGACGTTCGCTCACGCGGTCGGCGCCATAGGCACGGGAGGTTTTCGTGGACCTCTTGACCACGCAGTCGTACGCGCCCAGGCGCATGGTGCCGCCCTTGCGATCAACTTTGAGTTGGCTTTCCATAATGTGGATAATCCGGTTCTTCGCATGGGCGTCGAATTCTTCCGACGTCGCGTCGGAAATGCCCAACACATTTCGGGCGTACTCCAGACACGCCAACTGCATGCCGAGGCAGATGCCCAAGAAAGGCAACTCGGTTTCGCGCGCGAATTGAATCGCCGCCATTTTTCCCAACACACCCCGGTCTCCGAAGCCCCCTGGCACAACAAGTCCGTCGAACCCTGCAAGTGCCTCTTTCACGGTCGGAGACGACAGTTGTTCACTGTCGAGGCCAACGATTTCTACGGCCGCCTCGTTCGCGATGCCACCATGGGTCAGGGCTTCGTAAACAGATTTGTAGCTGTCGCGAACACCCAAATACTTTCCGACAACGGCAATGCGCACGCGATGCCGAGGTTTTTCGATGCGCTCAATAATGCGGGTCCAGTCGTCGAGGTTCGGCTTCGCCGTCCAGATGCCGAGGTCAGAAGCAATGCGCGCGTCGAGACCTTGTTCATGATAAATGATAGGCATTTTATAAATGTTGTCGACGTCGAGGGCCTCGAACACAGCGCTGGCATCCAGATTACAGAACAACGAAATTTTTTCGCGAACATCTTGCGACATCGGTTGGTCGGCACGGCAAATGAGGATGTCGGGACTGATACCTATTGAGCGCAGCTCCTTCACGGAATGCTGTGTGGGCTTCGTTTTCAGCTCACCCGCGGCGCGGATGTAGGGCACAAGAGTGACGTGAATAAAGAGCGAATTTTGTTTGCCAACATCGTTACGGAACTGGCGAATGGCTTCCAAGAACGGAAGGCTTTCAATGTCGCCGATGGTGCCGCCGACTTCGACGATGGAAACGTCAGCGCCTTCACTTGCAGCCACGATATTTTGTTTAATTTGGTCGGTGATGTGCGGAATGACTTGAACCGTACCACCCAGATAATCGCCGCGCCGTTCCCTATTAATAACCGAGTCGTAAACCTGTCCGGTTGTAAAACTATTTCGTTTGCACAAATTTGCGCGCGTGAAACGTTGATAATGACCCAGGTCGAGGTCTGTTTCCGCGCCGTCATCGGTCACAAAAACCTCGCCGTGCTGAAAGGGCGACATGGTTCCCGGATCGACGTTAATGTAGGGGTCCATTTTGGTCATGGAAATGGTGAGTCCCCGCGTTTCCAGCAGGGCTCCAATGGAGGCTGCGGCAAGCCCCTTGCCGATGCTCGAGACCACGCCTCCCGTCACGAAAATGTATTTGGTCGGGTGTTGGGCACGGCTCGTAAGCCCGCCCTCTCTTCGCGGCGAGCTGCCTGGCTTCGAGGTCTGCATAAAGAAGAATCCCCTGTCGGAATGCGGTCGGAAGTCGGTCGGGCGCCCTCGGTTTATCGCAAAACGAGCCCCAAGGGAAATTCTTGCCCCGGCTCCGCAGGAAAGCCGTCCTATCATGCAAAGAGCTCCCCTCGTTCGGGAGTGCAGAGAAAGAGAGGCCTCCCATGCCCAATCACCCGCCGGCCACCCCGCACTCCCCCCTTGCCGGACGTTCCTCTGGCCAAACCACAGGCCCAACCACTGTCTATGTGCAGGGAAACACGCCTGCATTCGCCTCTGAGGTGCTTCTTTCACAACTCCTTTTGAGTTTCGTCGAACGGCGTGTGAATCCCCAGACCATTGCCGACGTCGTTCGTGCCCAAATCCATGAAGCAAAAATTTCTCCAAATGCCCTTTCATGCGCAACTCGCAACGGCATTTTAGAGGTTCTCACAACGAACGTCGCCACGAGCCTGTCGTCCGCCGACTGTCTTGACATCGTCCTCTGGACAGCACGCCACACCGACTTTCCTGTCGGCCTTTCCGCGCGTGCCTGCATCGGCTCGCTGAGCCTCCTTTTGCGCCGCGCAGGGAGCCACCTCGCGTCTTCGGAAAACGGCGCGCGTCGAGAGTTTTTGCGCGTTGTGGAAGGGGTTGCACAAGGCCTCCTTGTGCATCTTCAGGGCAACCTCGACCCCCACGAGCGGCTGAGAGCCATCAATGTTTTTAAGGGTGCCGACGCCCATGCTGCCAGGCTGTGCGCCGCTCTCCCCGCTCTGGGCGAGGCCCGCGACGCTTGCTTGCGCGGAATGCATGCCGCAACGAAACAAGGTGCCCTTGGAGGCTTGCAGGGGCGCAGTGCTCAAGGCGTTCATGGTGGTTTGGCCCCCACGCCTCAAGACATTCTTGCCACCATAGTGGGTGAAAGCGACCATGTGCTCGCGCTCAAGGGCACTTCTCACTACCGCCTTCCCCTGGCTGCGCAAAAAGAAGCCTGGCGGATGCGCAACGTCAACACCCTCCTCACCCTCCTCTCGGATCCAGGACTTTCCGAATTCCAAATAGGCTTCCTCGTGGAATGGTTCTTCGACGGCGCGGCCCGCGATGCCGCCCTCGACGAAACACGCGCGCACGCCTACAAGCAGGGCCTCCAAGACCTCTTTGCTCAACAAAGCCAGACGCCCGCCGCCGTCAAAGGCCTCCTGCGCGCGGTGCAGCGCGATTTGAGTCTGGTGGCCCTCGACCACGCCTCGCCCTGCACGGAAGCCCCCGCCTACCAGCGCGCGCTCACGAAAGCCTCTTGGGTGTTGCCGCACCTTTTGACACTGGCGGAACGCGACGGGCCCTCCTTCGCTCGCGACATCGCCCAATGGGCGCTGCAGTTGCCGGTCGCTCCTGCGGAGTCAAGGCTCTTCACCCGCGCGCATTGGCAGTGGATCCGCGTCCTGGCCACTCGGGAATGGGAGGAAGATCTCCGAGCGCCGCCCCCTTGGGTTCAAGCCTCTGCCGACGCACACGGGGCGCAGATTTTTAGCATGGCTCCCCATTCCTGGCTCCACGCTCACGGTTACCTTATCGTGGAACGCCTCCATGCCGAGGCGCTTTCTTCACGTTTCGTTCTTGGGCGCCACCACTACGATTATGTGGAATTCCTGGTTCGAACATTGCGAAAGAAAAGCCCTGCTTTCGCGAGCCGTCCCGAAACCCTCATTGCACTGAAGCTCCTCAAACGTCTACAGGTTCACGAAGAACATCAGCTCCAACTTGCGGAGACTCGCGCCCGCATGAGCACACGCCGCAGCGCCGACAACGAATTCTTCCTCGATCTCGTTTCCGGCGCGCAACGGGTGGAAACCTTGGCGTCGACACCTGTGGCCCGCGCACTCGCCATACTTTGCAAAGTTCTGTCGCCTAGGGCGCGGTGACCCCGGCGTTCGAGGGCTTGCTAAGATTCACTCGGCTTGTCCAACCAAGCGTGCCATCAAGAGTTTGCACATAGAACCACTTCCGAGATGCGTCCGTCATCAGGACACGCACGCGCTCAGAAGACACATTTCCCACAAGCGAAGCGTCTTTCTGGGGTGCGCTTCTCAGGTTGGAATTGTTCCCTGCGAACATGGCCTCCTCAAAATCGAAGTCTGTGGTGCACGCCACATCCGACTGGCTCACAAGCGATTGCAAAGGAATTCCATTTGGAATCGAGGCAACTTCCAGGTTGTCTCCTAGAATGCGATCAACGCTCAACACGGTGTTTTGAGCAAGCAAAAAAGGCGCGCTTCCTGCTGCCGCACCCCCCATTTGCACTGACGCGGAACGCGTTGTCACAACTGCACGGCAGCTTGCGAATGGGGAGGCCTTTGCGCTTTGCGACACTTTCACCGCATAACGCCCCTTGCTTCCCGCGGAGGTCAGTTTTTCAAGAGGGACTTTGTAGAATTCGCCAACAAAAGCCTCATACATCGACGCAAAAGAGGCTATTTCGACTACGAATGCCTTTGAAAACTTGTCAACGGTCGTTCTTTCAAAATGCCCCCTGTCTATCAGGATGGAAGCAAGTTCAGACTGCGGAAACGCGAGCAGAGTTTCAGGAGACGGAAAAACTCGCACCTGTCGCACTGCACCAATGGAGCTTGCAGGTTTGCCGACGTAGGCATCAAAAATCTCGTCGAATGACGTGAAACGGTAGGCAAAATCAGCACCAAAATTCGTCTTTTCGAAGAACACGCCATCGTCGACGGCCACTGCAATATGGGCCATGAGCGAACCCCCGGGTGTGTTCGCTTTGACAACAAGAATGTCGCCCGGAACAAGCTTCGATTGAAAAGCTTTCCGCAAGTTTTCGCGAGAATTGGGAACAACCAATTCTTCAAAATCCACCAAGGGTTCCACGAAGTCACTCTTTTGGTTGCCACTCAATCCAAAGAGTCTGCTCAGAACACCCGCTCCAGCATTGAAGCCTGCTATCGTATTCCCGGGGGCCATGCCGATATTCCACACCGTAGACCAGCAGTTTGAACCTCGTTCCTGCAAAACGAGATTCACGTCAGCGGCTGGCATGCCACTCGCGACAAAAGCCTGTTTGAGTGTCGACGAGAATTCATTCAAAAACAGGCTTTTGTCTGCGCTTTCATCCAAAAACGTGATGCCATTGAGTGCTTGAATCCGGGGAGTCAAGAAGTCCTCCAGAAAATACTCGCGGCCTCGCTCATATTCGGTTTCCGGCTCCCACTGAAAGCGGGCCCCTCCTGCCTTTCCATACTCCTTTTTGAGCGCATCAAACGTTTTCACGTCCAAAGTGCCAAACGAAATGCGGCGAAAATGCGACGACAATGGGTCGACTGGTTCGGAGGGCGGCTTGAACGAAACCTTTGTGACCTTCGCAAGGGCACCGGCTTTCTTGGCCCGAGTCAGCAGCGCCGCGAACGCGGGTTCGTCGACGCTGCCACTCACCTCCACTTGCGCAAATTCTTTCGCTCGGGCCCCCTCATCATTGTGCGATCGCGTCGCACACCCCCCTGTCAAGCCAATCAACACCACCGAAGCCAAACTAAACAACGCAATTTTTCTGTTCGCAATCACCGAGATCTCCTCTTCACATTTCCCCTGGATGAAACACTCTATTTTACAATTCAGGGAAACCGAAGAGAACTCGACAACGGAGCCCCAAAAACCACCGACAGGCATTTGACGCACAAGGGAATTTTATCGTTTTTCTTATTCGTAGTAACGAAACAACGACAGCGACGCTTCTAGTGTTTCTTTCTGAGCCGCACGCGCGCAATACCCTGCACCTACGCGGGTTTCGAAATTGGTCGACCAGGAAACGGCCGTGTCGAGACGGGCCTCCCAGTCGCTGAGCGCGGCTCCGTTCACGCCAAAGCGACGCACTGTGTTGCCGCGAAGCCCCACACGCACCTGGTTTGCCGGCCGCAAAATGACTCCCGAGGATGCGCTCAGGGCCCCAAAAAGGGTCATGTCGCGCTCGTCCGAATAACCCAAGTCAACGCCAGGCAAAACGTAAGCAAGCACGGAACGAGTGTGGTTGGCCACTGTGAGCCCTGCCCCAAGCGCCATTCCAGAGAGGAAACAACTTTTTTCTCGACCGTAACAGCTCTCGCGTTGTTCTGTGCCCAGGCGGAATCGCCAGCTCCAAGGCGAAAGAAGTCCCGTAGAGGGCTGCGCTGAAATGATCTCAATGAGGTTGAATTTGTGGAGCGTGAGCTTTGCGGGCGCATTCTTTGGCGCCCCTATTTTCGTTTTCTTGGTCGATTTTGCTTTGTATCGCAATACCATGTCCCAGAAATCGAGCTCCATGCCAGGCGGATATCCCACTCCGGGCGCAAGAAGATCGTGCAAAGACGGGCGCCATTCGAGTTGCCCAAAAGGAACCGAGGGGGCTGTGCCGCTCGCACCCAGCAGGCCTCCCGTCACACCTATGCGGTTGGTGGAGTGCCCGAGGTCAGGACGTTCGCCTTCTGGTTTGCGTTCGAGGGAACGTGAAATGACGCGTGTGCCTGCGCGCTCACGCAGGACTTTTTCACGAATGGGCGCCCACTTGGAATCGGGCTCTTTGCCTAACGCGAGCTTTTCCTCGAAGTCGATATATTCGAGCATCACATCAAGAACCCGTGCCTTCGCTTCCGAGGTCAGCGGTCCCCAGTCGAAAGGAAACGCTTCCGGCTCCTTCGTGAAAAGCACCGCGAATTCCCGTTCCTCCCCCTCCAGAGCTTCCCAGCGCTCCAAAAGCCGGCTCATGTTGGAGGGGCGGTAACTGACGTTTGTCACAAGCCCCGGAACCCGAGCCACCACTCGAACAGTGTCGGACGGCGTCACCCAAAAATAGAAGTTCGAGGTGAGGTCGACATCAACTCGGGCAATTTCTATAAGTGCCAAAAGGATGTAAGCGCAATTGTCGTCGAAGTAATAGTAGTCAATGTGCTCGTTGCCAATTTCCCAAAGGCTCGCCAGCATGCGCGTGACGCCCTCTTGGCCAATGGCTAAGTCGTATTCCCACAGGTCGCGCGACTCGTGGTTGTTGTACTCTTGGGCCTTCACGTAATGCGGCATCATGGAAAAACGGCCCGGAAAACCTCCGGCGAGTCCGAGAACGGCATACAGCAACGGGTTGTTCGTTGTCGGAAAAGCAGCGAAACTCACACTCCAGTCGAGCAAGGGGCTGCCACGGGAGGCTGTCGTGTTTTCGGCGTGCGTTCTGTGAACGCGCACGAATGTATGGCCAAACATGGAACTTGGGTTGTTGAGGTAGTAGCTCGAAAAAACAAGCGACGCGCCGTCTCCACGGGTGTTCGCAAACCACGTCTTGAACTTGGCACAGTGCGGCTTGGGAAGGTGCGCATCGTCGAGCCCCAAAGTGTCTTTGAAGAAGGCGAAGCGCGCCGGGAAACGACACTGGGGATGCACATCGGGTGCGGCAAAGTCGTCGACGGCATGAAACATGGCTTCGAGGGAGGCCTCGAGCTCCGCTTCGGGGTCTACACGGCCGTCCGGTGCGAAAAAAAACGTGTCACTGTCGACCACCGACTTTGAACGCGAAAACCAACCCGGTGTTATGAACAGAAGGCGACGCCAACGTGAGGTTTGAGCGAGTTTTTCGGTGCGCGCACGATGCCGAGCCGCACCAAGGGCAGAGACGGCGTTTGAAGACAAAGGCGTCACGCGCTGTCGTTCCACCGGATAAACTGGTTCCTCAACCTCAGCGGCACCAGAAGACGCAGGAGCGTCGGGTGCTTCTGAGCCAGCGGAAGGAGCGGAAGGAGCGGAAGGAGCGGAAGGAGCGGCGGGGGAGTTTTGCGCTGCCGCTCCTTGCACGCGAACAAAAAGAAACGAAAAAAGGCACAGACAAGAAAACAGTCGAAACATGTTCAGCACTCACAAAACAACACAAAACGCGCGGCAGAGAGCGGACTTAAACGCGCGCACACTCCACGGCGTTCGTTTTCAGAAGCTCGTGTGTGCGAGAAAGAACACTTTCCGCTTCTTTCTTCTCAAAAACGTAATCGAAACGCTCCTGCGAAAGCTTGCGAAGAGCATCGCCCGCTTCGCCACGGCAACCGAGAAGCTCAGCATACGACGACAGAAGCTCGCCTTGGCCTTGGGCTGCTTCTTGCTCCAAACGAGGCAGGTTCGCCGAGACGAACGTTTCTTGCTCGTCCACCAAAGCGGTGCCGCCAGCCTTGGACTTGCAGTTCGAGGTGCCAGATGAAATCGCGAACAATTGGGAAGGCAAGAGGTAGGAGTTAAAAACCCAGGCACCCACTTGCGGCCACTTGTCAGGGCTCTTGATAAACAGGGAACCCAAACCACAGCCGGCCATGCCGTATGCCGCGCGGTAGGTTCCCCCCGATGAAGCGGGAGCTGCGTCTGCCGCAGGGGCTGGCGCCGCTTCGGCAGGAGCTGCGTCTGCAGGCGCTGCGGGCGCTGCAGGGGCAGCCTTTGCGGGCGCCGCAGCGCCAGGCTTTTTCGCAGGCGCTCTTTTTGTTTTTTTCTGAGCGAAAGCAGGAGTGGACACAGCGCCGGCAAGGGCAGCGAGGACAACGGCACGAAGAAAAGGCGTTTTCATAAGCATCGGGCTCCAGTTGTTTCGTTACAAAGAAAGTGAGCGAAAACGAGCCTTAGATAGACAACTTGCTGCACCCTTGCGACGCTTCAGGGTGGCTTTGAAGTTCACGACGTGTGGCGTCGAGAGCTGCAAGCGCACCAGGCTGCGAGAAGATGCGGGAGTAAGACTTTTGGAGGTGCGAGGCGACCGCAGGCTGAAGCGAAGGCTCGCAGCCAAGAGTGGATGAAAGACCCGCTAGCGTTTCGCCGCTTCCCTGCGCCATTTCTTTGGAAAGAACGGCGTAGTTGTTCACCATAAAAGACTCCTGTTGCTCAAGAACGGCAGCTTGAGCCGTCGTCTTGCAGTTCGAAGTCCCGGAAGTGATGGCGAAGGTCTGGTAGCCCGTTCCATTGGTTGTGGCCGCAAACACCTGGCTAAAACCTTCGCCGGGTCCGATGACGATAGAGCCAAGGCCGCAACCAGCAGAGCCATAATTCTGCGCAAGCGCGGGAAGGGAAAGAACCGAGGTCGCCACGAATGCGGCGGCGAAGTGAAACTTCATATGAACCTCCAAGGGGATTGAGGAACGAGAGACAATGATGAACTCGATTGAAAAGAAGTCATTTCAAGAAGGGTCGAACCCATTTTTCCAGGCTGATATTGGCGAAAAAGCTAACATCACTCTACTGTCGGTGCAAGTTTCTCTGGCGTCTGTTTCTTTGTCGCGCTTTCTAGAAAAGCGAGCAACGCCTTGCGGACATTTCCAGGTGACGGCGTAAAAGCAGACGTATGGCCACCGGTGATGGCAAGGAAACGGGGAGGCCAACCTGCCTCACCAAGCGGCACGTTCGTGCGTGCCGCCCGCGCAAGTGCGAGGCCCGCCTCGAAGGGAACCACTGCGTCGTCTACGGCATGTGTTTGAAAGAGCGGAAGGTCGAGTTGTGCCAGAGCTTCGCTTGCCGAAAGTTCGTCGCTCACCAGAAACGAAAGCGGAAACTGCAGGGGCCACGTCACCACAGCTTGCGCAAGCTTCCGCCGTGCGAGGTCGCGCCACGACCCAAACGTGCTGTCGAGCACCAGGCCCCGGAGGCGTCCCGGAAATTGGGTTTGAAAGCGGGCCACTGCCACGGTGCCCAAGGCCCCCCCAAGACTTTGCGCCACCACAACAAGGGGCAATGAGGCGTAGGCCTTGGCCGTCGAAGCAAGCACGGCTTCTCCGTCCTCAATCGCGCGTTGCCGCGACGGAGTGCCGCTAGAACGCCCATATCCCCGATAATCAAAGGTTACGAGGCCATAGCCCTCTGCAACAATCCACGACAGAAAATGAACGTGGCTCGTGAGGTTTTGGGCATTGCCATGAAAGTGCACGACGATGCCCTTGGGAGGGCTCCTGGGCAGAAGTGTCCAAACATGAATACGGTCAGGCTCACCTTTGTCGTCAAAAGCGTTTCCGACAGTTAAAAAGTGCTCGAGCGCAGGCGGCGAGAAAGATGTTGGTTCAGAATAAATTTCGGCGTCTGGTTGAAAGAAGACGCTGTTGCACCCGGCCAAACCAAGCCCCAAGAAAAGCAACATTTTCGATATCCGTTCGATCGTTCTCAATGCAAATGACAAAGCCTCTTCCTCACCAAAAGGAAACAAGAACTCCGGGGTCAGTAGACGAGAGTCCCACCTGTGAGCTACATCTTGTCGGCCAGCATCCACCGCCCCAGTCTACGGATTCCACTGGGAACAGGAAAGCAGGCTCGTCTCGTTCTCCTCAGCTGGAGGTTCACTCGATGTGCGGTTTTTCGGGACTCTTCTTTGCTCAGAAAAGAGCCCTCGAGGCGCACACCGGTCGGGAATCCATTTCGCCCGGAATGCAAAGCGCCGAGCGTGAACGCTTTATTGCAACAGCGGCAAGGCTTCGTCACCGCGGTGGCGACGGCGAAGGCGCAGGTGTCCTTGCTCACGGATGGCTTGCTCACCACCGCCTCGCCTTCCAAGATGTCGCTGCAGGCAAACAGCCCTTCGTCTTGGGCTCGGCCTCAGGCGACGTAAGCGACTCCGCGCACATCGTCTTCAACGGCGAGCTCTACAATCACCATGCTTTGCGAGACGGCATTGCCCGCACCTCGGGCCACGTTTTTAAAACACGATCGGACACCGAAACTCTTCTTGCCGGTTTTTTGGCCGAAGGCTCAGAGTTTCGAAACCGCCTCGATGGGGAATTCGCCTTTGTCGTTGCGCAGAAGGACGGTCGACTACTTACGGCGCAACGCGATGCCTTCGGTGTGAAGCCACTCTTCTTCTTCTTGCAAGGCGTCGATACAGCTTCGTTCGCGGAGGCCCGTGCCGAATACAGGTTCCACACCTCTCTCATTGCGTTTGGAAGCGAAATAAAAGCCCTTGCGGCACCGCGAGTTTGGAATCGCGATGGCGCTTTGCGCCAGTTCACGGGTCTGTTTGAACCCGTGCGCACACCTTTCTCAAACATCATCGCTCTTCCCGCAGGCGCAACGTTCGAAGCGCGTCTGGTTTCCCCGGGGCCTCGCCACGAGGCGACATACGAATGCACCTTACGCCTCGATGAAACACCGGTGCGTGACTCTCCTCACGGACGTTTCCTTTTTTCCGAACGCGAGCTTGCCGCAGAGTTTCGCCACGCGTTTCGAAACTCGGTCACCGATCGCCTCCTGTCGGATGTCGAACTCGGCGTGTATCTTTCGGGCGGCGTGGACTCCAAGGCTGTGGGCTACGAATTGGCGCGGCATCTTGCTGCGGTGAAAGGAAAAGAACGTCACAAACCGCTCAAGAGCTTTACCATTGGGTTCGAGAGTCCGGCTGCAGAAACCAGCGCCTACGACGAAACAACGGAAGCGCTTGCGTTTGCACGCGCTCACGGGTTTCACCCCCACACCCTGTCGGTCTCGGACGACTGCCTCGCCTATTCTTACCCCATTGCCGTGGAACACAGCGAGAATCTCCAACCTTACACAAATGGGGCTGCAAAGTGGTGGCTCTCCCGCTTCACCCGTGAGCACGTCCACGGTGTGTTGACAGGCGACGGCGCAGACGAACTCCTGTGCGGATACCCGAGCTTTCGCTATTGCGCATGGTGGAAGTTCGCGAACCGAGGTGCCACACACGTCGGTCAAAATCCTCGACCTCTGGGGGCGACGTGGCGCGACGCAGTGTATGCAAAGCGCTTTCACTCAGACGCCAGCAACCCTTGGGTTGCGGGCTCGAGCTCTGCGGGCCATGGCGACGACTTTCTCTCTTCCCTCGCACTGTGGGGCGTTGCTCATCCGCTGTTTGGCCAGGTGCGCACCATCACTCGCGCCCTGTTCCCTTCGACCCCCCGTGGAATCGCCGAGGCCGACGCGTGGCTCGCGGCGCAAGGGCCCTCTGTTAAAAGCTGGTTTCTTTTTGGGCATCAAGGCACATACGATGCCGCTGACCCACAGAACGTTCTTTTTCTTTGGCAAAACTATTTTTGCAAAACCCACCTTCCGGTGCAGGTTCTCAACTGGGTGGGCGACCGCATGGAAATGGCGAACACACTCGAAGGGCGCACACCCTTCCTCTCAAAACGCCTGCGAGACTTCACGCGAGGCCTCGGAGACGCTGCCTTGGTCAGTGGTTTTACCGACAAAGCCATTCTTCGCGCCGCCTACGTTCCCAGCCTGGGAAGCTTCGCTCGCACACCAAAAAAACAGTTTGGTGCACCTTTCCTGAACAACAAAGCTCTGTTGAAAGCCTACCCTCCGCACGCGGCGCTGGGCGCGTTGGGCCTCGATGCCGACCCCCTTCTCGCGCGCCTAGACTCCGTAAAAAGCAGCACCCTTCCTGCTTTCGAAGCCACCCACCTGGCGAGTGCACTTCAAACTTGCGTCGCGCTGGGAATTGTGTCTCGGACGCTCGTGGAAGAACGACCCGTCGAGCGCAACGCGGCGTTCGAAGCACGCACCCTTGCCCGAACCCGTGTCTGAATTTCGACTCCGGGCAGGCCTTTCCGGCCCAATGTTCCCTTTGTCGGCCGATACCTCCTCGAAAGCGAGGTTTGCCAAATGCTGGATCACCCCTTCTCGTCTCATGTGCTTGAACCCCGTTCTTCCATCGCTGGGAGGGTTTTTCATGCCCCTCTCGCTGTGGTCTTGCTGAGCGCCCTTGCGGCGTGTGGCTCGCACGCAGCAGAAGACGCGCTGCCCGACACGCCAGCCGCCACTGAACCCAGCGACAAGTCCGAAGATTCGGACGACAAAGCCTCGGGCAAAGCCACGAAAACAGAGGGCAATGACGACAACAACGAAACAGACCTGGCCAATACTCTTCGTAAGAATGGCGAACTCAACACGGGCGATGCGGGTGCCGCAGGACAGGAAGAGGGGATTTGCGGGACACGTCTTTCTTTGGATGTCGAAGCCAAAGGACGCACCACGCCTCGTTACGTTCTGACCGCCCAGGTGCCACCGGGGTGCGCCGAGGGCAACGATGTGCTCGTCTCCATTCAGTCGCGAGGGGACGTGCGAACGACGTCGGGGGGACCCTGTGAATCCTCTGCGGTTCCCACCTACGACGTCGTTTGCCGTGTTTCAGGAGCAGACCTCGTGCGCGCGGGAAGCCTCACCATTCCCGTCAGCATCAATGGCAGCGCCGTGCCTCCCGGAGGCGCGGGAGACTCCCGGTTTGACTTCCGCTACACACCCCGATTAAACGCCTATGCAGAGTTCGTTCCCTCCGAATGGGGCGTTTACTTTCGACCCTAGACCCTAGGCACTCGGAAATTGCACGTCGTGCGCTCCGAAGGCGCGAAGCACACGCGCATTAAGCTCTCGTTCTACCCGGTGCCTCGACAGGGGCCTTGTCCGCACCCACGCACGCAGCACGGCGTATTTCTCTTCGAGTTTGTCAACTCCAAGGTACTCTGGCTTGCCCGTCACGTCGCTTGGGAGGTCTGTGGCCAGGCTTGCCAGGATGTCCTGAAGCAGGGTCTCAACCCGCGGCAGGTCTTCCTGCAGGCGCACTCTAACGCGGAAATCGACGCGCGCCCATTCGCTCGTCGTGTTGCGTACCATCTTAATTTCACCATTGGGCACGAAAATCGCAGAGCCATCGGCACTGCGTAGCTTCGTGACGCGCAGGGTCAAGCTTTCCACCAGACCTCCGTGTGTTCCAAGCTCTATGACGTCACCCACAGCGTATTGGTCTTCCACAAGAACAAAAAATCCCGCCACGACATCACGGATCAAGGTTTGCGCACCAAGGCCAATAGCCACACTCGCAACACCCGCGGTGGCAAGAAGGGGTGCGATGGAAAGCCCTATGGTTTGCATGCAAACAAGAACGGCCACAACGGCAACAACAAGCCGCACGACATAGGTAGACGTCGTGCGCAGTGTTTCCAATCGGACTTTCGAACGGTTCTCGCTGTTCTCCAAAGCTCGCAAACCATTGTCGCGCGCAAAGAAAACCCGCACAGCTTCTTCCAAAAATCGGCACACCCAGAAAGCAGCCAAAACGACGATAGCAAAACGAGCGCCCCCGAAGGCTGAACGCACCACGACGCGTGAAACCTTGCGCAATTGCAACCCGCTCGACTTGAGCAAGCTGGAAGCATCACGTGTGCGGTTCTCCAGAAGAAAATCGCTGACGTTTTCAATGGCGAGTCCGAGGCACAAACAAAATAAGAGCAAGAGCCCAACACGCCGACACCAGGCAAAAGACGACTGCGCAAGCCCAGCGTAGCGCGCCGGAAAACGCTCCGACATGCGTTCAAAAAACGTGCAACCAAAGAAAAGAACCACGCCGCCCGCAAGAAACATTCCCAAAGGGACAGCAATCATTCCCCAGGCCGTATTGTCCCATCGCTCTAGAATTTGAATAAAAAAAGGAGTCTTGCCCTGCGTCATAATACCTGTCTGCCCTCGGCGCGATATTAGCCCGCGCGTGTGGCCTTATCGCCGGGACTTCCCAGAAAGTCGAGGAACACTTGGTCGAAGACGTCTCGCTCTTCTGGCATGGTGTACATAGCCCGCGTGGCGCGAGCAGTCGCCACTCCAAAAGCTCGGACATCTTCCACTGAGATGGAATCCAGTCCGTTTCGCAAACGCTCAATAATGCCCATATTCAGTGCATTGCTAGCGCGAGCAAGGTGATCGAGCCGCTGCGATTGAATGTCTTCAAAGGAAAGGCACTCGATGAGGGTGTAAAGATCCGACTGAATGCTGTCAGCAATGCGCGCACTTGGACCCACCGCGCTCAAAAGCTTTGCCACCTCTTCGGCCGTAAATGTGGCTTGGCCTCCGTCGAGCGCGGCCTGCACGCGAGCCACGGCAACACGAGCGTCCTGCGTTTCACGTGTTATGGTGCCGTCGATATTCGACACCGCCGCGCTCATTCTATCGACGAAACCGCGCACAGAAGCTTGAAGGTCAAGCAATTGGTATTCGCAAAGAATCATGTAAAGAAACAAGAGCTCGATAATGGCTCTTTCTGCCGTGTTCGTCTCAAAGCCAAATTCGCTACTGACTTTCATAGGAACACGCCAGCCCCAATGTAAAAGGTGAGAGAAGTTTGATCGAGGGTCATGCTACCGCCTTCTAGGAGGTCGACCGTGGATCCATAGGTCTCATAGGAAACGCCGAATGTTCCCTTAAACATCTTGAGAATACCATCCACCGATGCATCGACAAGGAGGCCGGCCGCATCTTTCACATCGCCTGAAGAAAGGGAAGCACGATCGGCCGTCTTCTCGCTCGTGTTGTCGGCCGTACCCGAGAGCATCACAGGAAGTGTGACACCAAGATTCACACGCATGGGCTCGATGAAGCGCATGCGCTGCTTGAGGCCAACTGTCAGTCCCGCGTAGTGGACGTCCCGCAGCGGCGCGCGTGGAAGCGACCCTTGAGTGGTCAGAGTGTGTTCAAGGTCGTGCATCAGGTATCCCACGCGAATTTCTGTGGCGAGCTTTCCTTCGAGATAGGGAAAACGGCCTGCCAGTTCCGCAAGCAGGGTCGTCGGATTTATCTGCTGTTTTCCGGATTCCTGGTTCGCTGATTCCGGCGGAGGATTGACATCGATTTCTGGAATAGACTGTGCGAACGAATAGCGAATTCCCAGACCTATGGCCTGAAGAAGGTAACTTTTCCGGTCGATGAAAAGTCCGGGCCAGGCGTCTAACTGGAGGCCAGCCCCGAATAGACTCAGAGTGGGCACAGGTTGATCGGTGCGCTGATGGAGCCCCTCTCCACTGAACATCACGTACTGAAATTGAAGATCGGCATCAAGGGCTGGCAATAGGGAAAGACCCTTGGCGGGCGCGCCCGAACTGTTCTGGTCTTTGCCCCCCGCGGTTTGCACCGACAAGCCCTTCAAGCCACCGCACGGACGCGGCCCCTGCACAACCTTTCCAAGTGAGATTCCCCGACCCGATCGGCTCACCTGCACAACCGCGATCCTCTTCGTGCGGCCACCTTGCTGACGCACCACGAACACCTTCTGGCCTGGAGGAAGTTCCTCATCGATGCGCACGCTGCAGTTCTTCTCGGCCACCACCCGTGCCGCCAAAGCTTCCTGAGCGCAGACTCCAAGAAGCGTTGCAAACACCGCAACCGAGGCAAAGCGCAACAAACCTTTCACACCCATGCTAGTGGCCCCGCGCTTGATGAAAGGCCCATGTGGCGCCAAATTCGAGGGCAGTCCATTTTTCAGGTCCCGATTCTATGCGCGCATGCAGCGACAAAGGTTTCGGAAGGAAAGACGTTGGCGAGACCTGGACCTTCATGAACCCTTCGAGATGGCCACCCCGGAGCCCGAAAAGTGAAACACCCGCTCCGACCTCTGCCTCCCCGAAACCTCCCAAGTGCGCCTCGTATTCGGCAACACCGAGAAGAGCGAGGTGCGAGAGGCTTTGTTTCACGCGAATGGTTTTCACGCTCCCACCCCCAACATGAAGCTCGCCCCCAGCAAGGAAACGGCCCTCCTTTGAATCCGAAAAGGGCCTGACCAGGGGAGCCGCAAGCGCAAACTGTGTTCCTTCCACGTCGCCACCACTGAAAAGCCTCAGGGTGAGTTCAGGTTTCGACTCCCATTCCGAAGGCAGCGCCAGGTGAATTTGAGCCCTCACTGTGTTGAGCACTGTGGCCGGAAAATCCGAGTAGCGATCGCCTCGGTCGGTTTCCAGAATACCAAAGGTCATCCCAAGTCCAGCGCGTGCAGAGAGCAATGAAACTCCATCTTGCGAATCTTGCGAAACCCTGCGACGCGGCACGGGACGCTCTGGCGAGGGTGCATTCAAGTCTTCCGCTTCCAAGCCTTCTTCCACAGAATCTCGTGCCCCAGAGCCGCTCTCGGCGCTCTGATTCTGTGGGCGGCTCTCGGCGGTTTGTGTGTCGACGCCCGAAGCGTTTGCGGAGGCTCTCGAATCGGAGCCAAAAAGAGCGCCCAGGAATCCGGCATCTTGCTCGTCTCCAGACGATTGGTTCAGTGCAGGTCCCGCACGACGAGACGCTCTCGCACCGCCCTCAGGGAAGCCCTGTGCCGCCGCACCGGTGAGAGGTTCAATCTCCACTTCGCGCGGTTTGTCCCAAGGGTCGCTCCCACGGGTGTTGAGAACAGGAGGAGGCACTTGACGCCATGCCAGAAGGGGAAGTTCATCGGCGTGGCCGCCGGAAAAAAGGCTTGCCGCTTTGCGAACAACGAGAGGATGGAATCTCACGATGCGCGCGATGCTGGAGCCTTCCCGCGCGTCCAGGACTTCAACAACATGCGTCGTGACTTTACGGCTTCTGAGCGTCTCGCCCGATGCGGGGTGGGACGCCGCAAGAACAACAAGTCCAAGTTCCACACGGCTTCCCGCCGTCAGTCCACGCTCTTTTCCAAAGTCGAGCGTCACCAGTTCATCTCGGAGCGATGTCACTCGTCCATCGTGTCCAATCGTGCTGGACACGCGCCCCAAGGCAACAAGGAAAGCCTCATGGATGTCTTTCTCGCTTGCGTCGGGACGCACGAGCATGTCTTCGCGCGCAAGCACCACCAAAGCTTTCTGCAGGGTCAACCGAACACGAACCTGTTCGGGAGTGAAAGAAACATTGGCCTGCAGCCAGGCGTCCAAATCATACTCAACTTCAAGTTGCTTTTCCGACTCACTGAGGTCTTCAGCACCAGCGGCGGCACCTGCACCGAGGCGCGGACGCGAAAGCACACCGGACCCGTCGCCGTTCGACGAAGCAGCCGAGGAAACATGGAAGTAACGTCCCGATGTTTCCAGCGCGTGTTCGAGCATTTCCAGGAGTCTGTCGGACGTCTGCGCTTGCGTCAGAGGAAGAGCCGCGAATCCTCCGGGAGCGTGTCCGCCCGAGGTTTCTTTCGAAAGGTAGGAGCGAAATTCAGCCACATTCGAGGTCACCGGACGGAGCCCCAAACGCCGAATGGGAGCGAGCAAGTGAGCGCGCCCGGGGGAAGGCCCTTGGGATCTTTGCTCACCATCAGCTCCTACGAAAGCTCCGAGGGAAGCTCCGAGTGGTCCATCGGAGCCTTGAGCGGAGGACACCCAAAACAAGGGGAGTGTCAAAAGAAACGGCGCCAGAACAGAGGGGCTAGGAAGCCTCATGCGCGCTGTCACACCCCAGGAAACAAGACCCGACGTTTGGGCACGGCA
>JADCJN010000009.1 GCA_020247005.1 Silvanigrellales bacterium
AACGTGGGAGGCCAGTGGGAAACCATTCCGATGCCCGCCCGCAAAGACCGCATGCAAGCCGTTCACGCCGTGCTGTTGCCAAGCGGCAAAGTGTTGATGGTGAACGGCACGTCGGCGCGCGACAATGCCTCCCCGTCAACTTACGCGCACGTCGACAACACCGCGCTCTTCGACCCCAATTCCAATAGCTTTCGCCGCATTCCCAGCTCTCCGTGGCCGGGGCAAAACCGACCCGACATCGATCTCTTTTGTTCAGGCCATGTGCAGCTGTGGAATGGAAATGTTTTGTTCGCCGGAGGAACACGTTCCTACGAGCGCAATTTTCAAGCCCACCCGGCGAGCTACGAGTTCGATTGGCAAAAAGAGAGCTGGAGCTTCACTGGCAACATGGGCGAAGGAAAATGGTACCCGACGCTCGTTCCCCGCGCCGATGGTTCCGTGGTTGCTCTGGGTGGCATCAATGAAGAAGGTGACGACCAAATTGCCACCACGTTCGAAATCTACAACCCGTTCGAAGGGAACACAGCAAAACGTTGGAGCACCTTCGACGCCCGCGATCGTCAAGGTCAGTCGAACTCCCCCTTCACTCTTGACTGGGGCATCGATCACTACCCACGTGTGTTCGCCCGCACCGACGGACGCCTCTACCTCACCAACGATGGCACGGGCTATGGGAACCGCACCACGCGCCGCAGTTACTTTTTCGACTTTCCCACGTGGAGCCCAGGCCAATTCGTCGACTTCGCACCGGGCCCCACACGCGCCGATCGCACGCGCACCTATGCCTCGGCGTTTCTCGACCCCACTCGCGAGGACGGCAGCATCGTTCTTATAGGAGGCCAACAGGGGAGCGCCGACCAAACCTTCGGGCCCCGCAAGCCCATTGCCAATGCGGCTGTCACAGCAAGCCTGGAACGTTACGATGCCACCACGAATGCCTGGAGCCTCGTGCCGAACTTTTTGGAGCAAGAAGACCTCAAAGGGCGTGTGAACCACATGGCCGTGATTCTTCCTTCCAAGCAGGTACTGGTGGTGGGCGGCGCTGCCTACCACTTCTATGAACCCGCCTTCGAACCCCAACTTCTGACACCCGACAAAAACGCGCCCGGTGGGTTCCGCAAAGACGTAATGAACCCCATGACCCAACCGCGCCTTTACCACATGAATGCCCTCCTCTTGCCCGATGGACGCGTGTGGGTGGCCGGAGGAAATTTCAAGCGCGGCTTCCTGAACACCGACGGCACCGTGGACCTCGGCTCTGGCACGTCGCAAGACGGCCGCACGGACGATTTCGAAAACCAAGTTTTTCCAGCTGAAATTTGGCAACATGAAATTTATTCGCCGCCCTACCTTTTCTTGCCGGGGCCACGCCCCGTCATTTCCCAGGCGCCTTCCGTCGCAAAGTATGGAACCGAAGTGACTTTGAATGTCGCCAACGCGGTTGACGGAGCGTCGGTGGTGGCCATTCGTCTCGGGTCTGCAACACACTCTTTCGACATGGGGCAACGTCTTCTTTCCTTGCCTGTGGTGTCGCAAGACACCAGCTCTGGAACCGTGAAAGTCCGAGTGCCAAACGAAGGGGGACGTAAGAACCTCTACACGCCGGGGTACTACATGTTTTTTTACGTAACCCCCGCAGGCAAACCCTCGAAGGCAGCCATGGTGCGCCTGAGTGGAGACTAACGTGAAGGCCAGAACCCCAAGCCGATGTTCGGCGATGCCAACCTTGTTTCTGGGACGACTGCTGGCGGGTCTTGCTTGCCTGACGTTCGGAGGTCTTTCGAACGAAGCAGGCCAGGCCGATGTGCACACCGTGCGGGAAGAGTCGTTCACGACGCTTTTTCCTATCGACGCGCAAGCACTCGCCCAGGCAACAACTCCCGAAGAAGCCGTGGCGGTGGTCGCCCGCACCGCGCCTCACCTGGGTGACGTTCTGGGCGCGCCTGCACTGGAGCGTCTTCTGTCCCTGGCAACGGAAGGCACGCCCTTAGGAACCACTGCCGCCGATGGGAACCCCCTGGCCGACGCCGACACCGCCAAACGCACACGCGAAGTTTCTCACGCTCGGTGGTTTCTTGTGGGAATGCGTCTCGCCCCCTGTGCGAATCCTACCTTCCTTCCCACCGCATGGCTCCGCGTGTCTGAAACGTCAGAGCGTCGCATATGCGTTCCACAAGTCAGACTCGTGGCGCAGGCCTTTGGCGTGCGGCGCGAGGAAGACCCTCAGACGGGCGCCTTTCGCCCTATGGGAAGCTCAGACGACAAAACACTTCACTTGGTGTTTGACGCATTGCCTGGTTTCGACACGACCTCCGTCGCAAGGCTTCGCGCGGGCGAAAGGTCGCTCGAGCAGGCCGTGGGCACTCTTGAGCCCGGCTTCGGACACCAAGAACTCATGACTTCATTCGAAACCGTGGACACCCAGGATCTGCAGGGTGCGCTGGAGGCCGCAAGGGGCCACCTCGTGAATGCCGCTTTGTCGCTGCCTGCACTCACGAACGGAAACGGAACAATCGAGGACCTTGTTCGGGAAGCGAAAGAAAATCCTCATGCACTGGCATTCCGACAGTCCGCTCTTCGCAAAGCACTTCGAGAGACTCTGCTTTCGGGCGCGCGCCTGCGCCATGTCACGCTGAATTTTTCGAATTCGGGTGCGGCCGCGCGGCCGGGCGCCTCTTGGCTCTTCGCTCGCCTGGCGCCGCGCGCTCCAGATGAGGGTGAAGCGCAGCCGTCGGAAAACGCATTTCCCATGGCAAACGTTTTGAAGGCTGAAAACCTGGCGAGGTTCGATGCCCAGGTCACCTTCGAAAAAACACCACTGCTTGCGCCCGCCTGGGAAACCCTTCAAGGAAGCAGTCCAAGCCATGCGTTCAAAGTGGTGAGTGCAGGAAAGCATGAAACCTTCCTGCCTGTGCCCGGTCGTCCCACGTCGGTGGACGCCGAGTTGCTTGCCGCGGCAAGGTCTGATGCCTTCACGGCACGAGCGCTTTCGCTTGGCGGGCTGTTTCCTTTTTTCGTGGGCGACACGGCAACCTCCAACGACGCATTGGAGTCGGACCTCACGAGAGGCCTCGAAGGGCCAGCAGCCAAGACACTCGCCATTGTTGCAAGCGGGCTGTTTTCACCTGGAGTTCATGGCCCCGCGAGCGGCCCTTGCGCATCGTGCCATGCCGCGACGGGCGCACGCGTTCGTTACCTTGGGCAAAAGTGGCCCGTAGCCTCGCCCGCATCGCTCGACCTGCGGGACGACTCATCGCTTTTGAACTTTGGCCACGCCAGCTTCAACGAAATGTGGAATCTGAGAATGCTCGGGTTTTTCGAACGGTCTCCTTCGGTGGCAGACCGGGTGATTTTGGAAACTCGCGAGGAAGCGGCATTTGCGCGGGCGTGGCTCTCGGCGTCTCATATTCAAAATGAAAATGAAAATGAAAACACCCCACACAGAAGGCCCACTCCATGAACTCTCGCGCACGGTTCCGCATGGCGACTGCATTGACAACTTCCGTGGCAAGCTGCGCATGGGCCGACCGCCTTCCCAAGGCGCTGGAAACCCGCCCGCCTCGCATCGACACGACCCGAGAAAAAAACATGGAAGGGACGAAGGGACTCATTGCCGCGCTGTCTTTTCCGAAAGGCGAACCTCGGCTTCAAAAGCCCTTCGATGTTATTGTGTGCCTGAAGGCTACTCAGAAGTCAGAAATGGAGCCTTCCTTTGTTTCTTCGCTGGTTGAAAAAATAGACATGAAAGTCGTGATGCCGGAGCACGCTCACGGCATGCTCGTGGCACCAGAGCGACAAAATCCAAGGGGCACTTGCCTTGTGTACAAGGGCCTCCGTTTCCACATGGCCGGATGGTGGCGCTTCGAGTTTCGAAGTGCGGTGAATAACGCCGAAGTCAAAGTCACTTTCGACGCCGACGTTCCCGCTCCGTGACACCTAGCTCCGGCCTTCGGCTTCGAAACGCGTGGTGGCCTGCAGTCGGAATTTTATGTTCCTTCCCTGTTTCCTTGCCGACACAGCGTTTGCCTGACGGTGGCTTGAGCTCAGAAGCGGAGCTCACGTTCCTTCGAGGCATTCACCTCGACGCCCCCTTCGCGGCCCGGCGCGACTCACCTCCGCCCGAAGGCGTGGCCCATGGCCGCGCGCTCTTTCACGATCGCAAGTTTTCAGCCAAGGGCGACACCTCGTGCGCAGACTGCCACCGAGCATCGGCGGCTTTTTCTTCTCCTCGCACCGTGGAGGCGCGCGGCGTGCCTTCGCTCTACGGCGCGGGTGCCTGGCGCTTTCTCAATGCCGATGGCAGCGCCGACAGTTTGCTGGCCCAAGCCTGGGGTCCCCTCACACACCCCCAGGAAATGGGACTCAACTGCACGTCGCCGCAGGGCGAAGCAGAAAAAGTCACGCCCCGATGCAAAGAGTTCCTGGTCGCCGTCTCAGCTTATGTCGCGACACTGGCTCTTCCGCCCCCTGCACCCATCGACGTCTTCGCGCAGGCGGTGCGTTCAGGAACGCTCTCGACATTGGAACCCGTACTCGCCCCAAATGCCCTAAGAGGCCTTCGCGCCTTTGTGACAACCGCGCAGTGTTCTCGGTGCCACTTCGGACCATACCTGTCGGACGGTGAATTTCACAACGTGGGCGTGCCCGCAACACCGGACGAAAAACCTGAGCGCGCCGCAGGCCGAGCCCACGGGCTTGTGCGACTCGCCAAAAACCCCTTTCGGTGTGAAGAGTGCGACGAATGGAAACGCCTGCCCCACGGCCTTGGCTTCACGGTGGGAGCCTTCAAAACTCCACCGCTTCGAGAGCTTTTGCGCACGCCGCCCTATATGCACAATGGCGTTTACCAGAGCCTTGCGGCCGCTGTGGAACATTACGCCCAGGCCCCCGAAGCGGTTGTGGGCACTTCGGAGGCCCCGCGAGGCCCTCGTGGCCAAGCCCTCTTCAGCACAGAAACACGCGACGACCTCCGCGCTTTTCTTGTTTCTTTGTCGAGCGTGGGAGGAAATGACCCTCGTTGAAAAAAGTCATTTTCTGACAGGCATGAAAATTCCAATGAGTTCATTCGACGGGCACAGGTCGACGCCATGCGGGAAGTCGGACACAGCTTTTTTTCCTTTTTGCGTGACAATGGCAATATGACCCGCGGGGTTTGACGAGCAACTTTTCCACACAAGAACACTCCCCACAGGAGCGTCTCTTTCATTGAAACCGGTCGCTTTGGCCTCGCCATTCTTGTTGCCCTTAAGGAACACAGCCTCCAATGGAATTTTGATTCCATGAACCGAAGACTTCCAATGTTCCGCGAAGGAACGTGCGTAATCGCGACAGTTGAGATCGAGAGTGCCGCATCCTCCATCGTCGTGGAATCCGCGGGGCCAGATGAATTCCAAGGCCCTCCCCACCGAAAGATAGCAAAGACCCTGAGAGGTTTGGCCAAGCATGTTTTTTTGCGCGCTCTGGGCAAGCCTTTGCCCAAGCGATGCATCGTAGCGAGCAAGGGCCCTTTCTTTTGAAGACATTTGCAGGGGCGTGTCGGCTGGGGAGGACGTCGCCAACACCACGGGTGTGGCTGGCGAGCCGAGCGTCCCATATGGAGGCATGGGTGTGGGTTGCGCAGGTTGAAGGGGAGCGTCTTGGTTCGGTGCGGGAACAACGGCGCCCGAAGAAATTTTGTTCTTGCAGCTCATAGCGGCCAAAAACAAAGCTGCAAACAAAGACGCCGAAGTGACTGGATTCGCACAGGGGCTGGAGCAGCGTGTTAAGCGGGAACGCCCAGACCAGCGGAGGGTCGATTTTCGAAAAATCATGCGGCCCCCAACAATGACTCAACGCCGACGTCAATAGGATCGGAAAGTTTACTTATTTTCTTGAGCAGAAATCTTGTGCCTCCTGCGATCCGCAGATAAACAAGTGGAGTCCGCCCGATACACCTCCTGCACACACCCTTCCACCCACGAGGCTCCTTGACCATGCGTGCCCATTTTCGCTCTTTCTTCACCTTGGCAACCCTGTTCACAACACTGGGTTTGTCGCCCTTTGGCAGTGGACTTTCCACGTCAGGCGTCGCCGGGGCTTACGCTTCGGCTGCTGCCCAAGTCACAGAAAAGGCGGGGCGGGAACTTGTTGAGCTTCCCGACACCGATGGCGCAGGCCTTCTGCCGAAACCGCCAAAGTTGGAAAAAGACGGATCTTCAACGGCACCCGACCCGACTAAATGCACGACGAAATGCGTCACACCGTTTGGAACATTGCTTGGAAGCGTTGACGGAGCCGACTCCCTTTCGAATTGCAAGTCAACTTGCGTGAGGCCCGAGTACTCCTTCCTCAACCTGAAGACAGGCGAGGTCAGTGTTCACAAAGAAGACCCGAAATCCGACGAACTCCGCTATATCGGCCTCACCTACCAGTGCGTTGAATACGCTCGCAAGTGGTGGATGAAGAACAAGGGCATTACGTTCGGCAGCATCGACAGTGCATACGAAATCATCTACCTCGAGGAAGGTGAAAACATCCGCACCAAGCAAAAATTCCCACTCGCACGTTCGGTGAACGGCACTGCCAAACGTGCCCCCCAGCGTGGAGACCTCATCATCTACTCCCCCGACGAGAGTCGCGAGGACTGGAAGCACGGCCATGTCGCAGTTGTCGTTGGCGTGGATGTGCGCAAGGGAACTGTGGATGTTGCCGAAGAGAATTATGACAACAAGCGCTGGAAAAAACCAAAAGCTTACGCGCGGAGGCTTTCGCTCTTTCAAGAAGGCGGACTTTACACACTTCATGACCTCGCGCCTGGCGTGCATTCCGACTCAACCGCCGGTCGTATATCGGGATGGATCTACCCGAAGTGATTTGGAATCCTTGAGGTTCAGGCTTAAAATCACCCCAAAGCCACCGAGCTTTACCCCTGTGCATACCGATGCACGAGAACTTTCAAAAACTCCTCTGCAGCAGGAGGCAGAGTGCGTTCGTCGCTGGTGACAACAAGAAGCGAACGCTGCATGCGCAGGCCCTCAATGTCGATAACCTGCACCTCCGCCTCGGGCGGTTGCATGGTGAGGCGGCTCACCACCGAAAGTCCGATGCCCTTTTGCACCATGCGCAGCATGCTCTGTGTGGAGCGTAGGGTCATGACGACCTTCGGATGAATGTAGAGCTTGCGGAATTCCGCGTCGATGATGTCGCGGATGGCTGAGCCTTCGTCGAAAAGAATCATGGGCTGCTTGTTGAGGTGCATGGGAAGAAGATTTTTCCCGACGCGGTGAAGGGAGGCGTTCATGGCAACCAGCGGATGCCTCGGTGAAGCAATAATGACGAGTGAGTCAAGAATGTCGCCGTGAACACGCAAACCAGGCAGGGGCTCGCTTGCTTCTCCGGACTGTGGCGCACCACTTTCATTCCGCGTGATGATGCCGATGTCTACGGCGCCATCGCGCACGGCTTCCGCCACGGCATGGGACTCTTGCTCGTGGAGCGTGAACTGAATGCCGTCGTGCTTTTCACGGAAACTGGCGATGGCATCGGGAAACACACCGCTCACTGCGGTTGCGCCGCCACCGAGGTGGATCCAACCTTCACGAAGCTCCAGGTGGTTTTGAATTGTGGTTTGCAGGTGCCGCATGCGTTTGAGGATGTCGACGGCAATGCCATAAACGAGTTTTCCCACCGGAGTGGGACGCACCCCACGCCCTGTGCGTTCCAAAAGCACGCACCCAAGGGACTCTTCAAGAAGCTTGAGTCGTGCCGACAGGGCGGGCTGTGTGACATGCAATTTGCGCACTGCCGCCGAAAGCGACCCTTCATCGACGACGGCCACAAAGGCCTGGAGCCTGAAGATGTCTTGTAACTCCGGCACGTGTCGCTCCTCTTTCCACGAAAGGCTCAGTACTGTAACGTGAAGGCCTCCGCTTTCCAAGACAGGGGCCCGTGCCGTGAATGTATTGCAAGAATTTTTCGCTCCCCACGCCGCCCTCAGCTCCCGCCTCGCCATTTGGAACAAGCGGGTGGGCGAAGCACTTTTGCGCCTGAAACAAGGCTGTGCGCTCCAAAAAATTTCGGCCACCGACGACGGCTACCTCGTTTTGGGTGTCTACAAGCCTGGCGACGACCGCTCCTCGGTGCTCCTCTCCATTCGTCGCGGGGAAGCTGGGCTCGCACTCACGCACGTCAAGCCCCCCGCGCAGAACAAGCCCGGATCTCTTGTTCAAATGGCGCGCAAGCATTTGCAGGGGCGCACGGTGCTTGCGGCCTATGCGAGCCTCGACCCCGTGGCGGTGGTCATCGATTTCAACCCGCCCCGCCCCGGTGCAGAGTCCCAAGAAGACTCTCATCTGGCCGAAAATCCCTTCCGTTCGAAAGAAGAGCGGGTTTCGGCGCGTCGCAAAGCCAAAGAGGAAGGCGACTACGCCGACTGCCTCATTCTCGACCTCGACGCACGGCCCGCACGCATCTGCGTGGCACGCAAACTCTATGTGGTGCCCGACCGCTACAGCCACATCCGCGAAGCCTTCGCGGGCACGGGGTCGCCCATGTTCGAAAGCCTCTGCGAGTGGAGCTTGGAGTCGACGAAAACAAAACGACGGCCCACGTTCGACGTGCCTCTTTTGCCCTATTGCGTTTTGCCATCGGCCCTCGAGGGCCTGCCTCAGCCGGCATCCGCGCACAAAGTTGAAAGCAAGAGCGAAGACAATGCCGAAGGCAAATTAACGGCTGAAGTAAAAACAAAAACTGAGGAAAAATCGAAATCCTTGGCAGATGCCGCCCCCGAGGAGTCTTTGCAAACAGCACTCGCCTGCTTTCCCACGCATGTCCGTCGTGCCTCAAAAACCCGGCTCCAATTTTTGGAACGGCGCCTGCTTCGCCAAAAACAAGACCTTCCCCCCCCCCACGAAATCGAACTTTTGGAAAAGAGGGCCGAGGGACTGCGGGCCAACCTCTACATGTGGCCAGCGGCTTCGCCCACTTGGTACGTGCCAAGGGAAGTCATTGAAGACTTCGGACTGCCCGCAGTGATCACACTCAAGCACGGCGAACGCCCGGGCGATTTGCTGACACGTGCTTTTGCGGAAATAGACAGGCTCAAAAGGCGTCAACAGGAACTGACACACCGCATCGCGGAGAGCGCAAAACAAGTGGAAGCGTTTGTTTCTCTTCTGCTCGTAGCCGCCAAAGACGTGCGCATGCTGCGCGCCGAACTCGCGAAACACGGCGACGACACCGACCGCGAAAGGAACGCGCAAGGAACCAACCGCGGGGCCATGGAAGCACGTGTGGCTCAAAAGCTCCCTGTCACAACAGGACGGTTGCTCACGCAGCTCGAACTCGAGTGGACCGAGGGCTCGCAAGCCGCGCGCGCCGTGGAAGAAGAGCGCGCCAGGAGGCTCCCCTACCGCACTTACGAAGCCTCAACCGGAGAGTTTCTTCGCGTGGCGAAAAGCGCATCGGACGGCGACGCCATGTTGCGCCTCATGCCGTCGCACCACACCTGGGTGCACGTCATGACGGGGGAGGGTTCGCATGTTTGGCTTGAAAAGCCCAAAAAGAGCAAACCCACAAGCCAGGCTGTGCGCGAGGCGGCCATTTTGGCGATTCACCATTCGCGCCAATCGCGCGCCATGGAAGCCGATGTGTACGTCGCGACACGTGCCGACATCGACAAGAAAAAAGACCTCGCACCCGGCAAGGTCATCGTGCGAAAGGCGGGAAGCCTGCTCGTGCGTTACGAGGATGCCGAGCTTCAGAAGGTGCTCGCCACCCATGGGCAGACGTCATGAAAGTGGCCGTGGTACACGACTGGCTTTTTGAACGGCGGGGCGGGGAACGTGTTCTCGAGGCCATTCTGGGGCTTTTTCCCGAAGCCGACGTCTATGCGCTTTTTGGCCGTCCAGACCCTTCCACTTTCTTGCAACTCGCGCCAGGCTCACGCCACGTGTTTCGCTTTAGTTTCCTTCAGTCGGTTCCTTTTATCGGCAAGCTCTACAAACACTTCCTTCCCCTGCTGCCTGTGGCCATCGAAGCCCTCGACCTTACGGGCTACGACCTCGTCGTGTCTTCAAGCCACTGCGTGGCGAAAGGGGTTATCGTTGCGCCCCAAGCGCGCCACGTGTGTTACATTCACTCGGTGATGCGTTACGCCTGGGACCAGGAACACCGCTACTTTCCTCGCGCGGCGTCGATTCGCACACCCCTTGAATTGCTGCGGCGCTTCTTGTTGTCGCGTTTGCGCGTCTGGGACGTGACGTCTGCTGCTCGTATCGACAGCCTTGTGGCGAACAGCGCCTACGTTGCGAGGCGGGTGAAGCTCTACTACGGACGCGAGGCTTCCGTTGTTCACCCCAATGTGGGCGTCGAGCGGTTCGAGGCTCTCGTTCGGAAAGAGGCGCCCGAAAGCGAACGCACAGTCCTCCTTTTTGGCGCCTGGGTGCCCTACAAGCGCATGGGTGCGGCGTTCGACACCCTCGTGGCAAATGGCATCTCGGTCGTGGCTGCGGGCCACGGTGCCGACCTCCTGGCCGCCAAGGCACGATATGAAAAAGAGGCGCCGAGCGCGAAGGTTGAGTTCGTTCTCAACCCCGACGATGCCGCGGTGGAGGCCCTGTTCGCGCGCTGCCATGTGCTCTTGTTCCCTGCCATCGAAGACTTTGGCATCGTGCCCGTGGAAGCAACGGCCGCTGGGCTTTGGGTGGTGGCTCCCAACGTGGGCGGTACGGCCGAAACCGTGGTGCCTGGCGTCACCGGATTCCCCTTTCCAGAAGGAGATTCCAAAGCCATGGTGGCGGCCGTGCTTGAAGCGCTTGCGAAACCCGTGTCAAAAAGCACACGAGAGGCCATGACCTCCCATGCGCGACGCTTCGCCCTCTCGCGATTCCAAAATGAACTCCTCGCCGAAATTGAAAAGGCGCTCGCAAAATGATTCTTCACAAGCACGCTCAGAACGTGAACCTCCTGCGGGCTTCCGTCGACCTTCTCGTTGTGGCGACGGCCTGGGTCGGCGTCTTCTACGTTCGGTTCGACAGCGGGCTTATTGAGGCACCCAAAGGAACCGACACGTTTTTCAATTACATGAAACTCGCCCCGGTGCTCATCATCAGTTACCTTTTGGTTTTTTTAGGCACGGGCGTCTACAGGCGATCGCTGGAACGACGCCGGGTGTGGGAAGAGAATTTCGACCTCGCGCGTGCGCACGCCATCGCTTTTCTCGGTTTCGTGACAGTCACGTATTTCATCTTCGAACACCGATACAGCCGCGTTTTGCTCGCGCTTTTTGCGGCAAGCCTGCCCATTCTTCTTCCGGTGGGACGCAGCCTGGTGCGCAAGGCGAACCGGGCCTACCTGCGCTCGCACCACGCCGCCAGGCAGGCGCTCCGAGCGCTTGTCGTGGGGGATGGTGAGGTCGCCAAGCGGGTAGAAGCGCTTGCGGCCCCAGGAAACGACTGGAACGTGGAATGTGCCGGACGTGTTCCCGGCCGCGACGTGAAGGCGGTCAGGGGTCTGTTGGAAAAAGGCGGTGTTTCTTTGCTGTTTGTGGCTCTGCGCCCCGACGAAAGCGCTCACCTTCAAGAGCTCTATGAAAGCCTGGGGAATACTGTAGCCGAAATCATCATCGTGCCCGACTTCGGCATGCCCACGCTCATCGCCCCCCGCGTCACATACCTGTCCGATCTTCCTGCCATTGCGTTGAACTCCTCTCGACTCGATGGCTACGGACGTGTGTCGAAGCGGCTGTTCGACATTCTTTTTTCAGCAACCTTTATTTTCGTCTTTTCTCCTGTGTTTCTTTTGTGCGCGGCACTCGTGCGCCTTTCGAGCAAGGGTCCTGTGCTTTACAGGCAAGAGCGTATGGGACTCGATGGCCGCACGTTTCAGTGCTTGAAATTCCGAGGCATGTTTGTCGATGCCGAGTCGCGGTCGGGTCCGGTGTGGGCACGCAAAGACGACGACAGGGTGACTCCCATCGGACGCTGGTTGCGACGCACGAGCCTCGACGAGATCCCTCAATTCTTTAATGTGTTGCGAGGCGACATGAGCGTGGTGGGGCCACGCCCTGAACGCCCCGTGTTCGTTCAAGACTTTCGACACGCGATTCCAGGGTACATGCTGCGGCACAAGGTGAAAGCGGGCATCACGGGGTGGGCCCAGGTGAATGGATGGCGAGGGAACACGTCGCTCGAGAAGCGCATTGAGTGCGACTTGTGGTACGTGCAGAACTGGAGCCTGTGGCTCGACCTGAAAATCTGCCTCCTCACGCCCCTGAAAGGGTTCGTGCACCCCCATGCCTATTGAAGATGCCTTGCCACTCAGCCCGCCTCTTGAAGCCACCGTGCATGCCGTGTCCACCGACGGACGCGGCATTGCGAGGCTTGCCGATGGGCGTGTCGTTTTCGTTCCACGTGTTTTGCCCGGAGAACGCGTGCTTTTGACGGAGCCACGCAAGCGCATGGGCGTGTTTGAAGCCGCGGCTACAGAGCGCCTTTCGGCACACCCGCAACGGCGCGTCCCGCCCTGCCCGGTTTTCGGACGTTGCGGAGGTTGCCAACTCCAGCATGCGGACGACGGCCTGCAAAACGAACTGCGGGTGTCTTTCCTGCACCACAATTTGAAACGTCTGGGCGGTTTCGACGACGCCTTTCTTGCGCACGCGAAGGCCGTGACACAGTCTCACACGGCCACTTCACTTGCCTACCGACGCCGCCTCCGCTGGCACGTGCAGGAAAAAACCGGCTTCATGGCCGCGGGCAGCAACGACATTGTGGGCACGGACACCTGCCTGCTGGGCGCAGGCGCCCTGGCCTCGTCCGCCGCTGTGGCGACCCAGGCCGTGGCCAACACTATTTTAGCCCAAGGTGCAAAGGTTGAGGTCGAAGTCACCCTCGACGCGCACGGCGCGCTGCACACCCGCCTCCTGGAAAACCGCCGAGGTTTTGAACCGCGTCGGCAAGGAAACGCAGCGCCCCATCCAGGACGGAATGCACAGAAAACGCCACCGGCCACCCGGCCGCATTTTGAGCTTCCACACCCTCGCCTCGCCCCTTTCCTAGTTCACCCTGAAAGCTTCGTTCAACCCCACACCGACGCAGCCAAGCTTTATGGCGAAACCCTGGAAGCAGCCCTAGTGAGCTTTCTGGGGCGCACACCCCCAACACCAGAGGGCGCCGCCCTTCGGATGTGGGACCTCTACTGCGGAAGTGGAGCCTTCAGCTTCGTCCCGTTTTTTTTGGCCCCTGAGCAACGCGCCTCGCGCGCCTTCAACGTTGTGGCCGTTGAAGGCGTCGGGCACGCCGTCGAATCGTGTGTTCTCAACCATGCGCAAAACCAAAACCGCTTCGAACCCGGGGCCGAAGCGGGCTTTCGCGCGGTGGCGGGCGACGTCGCCGCATTCGTGCGGCACGCGCGCGCCTTGGAGGCTCCCCACGTGGTGATTGCCGACCCGCCCCGCGACGGCATGGGCACAGCCTCACTGCAGCAGCTTGTGACCCTGTTCGATGCTTCGCCACAGGAGCCCCGTCTGTTTCTTTACGTGGCCTGCGACAGCGGCAGCCTCGCGCGCGACATGAAGCCCCTTTTGTTGGGAGGCTTCAAGCTCGAAGCCCTTCATGTTTTTCACACCTTCGCGCAGAGCGCGCACTTTGAAACCATCGCCGTGCTCACCCGCGGAGTTGCGCCATGAAGGCCAAAAGCGGACGCACCGTGTTTGCCTGCACCCAATGTGGCGCCCAAAGCCCACGCTGGGTGGGGCGCTGTGCCGAGTGCGGGGCGTGGAATTCCTTGCAAGAAGACGTTCTGGTGCCAAGTCCTGCGCCAAGCAAAGTCGGTGCGACCGGGGGAGCCGCCCACGGCGGCGTGACTCCCCTTTCAGAGGTTGAGCACCGCACCTTGCCACGTGTTTTTTGCGGCAGCCCCGAATTCGATCGTGTTCTGGGCGGCGGCCTTGTGCCCGGAAGCCTCGTGCTGCTGTCGGGCGAACCGGGCATTGGAAAATCGACTCTTCTGATGCAGGCCCTGCACGGCCTCGCCTCGCGTGGGTTCAAAGTCTTGTACGCCAGTGGCGAAGAAAGCCCCGAGCAAATTCGCTTGCGCGCCGAGAGGCTTGGCTGTGTCAGTGAGCGTGTGCTTCTCACGGCGGAAACCGACGTTGTGAAACTCCGCGAGCTCGCCTTGCAACACCGCCCCCAAGTGCTTGTGGTCGACTCCATTCAAACCGCGGGCCACCCCGAGGTGGCGTCCAGTCCAGGGTCGGTGTCTCAGGTGCGCGAGTGCACCCATGCGCTTCTGGAACTTTCCAAGGGGCATACGCTCACCACACTTATTATTGGGCATGTCACCAAAGACGGCAGTGTGGCGGGCCCCAAGATGCTTGAACACCTTGTCGACACCGTGCTGCATTTGGAGGGCGACGCGAACACAGGGTTTCGCATTCTGCGCGCGACAAAGAACCGTTTCGGCTCCACAGGGGAAATGGGCGTGTTCGCCATGCAGGGCAGCGGCCTGTGCGATGTCGCCGATCCGAGCCGTTACTTTCTGGAAGACACCCGTTCGCAGCGGGAAGGCACCGCCGTAGCCGTGTGCATGGAAGGCACGCGCCCTCTTTTGTTGGAAATCCAGGCCCTCGTGGGGCGTTCGACCTATTCCACGCCGCGCCGCGTGGTGACGGGGCTCGACCAATCGCGCCTGCACATTCTTTTAGCCGTCTTGGAAAAACGCGCTGGCTCCCAGGTGTCGCTCAACGACATCTTCGCTGGTGTGGCGGGAGGCCTGCGTATTTTCGAACCCGCGGCCGATTTGGCCACCGCCACGGCCGTTTTGTCGAGCTTGCACGAGCGCCCCCTGCCCCCGAGGCATGCGTTTTTTGGTGAAGTGGGACTTTCCGGCGAAATCCGCGGCACGACGCACGCCTTGGCGCGAACACAGGAAGCCATAAAGCTCGGCTTCGAGCGCATTTATCTTCCCGCGCGCAATTTTCGTGCGGAACGGGACGCCTTCGTTTCGCTGGTGAAAGAAACCGGCGGCGATGCGCAGCTCTTTCCTGTGGAGGAAGTGCGCGAGCTCGTGGCTCTGTTTCACTAACGAGTGGAAGGCACATCGAGGGGACGCGCAGCAAGGGACGCCGATTTCTGAAGGCGCTTGTTTAGCATCCACCGCCATCGGGCGACGAGGTGGTCGTGGTTTCTCGCTTGTTCGATTTCGACGCGGGCGCTTGGGCCGCAGCACCCTCTGTTTTGCCTTCGCCCGCGCGCCCACGTTTCGGCAAAGCAATGACCGAAGCTCCGCCCGACTCGTCGATCTTCGCAAGCACAGCACCAACGGGCACGCCGCCAAACGTTATGGCGTAGCCGTCGTTGAGTTCCGAGCGCAGGTTGTTTACCAACGGGTGCGCCTTTGTGGCATCGAACGACATGCTCACCCAGTCTTTTTCGAACGAGAACGAATGCCGCAACAGCTCTGTGGCAAGGCCCCCGGTGGGCGGAAACGCGGCGAGGTCTTTATAGGTCACAACGACGCTGTCGGCCGAGTAGTTCCAAATGTGGTTGGTGGCGATGCCGACGCGGTCTTTTTGTGCTTTCATCGCAAGTTGAATGTCACGATACACCTTGGCGAGTTCGAATGCTTTGTCATCTGCGTCGCTGGCAGCGTCCGCCAATTTGTTCGCGTACGCAGTGAAGGCCGGCTCCGCGTTGCCGCATGCGTGCGCCTTCAAGGCCTCGATGTCGGCGACGGCGTCGGCGGGCACGATTTTTTTTATGACATCTACGAAAGCAGCACGGCTTTCGCCGGCAAAAGTCTTGTTTGCAGATGCAACCCATGCGTCGTCACTTGGGCACCCATTGTTTGCGGCACGCACGCCAAACATGCCCAAACGCAGGGTTCTATATCTTCGCTCTGCCGCATACCACTGGGCCGACTTCGCCCGCAGGTCATCGAGTTTTGCCAT
>JADCJN010000090.1 GCA_020247005.1 Silvanigrellales bacterium
AATCCGGCCACCGGCAAAGGAATGCGTCCTGCCATGTGGATGCCTGTGGAAAGTGGCAAAACACCCGTGCCGACGATATTGAATGTGCCGCGAGACGTGGAAAAGGCCGCCAGCAAGCCCGCACGCAGCGCATCGTCTTCATGAATAAATTGCAGCAAGGGGTCGTACCCAAGAACTTTTGGCACGAGCCCCACTAAGAAATACCGGGCACGGGCATTGCTCGAGGTCGGCCCGAGGATGGGCGCGAAGCGCAAGACACAGGTGGCGCACTGGGGGTAGTCGGCCGAGAATTCCTGGATTTGTTTTTCGACTTCGGCGCGCGTGCGCACGAACTCAGGACCGGGACCTCGGCCCACCGGCATGGATTCCGTGAGGAAGTTAGGATGTGACGGCAGGGCTCCATACACGAAAGTGTCGGACAAGACGAGAAGGCGCTTGATGCCGGCCTCCGCAACGGCATTGAGAACCTGGAAGGTGCCGATGCTTTCGACTTCGCGTGCTTTTGAGGCATTGCGTTGTGGGCCCGAGAAGAGAGCTCCGTGAATGAAAAGTCGGATGCCATTTGCTTTCAATACGGCAGCAACTTCAGCATCTGCGTTGTCACGGGTGAGGTCGATGCGGTGAAAGATGAGTTTGCTCGAAGTCACCACGGGAGTTTTGACGTCGAAGACGTGAACTTCCCGCACGGAAGGTGTTTCCACCAAGCGCTTCAAGAGCAGGCCACCCAGGAAGCTCGAAGCGCCTGTGAGGGCGATGTGTGTGGAATCTTCCGACGCAAGGGAAGCGGCGAGAGAGGCAGGAAGAGGGTTCAGGCTCGACATCACGTTTTCTCCCGCTTAATGAAACACCTTGGCCCGGATCAGAGACGAGGGGCGCGGAGGACGACGTGGAACGTGGCGAGTGGGAACAGAACCGGCAGCAAGAGGGCGAAAAAAGCGCGCCTGAAGATGCTTTTCGAGGAGCCGGATTGGCCCCCATGGAAGGTGTTGGCGACTTTCCCCTCCGTCTGTGGCTGTCCCAGACATCCGCGCCTGCATTCGCGATGACGCCTTTCCTGAGAGTGACCAGAGACTACCCCGCTCGTCGCATACCGGCAACGTATGCGCCTGAAATTTCGACCCTGCGCGGCGCGGTGAACTACGCTCTCATTCCGCAGATCATGGGTTCGTCGCAAGAAGACCTTGTTCGCATCGCAACTCACTTGCTCAACTCTGCGCCGTTTGTTGACTTCAATTGTGGTTGTCCATCGCCCACCGTTGTGGGCAATGGCTCCGGAAGTGCCCTGCTCCAAAGTGAGCTCTTGTTTTCTTCCTATGTGGGCGCTCTTGCTCAGGAGCTTGGCAAAGAGCGCATGAGTGTGAAGATGCGCACGGGTTTTTCGACACCCGATGAATTCGAGGCGCTTGCGGGAGTCATTGCGCGCCATGCGCCCCGCCGCGTGACCGTGCACGGACGCACCCGAGCGCAGCGTTACCTTGGACGTGCCGATTGGACGCTCATAGGGGCCATGGCCAAGCTCGTAGAGGCCATGGGCAAGGCCACGACAGTGGTGGGTTCAGGCGACATTGTCTCGCCTGAAAGCCATGCCGAGCGAGCCGGCATCGTGCGTGGCAACGTCATTATTGGGCGTGGTGCGCTCAGAAATCCGTGGATTTTTTCGGAGCTCCCGGAGTTGAAAACGGAGCTCCCGGAGTTGAAAACGGAGCTCCCGGAGTTGAAAACGGAGCTCCCGGCAGACCGGACGCTCTCCCGCCAAACGTTACTTGTGGCCTTACAAACCCATGCACTTCTTCAACACCTGCATGAAGCAACACCCCAGAGCCTTATCGACTTCGTTGGAAAATCTGGACTCTTTTTGGGTGTTGCAGGAAGGCAGTTGGAGGCGTGGATTCAGCTCCGCGACGCTCTTGCCACCCAGGCCGGATTCCCCGCCCAGTCTCCCGAAAATTGGCTTCTTGCGAGAGGTGCCTTTTCGAAGGTGAAAATGATCTGGAATTCCATGCGAAGCGGCTTGCCCGAACCGCTCTTCGCGCCTGAGCCCTTGCGCGCGCCCGACTTGGCGACTTTCCTTGCGCGCTTGCAAGCAGCGCTCGAGACCGTGGCGCCTGAGGTCGTCTTCCGTCATCATGAACATCTCGATTGGGTCTACTCCGGTGGAAAGGAAAGCGCATGAGCGAAGAAGACACACGAACGAAACGCGACGAACACGCGACGCCCCAGGGGAGCGCGCCTTCGGGAGTCGCAACACCACACGACGAAGCAGAGCGTCTTTGGGGACGTTACGTCGACACCCAAACAAAGAAGGATGCGGTAGCCGAAAAAGTGCGCGTTTCATGGCTTGTGGTCGGCTTTGCACTGGGGTTTTTCGTGCTCCTGGCGGGCTTGGCTATTGTCGCCCTTGGCTAACACCGGACTCCCCTTTCGGAGGTCCCTTCCAGGTCCGTCTTTCCGAAGGGTTTGCAAGGTGCGTCAGGATTCCCTAAAGTTCAGACAGGCAAAAGAATCAACTCCCGCTTTCGGTTGACCGATAAGCGTGACAAGAGGAGAGCTGATGTCTAGCTTCGAGCGTAAGGTCCTGGTTCTGGATTCGCGATACGAACCGGTCAAGGTCGTGAGTATGCAGGTTGGCTTCGTTCTGTTGTACACGGGAAGGGCCGAGCCTCTTGTGGAATCCGACAGAATGATGCGAACGGTATCGCGAAGTTACTCGGTCCCTTGGATCATTCGCCTCCAAAACAGCTCTCCCAAGGGCCGTCGTATGCAGGGGCCTCGCTTTTCCCGGCAGAACGTTTACCTCCGCGATGGCTATCGCTGCCAATACTGCAGTTGGACGGGACCCCTTCAAGGCCTCACTCTCGACCACCTCATTCCGGCCGCCAAAGGCGGCAAAACGACGTGGGAGAACATCGTAACAGCCTGCAAGGCTTGTAACCTTCGCAAGGGCATGCGAGCCCCCGAGGAAGTGGGACTTCGCTTGGCCGCAATTCCCGTGCGCCCTCATTTTCACCCTGCAAGCCTGTTTCCTTTGCGTTACGGCCTCACACGCAAGACAGTGCCGGCTGTCTGGATGCCGTACATCGACCTTTCGGCTCTCGACAGGCTGGCAGGCCTTCTGGGAGGTGGCCAAGCTGCGGCCTTGGAAGCTCACGAAGAGTCGTCTGCCCAGAATCTTCCCAACGACGGTCGTCCGGATTTGAGCAAACATCGCTCTAAAAAACGCGGAATTTCGCACGGTGGAAAGCCCGTTGTGGCTGCCTTTCGCTCATAAGAAAGAAACCTTGGTGAGCCTAAACTGCCAAGACAGCTAGAAACACTTCTGTTCTTAAGTGTTTTTTAAATTATACGGAGCAAAGATCCTTCGAAAGGGAGCCGAAACCATCCCAACAGGGAGGTGGATGCACTTTGCGCTGGTACGTTTTCGATGGAGAAATCAAAAAAGGTCCATACGGAGCTGCGGATGTCCGCGAAATGCTTCGTCAGGGAGCGCTTTCTCTCGACACCTTCGTGATGCGCGAAGGCTCGCCTTTGAAGCGCAAATTGCTTGACGTTGTTGAAGGGCTCGCTCAAGACCTCGTTTCGGAAACAAGCCAAAAAGTGGTTGGAGGAGCAGCAGGGACAGGGGGAGGTGAATTCGGAGGACGCCATGGCAACACGGCCATCGCAGCCTCTCTTCCCATGGAAGCAAAACACCCCGTCCGAGTTCAGCCTACGCCCTCGGCGCCGCCGCCTGCTTCCCCCCGAGCGGCCCCCGTGCGCTCGTCTTTCAGCTCGGGTCCGCTCTCGCATGCGCGTCCCTCTGAGCCCGAAAAAATGACGGCGTTTGCGCCTGCAGCCGCTCCTCAAGACCTTCCTCACGACATTCGGGCTTTGCCATTGAATGCCGAGTTGGAACGTCTGCGCGCCGAAAATGAAAGGCTCCTGAAAGAACAGCAAAAGAGTTCTGATTCGCCCTTGCGGGCGGCTGCGGGGCGCGAGGCGCCCGAGCACCAGCGGGCACGCACGGAGAGCGAAAGCAGGTTGAAGGCCTCAGGTGAAAAGATACGGTGGCAGAAAAATCGCGTGAACATGAGTTCCGACTTGGCTGCCGATGGCACCTCTGGCCGCAACGAATCCTCGCTCGATGACCCGGATGTCCTCGCCGGCAAGGCGGCGCCCCCCTTGGGACGCAGTGCGTTGGGCGCGGCGCCGCAAGCCCCCCGCCCTCGGGGCCGCACCCCTCGCGTTCGAGAACGGAAGGGGCGCACGAACGCAGAAGCGCCGTTTCCTCTCCTTCCTGTGGTGCTTGTGGGTCTCTTCTTGCTTCTTATCGTTGTTATTGGCATCGCCAAGGAACGCATGTCGAACATGAAGGAAAGCATCGCTGCGAGCCGAGTGGCGCGAGAGGATGCCGAGTGGCTTGCCACCCAGGCACTCATGAAAGCAGAGCAGACGCGTGTTCAGAAAGAAAAGGAATTGCGCGAACTCGAAAGGCAACAAAAGAGCGACCTTCGTGAGGCAACGGCCGAGGCGCGAAAAGACGCGCGGCGTGCGCTCATCGCCAGCCGGAAAAAGGCCGAGGCAACACGCAAGTCCGGGGAGGCCTCAGCGGCCTCAGGGAAATCGCGGTTGCGCCCTGAAGCGCGCATTCTGCCTTCAGCTCAAAAACCAAAGAAACAAAAAGCGTCAAAGAAACAGGTTTCTCGGCAGGTGTCTCATGCAACGCTCGCGCCTCCGGCACCCGGATGGCCCTCCACCGTGGTGTCGAAAGGTCCGCAGCTTCGCGCGAACGCCTTTAAAGTCGTGAGCGTTGTGGGCATCCGCGTGCAGGGACTTCCTGCGGCGGGCTGCTCACCCTGCCAGACGCGCGGAACAATGGCCGACGGAACACAAGTGACGCTTGTGGCCCCCACATTCACGCCGTTCGTGCCCGCGAAAATGGCGGGCGCGACGCGAGTGGCGGTGAAGGCTTTGGTGCAGGCCTCTGGAGAGTTCCGGCTGCTCGTGCAGAGCGCCGTAAAAAACTGACACGCCCTTGAGTTTTTTTTGTCGCAGCCGATCTCCTTGGT
>JADCJN010000091.1 GCA_020247005.1 Silvanigrellales bacterium
CTGTTTGAGGTTCATGTCGAGGCTACGGCCCCAGGCAAGTGCCACTGCGTCGAATTTTCTTTCGTCTATGAGCTTCGTGAAGCTCGTCCATTCCACCGGCTTCAGAAGGATGCTCACTCCCACTTTCGCCGCCTGGTTTTTGAAGAGAGCCATGCGAGGCTCTTGAGTTTCCTTTGCCTGCACCGGATACAGAACAGTGATCTCGAACTTCTTGCCGTCTTTCACCAGAAATCCGTCGGGTCCGGCTTTGCTCCAGCCCGCAGCGGCAAGGCGTTTCCGAGCGTCCTTCAGGCTGAAGGGCACCGCTTTCAGTTCCGGGTCGTGCTCTTCCATTTTGGAACTGTATGGTCCGACGGTAGGTTCGTTGAGCCCGAAGGAAAGTTTCTTGTTCCAGGTGTCGAGGTCCACAAGGTGCGAGAGCGCCCAGCGAACATCCTTGTTAGAAAGAATCGGATGTTCATTGTTCCAGGCGATGTAATTGTAGCCCTTCGCTGTCTTCGTGGTTGTCTGAACCTTCTTGATGCGGGTGCCGAACTCGGGAGTGTTTGTCTGCATGGTCCACTGCTTAGGCGTCAGCCCAAGGTAGGTGAGGTCGCCCTTGCGGAAGGTTTCGAATTCCACAGCGGAATCGGCGATGATTTTGAAGAGGTGCCTGTCCCAATTCCATCGCCCCTCGAGAATCCGTTTCGCCTTGTTCCAGTAGTTGGGGTTACGTTTCAGAATAATTTGCTGATTGTCGTCCCACTTCTCCACCAGCCATTGCGACGATCCCAAAGGCTCTTTCGTCGACTCCGCCTTTGCGAGCGTTTTGTCTTTGGCGTACATCTTCATGTAATGCTTCTTGGGAAACACAATGAGCGAAGCGCACACGTCGAAGTTCTGGTAGAAGACGTCCTTCGCCGAAAAGCGCACCTTGTCTTTTCCGAGGATCTCCACTTTTCCAATTTGCTCGTAACTTGGTTTCAGAGAGGGCGTGAAAACCCCGTCCATGAAAATGACATCGAAACTGAATTTCACGTCTTCGGGTGTCACCGGTGAGCCATCGGAAAACTTCGCTTTGGGGTCGATGGTGAAGGTGAATTGGGTGCCATCGGGCGAAATTTCCCACTTGCTCGCGAGTTCCGGTTGCCATTCATAGGTGTCCCAATGCCGGGAAAGCAGAGATTCGAAGAGCAGGTTCGTAACGGGCCTGGCTTCGCCGTCGGTGTTCGTGAGCGGGAACAAGCTCGTAGGATTCGAACCGATGCTGTCGTAGAAGGTGATGCCTTCTCCTTGTGCCACAGCGAGGGCGGGCGCAAGCAATGTAAAGCATGCCAGAAGCCATTTGGGCGACAGAATTGTCATGGAAGTGTCCTTGGATGTTGAGATGTTCCTGTGCAGAGGGTAACACCGTGCGCATCCACGCGCAAAGTTGGAGGCACGACAGGGTTTTGTGTAGAGTCCGACTTCCGGAAAGGGGCGCTATGCCCTTCCGAAGGCCCTCCCGAATGGACTTGAAAGGCAACCGATGATCACGTTTCTTCCCCCAGCCATCGATGCCCTCACGAAAGGCTTCATCGATTTTGCCGGGCTTTTTCCTCCTGCGAAATTGCCACTTGCTGAAGCATTGGCTGCGTTCGATGCCGCTCGTTCGCACCCCTACGGTTCCTTTCTTGCCCGATTTGTTCTGCCTGCTGCTCGTGCCTCGGAAGCCTCTGACCTCCTCATCGCCCCCTTTGCCCATGCACGCGGGCTGCAGCCAAAGGCGCGTCCCTCGTGGCGCTTTTCCCTTCTCTTGAAAGGCGCAGAAACCGCTGAGGCGTTTTTCGCAGGGCTTGCCCCTGAGCTTGAAGCCGCCGCCGGACTGGTGCGCCGATCGGGGGGAGTAGCCACCGTCGACAGCATCGAGTGCCTTGTTCCCGCCGACGCTCTGGCGTCCCCTGCATTAACAGAAGGCTTTGCTCGCGTTGTTTTGGAGGCTTTGGGGAAGGTGTTTCCTGGTGCCCACACCGCATTCGAAATTCCGTGGGACGTGCCCATGGGAGGAGCCCTTGCAGCCCTGGCGAAAGTTGAGGGCGCGCGCGCCAAATTCCGCACCGGCGGACTGGGGCCGTCCAATGTGCCCAGTGTAGACGCCGTGTGCGATGCTCTGGTTGTATGCAAATCGCTCCGGCTTCCCTGCAAATTCACCGCAGGGCTCCACGAACCTGTGCGCCATTTCGATGGGTCCGTGGGAGCGCCGCTCCACGGCTTCCTGAACCTGTTTCTTGCCGCTGCCTTTTTGTCTCAAAAAGGCTGGGACAGAGGAAAAGCGTTGTCCCTTGTCGCCTCTGAAACAGAGTCCGACTTCACTCTTGTGAAGGCTTCTGATGCGAACAGCCTCGATGCAGAGAGCATCGCCTTTCGGGGTGAAATTCTCACCACCCGTGAACTTTTGCGCACCCGCGAAACCGTGGCGTTGTCGTTTGGCTCCTGCAGCTTCCTTGAACCGGTGGAAGGCCTCGTGCGCATGGGCTTCCTTCCCCCACCAACGGGCATGGAACTTTAGGAATTGAAAAACGGAACTTCAACGCCGGAAACTAAACCGAAAATCCTCTCGATAGGAAACTGAGAATGACGCTCGAATGCAATGATCCTCGCTTGAAATCTTGGCTTCCTGTCGCGAAAGACTCCGACTTTCCCATTCAGAATCTTCCGTTTGGAGTTTTTCGCACGGCAACTTCGTCGCCGCGTCCTGGCGTCGCTATTGGCGAGCACGTGCTCGACCTTCGTGCAGTTGCAGGCCTCGGCTTGTTTCGCGATGTCGACGCTCGTCTCGACGACGCCTTTTCAGCGCCCAACCTCAATGCTTTCCTCGCATTGGGTCGCCCTGTCTGGCGCGCAGCGCGCGCGCGCATTTCAGAGCTCTTGCGGGAAGGAAACACAACCCTGCGCGAGCAAAAAGTGGCAATTGAAACTCTTCTTCCCCGCATGGCCGAGGTCACGTCTTGCCTCCCTATTGCCGTGAAGAGCTATGTCGATTTTTATTCAAGCGAAGAACACGCCACCAACGTGGGCAAGATGGTGCGGGACCCGAACAATCCTCTGCTTCCGAATTGGAAGCACATTCCCATTGGCTACAATGGACGTGCGAGCAGCGTGGTGGTTTCGGGCGTCGACTTTCACCGACCCATGGGTCAAATAAAACTTCCCAACGAGGAGGCTCCGCTTTTTGCTCCCAGCAAAAGCCTTGATTTTGAGGTCGAGGTGGGAAGCATTGTGGGGAAAGAAACACGCCTCGGAGAATGGGTGAGTCCCGAGCAGGCCGAAGAACACATTTTTGGACTCGTTCTTCTGAACGATTGGTCGGCTCGCGACATCCAAACCTGGGAATATGTTCCCCTTGGACCTTTCAACGCGAAGAGCTTCTGCACGTCCATTTCCCCGTGGGTCGTCACCCTAGACGCGCTTGCGCCGCTGCGCACTCAAGGGCCTGCGCAGAATCCGCCCGTGTTGCCTTACCTCCGTTTCGAGGGGTTGAAGAGTTTCGACCTCAACTTGGAAGCGTGGCTGAAAGGGAGGGGCAGTGCCGATGAAATTCGGATATGTGCGACAAATTTCAAGCACATGTATTTCAATATGCATCAGCAACTTGCGCACATGACCTCGAACGGTGCGCCACTTGAAATTGGCGACCTCTATGGTTCGGGCACCGTGAGCGGAAAGACTCCGGACTCCTTTGGGTCCATGCTTGAAATCACCTGGCGTGGAACCCAGCCTGTTTCCCTTCCTGATGGCACCCAGCGTGGGTTTTTAGGCGACGGCGACACGCTGACTCTGCGAGGGTATGGCGTTCATGACGGTGTCCGCATCGGTTTCGGAGAAGTGAAAGCAACGGTGTTGCCAGCCCTGCAACGCTCGTAATCACACTAACCATTCGAAGAGGGCGTCCCCTTGTGAAAGCACTTTCTGAACACACGAAGGCCGCCCTTCTTTCCGTCGCCGTCGGCATTCTTGCGGGCAATGTTTGCGCCGCCTTTCTTTTTGGACTTTCGTACGTCACTGAAATTCGTCTGGCCCGGCCTGAGTTTCTTCTGGCCAGCCCGCTCATTGGCCTCGCGGTAGGGCTCTTGACCCACTTTGCGGGGCGCGGCGACGAACTTTCGGTCAACGCGGTGCTCGAGGGTTTGCATGAACCCAGCAAGGTGGTGTCGCTGCGCACGGGCGGCGTCGTGTTTGTCGCCAGTCTTCTTTCACATCTTGCGGGCGCTTCCGTGGGGCGGGAAGGTGTGGGGGTTTTGCTCGGGGGGGTGTGCGCGTCGGCGGTGGCGCGCGTTTTGCGCGTGAGCCGCGAAGCCACGCGCATTCTGTTGCTCGCGGGTATTTCAGCCGGATTTACGGGCACATTCGGAACGCCTCTTGCGGGCCTTGTCTTCGCACTTGAAGTCGCTTCGTTTGGTCGGGTTTCGTACGACGGACTTCTTGCTGTGACGGTGGCTGCCGTCGCATCGTTGCTCACAACGCACCTTTGGCCCATTCAGCACGCCTCTTTTCCAGTGGGAGACATCCCTGCGCTCGGGGCGCTTTCCGCCAGTCACGCCTTGTTCGCCGGGCTTCTTTTTGGCCTGGCGGGACTTCTGTTTCTTTGGTGCCTTCGTGCGAGTGAAAATTTCGCGCGTCGCTTATTGCCTTGGCCCTGGACGCGCCCTGCCGTTGCAGGTGCTGTCATTGCAGGTCTCTTTCTCCTGACACGTTCTCAAACCTTTTTCGGCCTCGGTCTTTCCACTCTTGAAGAGAGCTTCAACACGCCTCTGCCCTGGTGGCTGTCGTTTCTGAAAAGCGGGCTTACCGCCTTCTCGTTGGGTTTCGGCTTCAAAGGAGGAGAAGTGACGCCGCTGTTTTTCGTTGGCTCCACTTTGGGCAACGCGCTTGATGGCATACTTCTGCTCCCCTACCCTTTGCTCGCAGCCATGGGTCTTGTGAGTGTTTTGGCGGGCGTCACAAACACTCCGCTTGCGGGTGTGTTGCTCGGCATGGAGCTGTTTGGTGCAGAGGCAGGCATTTACTGTGCCATTGCCTGCGTGGGAAGTTATCTGATTGTCGGCCACCGAGGGCTTTATTCCGCACAGAAAGTGGGGGCGGCGAAGTCTGCGGGTTTGCGTCCCGAAGAAGGCGAACGCATTGGGGCGCTCAGGAATTTGTGACTCTAAAAACGACTCAACCTGGGGGAACAAGCGCTTCGCGCTTGCTTACGATGGAACTTTCGGGTGCGACGCAGGGGCCTGGCTCAGAAGGCGCGCTTTGCCAAGAACAGCCTGCCTTCACGCAGCGATCGTAGCCATCTCTTGCATTGGGGAAAGACTCTTTGACCAGGGAGCAGAGCGTGGCGTAATTTGCTGGTGGCAGCTGGGCAACATTGGGTGCATCGCGGAACACGATGCCGTTGCTTGCAAGAGATGTTTCGAGAGCGTCGCGCGCCTCGGGAAGCTGTGCAAGCTCGGTGTGATTTGCTCCCGAGGCCTCAGGCTCTGTTTCACATTCTTGAAGCTCCAAGGTGGTCAACACGTGTTCGTCTGAGTTTTTCTTCTTGAAATGGAAACAACGTGTGGCCGGTGAAAGGGCGCGGATTTGAGCGGGGAGTTCTTTTCCAAGATCGTAATTCAAGGTGTTTACAGCATCGAGAAGTGCCAGTTTTGCGAAGACGGGTTTATCGCTCCGGCCAATGTACGAGTGGATAGTCATCAATGACTTTGAAATAACCGCATTCCCATAGGCAAACCCGGCGATTCTCGAGTTGACGTTTTCGCATCCTTCCGGTTCTCCCGGCTCGCGAACCTGCAGAAGCTCATGCGCGACGGCCAGAGCAATCATGGCGCCACGGCTATACCCTGTGAGGGCGACGGCGTCGATTTTCCCCGCTCGCCAGTCGTTGCAAACGCGGGCTTTGCCCGATTCAATTGTTTCTCGAACGGTGCTTCCTGCGAGATCGGGTCCAGCAAAATAGCTTTTTGTGCGCACCTCTGCTCGAGAGTACACTTGATGGATGACCGCATTTTTGGATGCATCGGTGTCCGTACCGTCGAAAGCATAAACGCCAATTCGCACTGCAGGAGGCGCTTCTTGGGGAACGTTTTGAGCGTCAAGAGCGCCTTCGCGAGCGCAACCGACAGCGCCCCACAAAACCCAAAGGGCTATGCTCATGGATTCCCTGTTTCGTTTTCGCACGGAACACCTCCCCACTCTCCGAAGTCAACCTTCCGAGGTCGTTAAGGATGGTATCGGTTGAAGTTTGTATTTTCTAAAATGTGTTCTTAAAGTGTTTTAATTTCAATTTGTTAAAGTTCACTTTTTTTGTGACCGAACACCAACCTTCCTTCCGAGGTGGAGCGCCGTTTTGGCAGAGGGCCTCCGTCAAACGAGTCCCTTCAACCAGGTGGCGACAAACTCGCCTTTCGGATCGTAGGCATCGGCTTGCTTTTTCACATTGAACACCCGCGTTCCCCGGGGGTCGTTCCCCACGCCCGCTTGGTATGCCCAATTCCCCCAGTTGCTCGCAGGGTCGTAATCGACGAGCAACGACTCGAAGTGCCAGGCACCCCAGGTCCAGCGGACACCCAGGTTGTGCACCAGTACGCTCGCAACAATCTGCCGGCCACGATTGCTCATGAACCCCGTGGCCAGGAGCTCGCGCATGCAGGCATCCACGAGCGGCTCACCAGTGGTTCCTTGGCGCCATGCTTTGAACTGCTGTTCTTCTTCCGCGCGCCCAAGCGAGGGCGGCAGTCGCGACGTTTGCGACAATCGCGGCGGTGAGATGCCACGAATGCCACGCTCGCAAAAAAGGCCTGTGCCGTGCTTGAGTGCCATAATTTTGAAGAAATCCCGCCAAAGCAGCTCGAAGACGACCCAATAGGTGCTTTTGTTGCTGGTGCGCTCGCGCTCGTAACGTTTTATTTCGGAAAAAATGGTCCGCGCCGAGAGACTTCCCGTTGCGAGCCAGGGAGAGAAACGTGTGGCGTCGTCGGCACGCAGCATTCCGTTCCGCGTGTCGAAGTAGGTGGCGACTGCGTTTGTCTTCCAAAGGTAGTGGTCGAGCCTTGAAAGGCCCGCCGCTTCGCCCCCTACAAAGAAGGAATGCTCGGCTTTGAAGGCTCCCCTCTCATTCACGACCGCAGCCCCCACCGCGCTCACCAACTCTGCCCCTGCGGGAGGAGGCGGCAGCGCCTGCGGGGCCTCCAACGGCGGGGCCACCTCCATTTGCTTTTCAACCTCGTGACGAAATTGCGTGAACACGTCGGGCATCCGCTCCGGAGCGTCTTTGAGCCTTTCGAAGTTGAGCAGCGCTGAGTAACCGCATGGCACGGCCTCTATCCCACGCGCACTCAGCTGCGCCCGCACATCCATTTCGACTTGCTGCTCTTCGGGCGCAACTTCGCCTTGGTACGTTATCATTTTTGCCCCGTACGACACAGCGCACTCGACCACCGTTGCTGCCTCCGGCCCATGGAGCTCCAAAAGAAACGAGCCGCGCGCTTTCAGCTCGGCGGCCAGTGCATCCAACGTCTGGCGCAAGAACGCCCGCCGGAAGGCTCCGACCCTCGGCACGCCCCAAGGCAACACCTGTTCGCCTGCCGGGTCGTGGCAATAAACACACAAGAGCTTTCCTGCCACTTTCGCCGCCCTCACCAGCCCTGGGTTGTCGTGCACGCGGAGGTCGTTTCGAAACCAGTGGAGAACAGTCGTCATGTCGTTTCCTCTTCTGACTCGTCGAACAGAGTCTGAACGGGCTTTTTCTCCGCCTTTTTTGAACGGAGCCGTGCCCGTTGCGACTTCTCGCGGGAGCCGAGTTTTTTCCAAACCTCGCCCGCAGCTTTCTGCACGTCGGCCTCCTTCATTTTGGCGTAAAGGAACTTTCGCGCCCGTTCCCTTGCCGCCACGACGTCGACAATGGGCTCCGGATATCCTCCCCGTTCCTTTGTTCCTGAAGCCAACCCATTGCCTGCCAAAATCGCTTGCACAGGCACGTCGCGCAGCTCTGGCACCCACTTCCGAATGAACGCCGCCTCCGGGTCGTAACGCCGAGCCTGAACAAGGGGGCAGTAGATGCGCACTGTGTTGATGCCTGTGACGGACGCCTGCATCTGCACCTGCCCGAAATGGATGCCAGGTTCGTAGTCGAGGAACGCCCGCGCAAGGCTCCACGCCGGCGTGCGCCAGTCGCGCAGGAGCAGGTGGGTGGCAAAGCTCATAAGCATGGCGCGCATGCGGAAGTTGAGGAAACCTGTGGCACGCACCGAGCGTAGTGACGCGTCGATCAAGGGCAGGCCGGTTGTGCCGCCTTCCCACGCCTGAATTTCTGTTTCGGTCATGGGCTCGCGCAGCCCTGCGAGCGCCGCATTGACCTCCCTGTCTTCGAGCTCAGGGAAGTCTTCGTGCTTTTGAATGAAGTGACACCGCCACGCGAGCCGCGACCTGTAGGCCTCCACGTCGCGACTCGTAAATTCTAGGGCATTGAGGAATGCGTGCACCTGCTTCGACGACAGGCTCCCAAACGCGAGGTACGGAGAGAGCCTTGAACCTGTGCTCGTGGCTGTGGTCGGGTTCGAAATATTGCGCGCGTAACGCCCCGCGCGGAGCGTTCTTGAAAAGCCTCGCAGCAGCGCGTGAGCCTGCGCTTCGCCTCCGCCCTGGCCTCCTTTGGAAGCCTGCGAGGCGAGGGTGGCAAATGGGCCTGTGGGCTCGCTCACTGGTTGAATCGGCACCCCGACCTGCCTGGCCATTTCTGCAAAGTCTTCCCACACCACTTTTGCTTGGGCTTGCCCAGCCTGCACCTCTCTTGGCGCGCCTAGCACCGGAGCCAACATGCGCTCCGTGTACAGGTCTTTCCAGTCATCGCGAGACTTCAGGCGCCGCACGACTCCATTGGTTGGGACTTCTGTCCAAGCGACGCCGTGTTTCTTGAGAAGGCGTCCCACGCTCCTGTCGCGCGCGTACGTCCACAAGACGCCTGTTTCTTCATGAGCGTAAACCTCCCGCAGAAGTCCGGTGGAACACAAACGTTCGAAGAGGCCCGCTGCGTTCCCCTCCGCGAGAGCCAGCGCCACGCCCCTCTTCGCGAGCTCCCCTTCCAAGTCCGAGAGGCATTCCCTCACGAACTTCACCCGACGCACATGAAAATCGGGCGCAGCCACGTCTTCGGGTTCGAGCAGCCACAGGGCCACAACGCCCGCTTCGTGGCGCCGCGCGGCCTCCATGGCGCCAAGCAAGGCCGCGTTGTCAGCGACGCGCAGGTCGCGCTTGAGCCACCAAATGACGACAGGGCGAGGGTTGGCGCAAGGCACTCGTGATATTTCCACCTAAACCTTCGGAAGTCAGGCCTTCGTTTTCTCGACCGACATCTTTCTCCCTGTCATGCATGTCTGCATCCTGCAAGGTCTTCTAGGCGAGCACGCCTGTCAGTGGTCCTTCTGTGGTCAGATTGGGGTCTCCGAATGTCTTGAGGCTCAGGCCCATGACATTCGCAAGCGTCGTGCACAACTTGTTGGTGCACCTGTCCTTGGCTCCACCCGCAAACGTCAGGACGTTGCCCGTCTTGAGTTTGCCCGCGCCGCCGCCACCAAGAAGCCATTGGCGGTTGTCCTGGTTGTGACCATTGCCGTCGACAAGCTCGCTTATCCAGAGCACACAGACGTCTTCGAGAAGGCCAGCGGCTTGGAACCGACCGAGCATGTCGGCATAGAACTGAGCGTAGGCCGTATCGATCTTCTCAATGGTGAGCGCAGGATTGAGGTTGTGTTCGTTCGTGTGCGACCAGTGGTGGTGACTTTGGATTTTGACGTCATGGATGTTGTCTCCGGCAACGCCATTGGCGAAACTCAGCGAAGCGACGTCTCGGTAGCCGCAGCGGAACGCAGCGATTATGACCTCGAGGTTGGCCATTGCGCGCGCCCTCCACTGTGCGGAGTTTCCAAAGTCAATGTTCTTGTCAACCACGGGCCGCGTACACGTCGTGAGCGGGGGTGGAGGAGCTTCCAGGGTGCATTTGAGAGACTCCATGGACTCGATGTAGGGCTCGAGGCGAGCGCGGTCTTCGGTTCCGAGACGCCTGCCCAAGGTCCGCGAATCTTCGAGCAGGCTGTCGCGCAGGAGTTGGCAGCGGGCCTGCTCCTTTTCCAAAGTTAAATTCGAAGCGGAGGCCGGCGACGAGGCGTTGGCAAGCGGAAACAGCGTGTTGACGAGCTGTCGAGGATCGTTGACCGGGTCATTGGGTGTGTCTTTGCCCGCCCACAGATGTTTGTAGGTATTGTTGGGGTTGAACATGACTCCAAGGCCGAGAGGTTCCTGGCCCAAGGCTTTGGCAATAGTCCAGTCAATGGAAGGGCCTTGTGCGTTCTGAAAATGCTTGTTGCCGTTGTTCATTTTTGTGCTGAAACCGGTCAGCAAGGCGGCCTGTTGCTCGTGGCTGCGCGCGAAGCCGTCGGTATCGAGAGTCGAGTCGAGGTTCTTGAGGACCAGCATGCTCGATGCGTAGGGATTCAGGGGAGAGAGCGAATTTGCGAACACGGGCACATTGGGGTTTGCACCCGCACCCATTTTGTTCGCCGTCATTTTGTCCATGTGAAAACCGTTGGGTGTGTACATAATGAGCAGCTTTGGTTTGCCTTGACCCGCCGCGCGTGCAGCCAGTGACCTCATGAGCGGTGAGAACAGGAGCGCGCCAAGCCCAAGACCTTTGAGGAGCGCTCGGCGTGATTTGAGTTCGGACACGTATTGGGGCGAGAGAATGCTGGTGCCGGTCGAATCGGTCATTTGAGAACTCCTTGCCCGCTTGACCGGGGCGTTTGTTTCCTTACCAGGCATCGAAGAAGGCGGGGTCGGCCACGGGAGCGAGGTAAACGTCGATCAGTGGCGTGTCGGCACTCGAAGCTTTGCCCTGAGCTTCAAGGGCGCAGGAATGGCCCGCCGTCGCCTTTGAACCCCAGTGGAACTCATGCGCATGGAGCATGGTGCAGTGTGCCGTGGCGTCCCAAGAGGCCAACTGCGTGAGGAAGTCGAAACCGGTTTTGAACGTTACGGACGCCCCATGGGGAGCTGGCAGCGTCCCCGATGAATCGATGTCGAGCGTGCCGTCGCGTTGACGGAATCGCCCATCTGCCCCCCAGTTCTCGAGGGCGAGGCCATAGGGAACGAAAGTGGCGTGGCAGCTCGCGCAGTCGCTGCGCGCGGTCTTGAGGAAGGATTCAAACCTCATTTTTTCCGTTGTCGGACCCGCTGGGGGGTTCTTGTCTTTGACCTGCGCGAGGGCATCGGAAGGAGGTCCGGGCAACGGGTAACAAAGGAAATGGCTGCGCACCGTGTTGGCGCGATGGAGGGCGTGGGTCATGCCCCGCTGCGAAAGAGCGACAAGCACGGACCCATGCGTCAGTAGGCCGAATCTCCCCCGCTCGCTCAAGTCGACCTTCGAGGTTGTTCCACCGGGGGAGATGCCTTTTCGGTTGCCGTCGTAATAGGCCGATAGTGCGCCTGTGACTTGACCCTGCGTCGAGCTGAACGCCGCTCTGACCGAAGCCCCGGAACCGAGGACTTCTTGTCGCAGAAACTCCTCGGTCTCGAGAACCATGTCGCGGTACAGTGCGGCGGAATAATCGGCGAACACCGCGGAGTCGCGCTCAGGCTCGAAGCCGGGCTTGTGACTGATGAGGAGCCACTGCTTGGCGAAGTCGATAAATTTCGCCTTGCCTGCCTCTGACTTTACAAGACGCCCGGTTTCACGGGCGAGCCCTTCGCGTGTCAGCAAGGCGCCCGAACGTGCGGCTTGCTTCAATTCCGCATCCGGCGGCGCATCGGTCAATGAGTACGAGAGATGGGAGGCGATGGCATAGGCCTTCCGAACAGGCGACTGGGTTTCGCCATCCTGTGGCGCATGCGTGCGAAAGAGGAAATGCGGCGACCTCAAGAGCAGGGCGACAAAGTCGTTCAATGCGGCATCTTTGCCTTCGATGTCCACGAGCTTTTCGAGCGTGGCCGCGTGGCGCGACACCTCTTCGGCCTCGGGTGGACGACGGAAAATGGCTTCAAGTGCAACCCGGGAAAATTCCGCACGGCATTCTTCTGTTGAAAGTGCCTGCGGGCTCTGTTTTGCGCACGCTGTCGATGCTCGTAAAGCTGTCACCACAGCAGGTGCGGCGAGCGTCGACTGTGCTTCGAAGAAGGCGGCGTGGGCGTTCCGCAAAATCAGACCGCTCGGGTTGTTGTCGAAGCGTCCAGCTTTGGAATCGGGAGGAAAGCCCGCGGCGTCGGGGTTCGCCCCCAGTGCGCGCAGGCTCGCGGCCCACTGTGTTGGCGTAAGGCGCCATATTTTCGGGCCGGCGTTGGAAGGTTTGGCGTTGCACCGAGGCAACACTGTTCCTTTTGAACCCGTGAGTGCTTCTGTTCCTGTTCCTCGGGCACTGGCCGAAGAGACTTTGGGATCGATCTCTTTTTTATTGAGAGAGTCCTTTCTTTCCAGGGCGCGGGCTGTGCTTGTGTCGACCTTCGTCATTGGTGTCGTGCCGCTCAGAGATTCTGCTGAGCAGCCGTTCAAGGCAGCAAGGGCAAACCAGGACCCCAATGCCGCAAGAGGGAGGAAGGTCAATGCCCCGTGCGTATGCATTGCAAGATGGGATCTTTTCATCCGGGTCATGAAGCCTCCGTCCACGTCGACAGGGGTATCGGCGCTGTTCGGGGCGACTTTGAAACCTAATTGTACCCTCCCGGTTTTGTTCCTTTTCTTCTCACGAGGCGTTCGAAAGCGATCACCGCACTTCCTTCGTAGGAGCCATTTCTTGGCTGTAAACCTTGTCTGCGAGGCAGTGCGTACCGTCGGCGGGGTCGATGGCGCGTCGAGGGCGTTTGGCTGTGCACTCGTCTTTGTCGGCGGGGTTTTTCACACGCCAAAAGGCATTGATCACGGCCTGTTGGTCGTCATTGTTCAAGCCGAAAGTGGGCGCGTCCATCATGTAACGGAACAACTCGGCACGTTCGCTTGCGGCGGTGAGCCAAGCGAATGCCTTGCGGTAGGCGTCGTTGGGGGAATAGGCGGAAACTTCAGGCAAGCCAGCGGGGCATCCCGCCCCGCCTGGCGCACCCGGAAGAAAGCTCGCCGGTGGCGTGGTGGAAGGAAGGCTTTCTGTTGCGGGCGTCATGCATTTTTGCCAGGCGTACGCGCGAATGAGGCCAGGAACGACAGGCACTGTTTTTCCGCCACCCACGTCCATGGCCGGAGCTGCGCACGCGAATTTGCCGGGGTCGATGGTGCCCCCCGCGTCGGTGGCGGCATGAGCCGCGTCCTGCACATAGCCTGCTGTCGCACGAATTCCGTTTGTGTAACAGCCGCGCAGAGCGCCATGGGTGCAATAATAGTGAATGGTGATGTCGCTCCAATGGGGAGCGGTGTTCTGAAGGCAGTCCCGAATGGTGCTGAGAGCCACCGTATTGAGGTCGCCTTTCCGAATGCCTTCTTCCGTCACCAAGTGAAACGTGTTCCGAACAGCCTCCATGCCCGCGAGCACTTTGGCCGCATCCATCCGCAGAGCTTTCGACTTGTCGTCGCTTTTGTAGTCAGGGGGTTCGCCCGCGGGCCCGTACCATGAACTCACAGGCTTGAACGTGGCGGGCGAAGCGGCGAAACCTTCAACCTGCTTTTGAAAGGCCAACAGCGTTTGGTTGCGATTCGCTTCCTTCGTCACACTCGCAGGCGTTCCCGGACGAGGTTGCATGGGCTCGATGTAGTCAAACATTTTGTTGGCCGCAATCATCACGTTTGCAAATGTGCCTTTCAGGGAATCGGGAAAAATGAATTCGATCGTATAGTCCCTCTCTCCTATGGCAAGATCTTTGAATTCTGTTTTTTCCCAGGAAATTTCGTCTCGTTGGCCGCTGACCAAAGAAAAAGTGACATCTTGAGGAGTGTTTGATGCGTCCACCACCATTCCCCTGCCGATGACTTGAACCTTCTTCCATTCGTCTGCCCCTACGTTGGCAGCCAAAGAATTCAATGGGAAATCGAAACTCGCGCGCGGCTGAATGGATAGACCTTCGTGCTTGGTTCCCCGTATTTTGAACTTGAGCGACGTCTTTTCGATTTGCCCGCTAAAATGGGACGTAGTGAAGTTGTTGGCTGGGCCCGAATTGAGTGTGGCATCGGCGAGGGGAAGAACTCCTGAGGGCTTAGAACGCGAAATCAATTCAAACTCTGTCATCAAATACATGTCTTTTTTTGCTGGTTCTGCATTTCAAGCGCAAGGTTCATGTTTTCCGATGCGGCGTCGAGGGTAAAATTCGCGCTGATGTCGCACATCGGCTTTCCAGCCACTGCCGTTGTAAGTTCGTGAAGTTTGATGTCCTGACTTTCTTTTGCAGTGGTTCTTGGCGACGATAGTGCAACCTCGCGTCTGTACTTTCGCCATCCCTCCGCTGTCGTTCAGTTAAAGGTTACGTA
>JADCJN010000092.1 GCA_020247005.1 Silvanigrellales bacterium
CAGCGCCCTGCGCATGGGTGGCGTCAAATCCCCACGCACGCGCCAGACGCGGGTTGCGCTTTGCAACGGCCTCGAGGGCTGCACGCAGGGCTTGGCAGAGGTGGTCGACGTGGGCGTCGATGTCGGTATGCAAAGCCGGAACGCCCAAGGGGCCCACACCAAGTCCCCCTCCCAGATCAAAATGAGTGACCACGAGGCCCAGGGCTTCCAAAGCCTCGGCAAAAGCGGCGACTCTCCCTGCCACGGCCAAGAACACGTTGGGGTCGTGAAGCTGAGAGCCCACATGAACATGAATGCCCCGCACGGGGCTTGCCCACTTTGCGAAATCGTCGCAAGAGGCGAAGGACTGTTTCTTTTCTTGCAGGAATGCGATGGCCTGTTCCTGCAACATGCCGAATTTGGAGTCGAGCGCCCCCGTTTTTAAGTGGGGGTGGGTGTCGAGTTCCACGCAAGGGTTGAGCCGCAACGAAACAAGCGGGACAGATGCCGACGCGCGCGACGCGAGAGTGTCGAGAAGCGCCAGAGCTTCGTCCGCATGTTCCACGTTGAAGGCGCCAATGCCTCCTTCCAGTGTTTCAAGCCACTCCGAAGCGCGCTTGCCCACTCCAGCAAAACAAATCGCTGAAGCAGGAACGCCTGAAGCGCGCGCCTTGCGCCACTCGCCCACGCTCACGATGTCGACGCCCGCCCCCGCTCGCGTCACGGCACGAAGCACGGCCGGAGCAAAGTTCGCCTTCATGGCGTAGTGCACATGTGTGCTGCCCCCATGGCGCTGCAGGGCAGCAACATACGCGCGCGCGCGCTCCTCCACTGCGCTCAAGGCCGTGGCGTAAAAAGGCGTGGGAACGGCTGTAAGCAGCCTCGCAAGTGTCACGCCCTCAATTGCGAAAGACGTGGGCTGTCCGCGATCCGCCAACGCGGGGGCCTCAAGAAAAGGACGAAGCAACATTCCTAGACTCCACCTTAGAGTGCGGTGCGGTGCGCATGTGAACACGAGTGGCAAAGCCGTCTGCGTTTCATTGTGGGTTTCGCGATGATACTAGTCCACGTGCCTTGAATGTCACGCCACGGTCTTTTAGAAATGGGGTTTCACCCCTGACCTCTTTTGAAAGAAAGCTCACGCGACGATGAATGACGCCTGCCTTTCGCCGCACGTCGAGCCACACGTCAACCCGAACTCGGGCCTCGCACCCGTGCCAGACCTGGGCCCTGTGTTCAAGTTTGGTGGCACGAGCATGGGCTCACTCAAACGCATTGCGCACGTCGCAGACCTGTGCATTGAAAAAAAACCTTCAGCCGTTGTCGTTTCGGCCATGGCGGGTGAAACAAATCGGCTTGTCGGCCTGGCGCGCGAACTTTCGCCGCGCACCGACGTCCCCGAATACGACATGCTTGTGGCAAGTGGCGAACAGGTGAGCGTGGCCCTGCTTTCCCTCGCGCTTCGGGAACGCGGCTTAAAGCCTTGGCCTATGCTCGCGCCCCAGGCCGGCATCCGCACCGACGCGCAATTTTCAAAGGCACTCATTCAGTCGGTCGATCGTGAAAACATTCTGCGGCGCGTGAGAGAAGGCTACTTGCCTGTGATTGCGGGTTTTCAGGGTGTCACCGCCGACGGTCAGTTCACCTCGCTGGGGCGGGGAGGCTCCGACACCTCGGCCGTCGCCGTGGCCGCTGGACTCGGGGCATCGGAGTGCGTCATTTACACCGACGTCGATGGTGTCTACACCACCGACCCACGCATTTGCCCCACGGCGCGCATTTTGCGTCGCGTGAATTATGAAGAGATGCTCGAAATGGCGAGCCAGGGCAGCAAGGTCTTGCACATCCGGAGTGTTCAACTCGCGGCCAAGTGGGGCATACGACTCTTTGTGCGCAACACGTTTTCTAACGATGAAGGAACGGAAATGACGAACTCCACGGCGTCGGCGTCGCCTATTGAAGGCGAAGTGGTTTCAGGTGTGGCCGCTTCCAACGACGAAGCCTGGCTCACAGTGGGTCCGCTGCCGTGTTCAACCAACGTTCTTTTTCGGGTGTTTTCAGCGCTCGCTGAGCGAGGCGTGAACGTCGACATCATCACACAAAGCCTCGACCACGCGCAGCTCACCGTAAATTTCACGGTGAGCGGTGCCGATGTGCTTGTGGCCGAAGAAACCATCCGTGACACGTTCCCAGGTGTTCCTTTGCAAAAACGCACCGACGTCGCAAAAGTTTCTATCGTGGGTGTGGGCATGCGAACGCACGCGGGTGTGGCGGCACGGTTGTTCAAGGCGCTCGCCTCGAAGGCTATCGACGTTTTGCTCGTCACCACTTCGGAAATCAAAGTGGCGTGCCTCATTGAGCGCTCTCGCGCTGTGGAAGCCGTGCAAGCCCTCCACGCAGAATTCATCGACGCACCTTAAGTAACAAAAAAAGGGCGTCGCTCTCGCGCGCTCCACAAGGAAACGCCATGTCGAAGTCGAAAGAAAAGAAAAGAAAGCTCGAATCGAAAAAAAACGACGAAAAGCCCCTCACACCTCCCAAGTTGGCCCCTTCGTCACTCAAATTCCCTCGCACACTCGCGAAAGCGGACGTCAAAAAATTCGACCCCAACGGCGCCGGTGAAACCGACGCAGGCGTTTTTGGGCTGCCGTTCACCGACACAGAAAGCAACGTTGTTCTCGTGCCCGTGCCGTGGGAGGCGACCACGAGCTATGGGCGTGGCACCGTTCACGGCCCTCGCGCCATTTTGGAGGCGAGTCCCCAGCTCGACCTGTTCGATGCCTCCCTTGCGGAACAGGGTTTGGCGCGACCCTGGGAATTTGGCATCCACATGGAACCTCTTCCTGAAAAAATCCTGCGCCTCAATGCCCGCGCCAGCAAGCTTGCAAAACCCATTGTCGACGCCGGCGGACGCGTCAACACGAAGTCGGAGAAAGAGGCTTTGGCCGAGGTGAATGCCTGCTCCGCAAAACTCAATGAATGGGTGTACGGTCGCACAGCCAAACGCCTCTCCGAAGGAAAAATCGTCGGACTCGTGGGAGGCGACCACTCCGTGTCGCTCGGAGCCATCCGCGCCTGCGCCGAGGCGCATCCGGGCATGGGAATTCTTCACATCGACGCCCATGCCGACCTGCGCGATGCTTACGAAGGCTTTCAGTGGTCGCACGCGAGCATTATGAACAATGTGCTGCGCGAAGTGCCTGGTGTCGCGAAGCTCGTGCAAGTCGGCATCCGAGACTTTTGCGATTCGGAATACGACATCACACAAAACGACCCTCGGGTGGAAACACACTTTGACTTCGCGCTCAAGCGCGACCTTCTTTCTGGAAAACCTTGGTCGGCACTTGTGCAGGCGATGCTTGCCCCCTTGCCGCAAAAAATTTACGTGAGTTTCGATATCGATGGCCTGGAACCCTGGCTGTGCCCCGGCACGGGAACTCCGGTGCCAGGCGGACTTTCGTACGAACAGGCCGTGTTCCTTTTAGAGGCCCTGGCGCGCGCCGGCAAAGTGGTCGTGGGGTTCGACCTCAACGAGGTCGCGCCGTCGGGCAAGGCGGGCGACGAATGGGACGGCAACGTGGGAGCCCGCTTGCTTTACAAACTCTGCGGTGTCGCGCTGCTTTCGCAAGGTGCGCGGAACAAAATGAAGATTTAAGGGCCCCTTCATGGAGCGCTGTGGGGAGCCCTCTGCAAAGGGGGGCCACCGCTTCCGCACGGCAAGGGTTGCCGGCGTGTTTCGTTTTCGTTCTGCCGAAAAGGAACGAGGACGAGGACCGCCCATGAGACCTTTCGCCCGCTCGCTTTCAACACCCCACACGCCAGGCCACACACCATGCGAACCGCCTCCTGTCATGGTGAGCCGGTTCAACCTCCATGGCTTCCACGTGCTCGAAATCGACCCCGAGGGCCCTCGTCACGATGGGCACGATGGACACTCGGCAGGGGCTGTGTCTGTTGATGCCTTCGTCGTCTTCAGCCACGCCACGGGCATTGCGGCTTCCACCTATGTGGACTTTCTTTCGCGATGGGCAGCGCTTTGGAATGTGCGCATCTACGCCTACGACGCTCGTGGCATGGGGCAGACACAGCACCCAGCGCCTCCACCCGGAGCACTCCGGCCCAACCCCAGCTTTTCAGGGAGCTCGTTTGCGAACCGGGGGGGCGACGTCACGGGCTTGCTCACGGGCGATTTGTGCGCGGTTTTCTGGGATCTCAAGGCGAGAGAAAAGGAACGGGCCCAGCAAGCGGCGCGCCCTGCGCCCGAGCCCATTCTTGCAGGACACTCCTATGGCGGTTGGCTTTCGCTGTACGCCGCCGAACTTTGTCATGTGAACCGTCTCGTGCTTCTCGACATCAGCATTCTTCCGCCTTCGACGGCCGCGTTGTGGGCCCTGGCGTGTTTGTTTCGTCAGCGTCAATTGCACACACTGGCCGTGGCCGCACGGCACCGCAAGCGACGTTACCGCAGCGTTGAAGAAGCGCATCGAGTGTTTCGGCGTGTTCCTTTTTTCCGCGGTTGGGGGAAAAAACGCATTCAAGCCTACGTCGACGCAAACTACGTACTTGAAAGCCCAGGCGCCGACTCCCAAAGTGCAGGACTCGTGTTGCGCCACGATCCGGCCTGGGAGGCCCGCATCTACGAGTCGCAACAGCCAAGCCACTTGCTGGGGTTTCTTTCTGTGCCAGCACCCATTCGCGCGCGTCTTGACATCCTGCATGTGGCTGGCGGCGAAAGCATCGCCTGTGACGCCAATGCAGGCCCGGTGTTCCGTTCCTTGTTCCCTCGTTCGCGGTGGTGCGTGTTGCCAGACGCCGACCACATGTTCCCTTTCAGCCGCGAAGAAAGCCTCTTAGGCCTTTTTGCAGAACTGCCCGAGGGAAAGCGGGAAAGCCTCCGGAGGGCCTTGCGGAGCGCACTCGGAGAGCTCTCTGACCTGCAGATTTTACCCGCAGACCTCAAGACTTCGGCATAACTCTCTTTTTTCTGATCGCTTTTCTCTTCCTAAATATTCCCAAAGAAGTGCCGATACGCTCCTTGGAGGCGGTCGACCGCCAAAAGAACTGCAATCGAACTGCAATCGAACTGCAATCGAACTGCAATCGAACTGCAATCGAGCTGTCCCTGTGAGGAGCGAGACTATGACGTTATTTCTGAAGGATCCTCCCAGCACGTGTTTGCTCCACTCGTCCTTCACAAAGGCAATGGGAACTGCGCTCGCCTGCGGACTGCTTGCGACAGCAGCCGTGGGCTGTTCTTCGGAAAAGGGCTCTGAGTCGCAGTTCCGCGCCTCCGACGGAACGACTTCGTCGCTTCTTTTTTACGTTGGCCTGCAAATACGCCCCGACGACATGAGTGTGCCAGAAAAGGCGCGCGGCCAGGTGCTCGCTTGCTGGTACCGTTCCGACGTGAAGGTGGCAGCCATCAACACAGCCATCGCAAATGGCTCCATGACACCCGAACAGGCCAGGCAGGCTTTTTTCGCGCCCGGAAACGTGCACAAGCGGGTCACGCAATACCCGTCGAAATGTGAGGACGTGCCCACGCGCGCGTCAACCGTTCTTGGAGTCCAAACCGACTACACACCCATGTGTAAGCTCGACTTCAGCAAGGGAGGCGCCATTCAGGGACAGGAGGCAAAGTCCTTTCAGTTCCTTGGTGACATCAACATCGGCTCTTTGCTGGGGACTTTTTTTGGAAATACGGTTACGAGCGAAGCAGATAAATTCGCACAGAACAACCCGAACAACCCTTTGGCAAAAGTCGCACCCATTGCCGCAAACTTCGTGACTTCGCAATTTGGGACGCCCTCAAAATCCTCGACAGGGGAAACGAAAGCCATGTCGGCGGAAGACGTTCTTCCGGAAATGCTCGCCGCCGCCGTGACAACACAAACGAAAAACGACCCCGACAATAAGTGGGCCCGACTCTTCAGCGACCTGTCGCCTTTGTTTTCAAAAAAGGGTTCGGGAACTCCTGTCGACCCGTTTTCGACCATTGGCAGGTCGGTGGGCACCATCTTCGGCGACCGAAACGGGCAACTGCGTATTGGCAACATGAGCTTTGACCCCAAACAAGTGGGAGATGTGATTGGGGGGCTGTTGAACCGACGACAACAAAACCAATCCACAACGCCAGCGGAAACGACTTCAACGACAACGGCACCTGCGCAGCCCGCACCTGCGCCCGCGCAGCCCGCTTCCACGGGACCCGCCTCTGCGCAGCCCGCGGCCTCCACGCCGCCAAACACGGTGCCATCGCCGGCGTCTGAACTTGACCTCGCGCACCCGAAAGTGGAAATGGCCCAACTCAACGCCATTACTGCCGACATCAACAAGACCGTGGGAGCCTCGCCCCTGGTGAGAGTCGCCGACGCAAACCTGACTTTTGCCGAATGCCCACTTAAGTTTTAAATAACCGGCCGGCGCCTTGGCAGCGCACGCAACACCAGCCCCGCGCCTTGAAGCTCGACGCGAACCCCGCGCGGCAAAAACCACGCCCCCTCGGTGAGGCCATCGAGAGGCGCCTCCTCTCGTTCCACGACGTAGAGGATTTCATAGGTTTCTGCATTGCCCACCACGGGCGCCACCGCCCTCGCCTCCGCCTCCCCAACTGCGGGAATTCGGACGCGCCACACCTCGAAAGCGGGAAAGTCGACGATGCATTCTTCTTGCTCCCCCGTTTCAGGAACGAGGGGTGAGCGCAAGGCTTCTTCCACGTTCAACAGAGCGAGCGCTTTTTCCGTGTCCCAATGAGGCTGCGTCAGCACCTTTTGCGCAAACGAAACAATGGCGCGTTCATAGGTCGCGGTTTGAAACTCCACCACACGGCACCCCGCTTGAAGCGCGTGGGGCACACCCACGGGCACCCTCGCCACGCTCCCTCGCTGCAAGGGGTGCAAGGCCGTAAAGGAATTCATGCGTTCGCGAAGCTGCACTTCCAAAGCCACTTCAGAAGCGTCCGTGTCGCTCTTGGCGTCGAGACGCCTACGAATAACCTCATATTCACGCACGGCAGCAAGGTAACGAGACTTGTAGACGTCCGCGTTGCGGCCCGCTTCTTCCCAAGCAAGCGGATGAATGCCAAAGCGCAACCAACCCCCTTCCTTCGGCGCATGCGTGCACACGTACACCTCATTCTTTTCGGCGTGGACTTCCGTGTAAAGATCTCCACGCACGGGTTCGGGCCATGGGTCGAGAATTTTGAGCAGCAAAAGTTCTTTCACGCCCTCGCCGAACACGGCTTCTTTTCCCGCCGCCAACAGCCACGGAAAAGGCACTCCCCCCACATCACACACGCCGCGAGCCTCGAAGCCCGAAAACCAGATTTCCTTTCCCCAAGGCTTTGGCACCTCACAAGGCCCGCAGCGCAACGGAACACCCAGAGGCACACGAAACTCGCACAGCGGTGCGAGAGTGGACTGGGGTGTGGGCGACGTCACAACCTCGAAACCCGCTCCTGCAAAAGCAGCTGCGAACGCATCTGAAACTGCTGCTGCACCCGCTTCCGCATTCACCTTGCGCGCGGAACGCGACACCAAGGCAAAAGAGAGTGCACTTTCATCGCGCGTCACCTGCACGCGCCATGAACCACCCGTTTGGGGGTCGGCGACATCGAGCAGTTCGGGTAAGGCTTTCCCAAGAACTTTCTCAAGGGCTTTTTCAATTGTCATCGGCGAAGCCTTTGGCAACAGGGGCAGAAGAAAGACCCGCGCCCACCTTGCACCATACGCACAACCACACCGTGGCACTTTGGTGCGAGGCAGGGAGCGCCCTCCCGACCGTACACAAGATGGAGGGTTTGAAATCCACCTTCGTCTCCGTGAAGCCTGCGGTAGGTGGAAATGCTCGAACCCCCATGGGCAATGGCCGTTTCCAAGAGCTTGGGAACTTCGAGCGCCAGGGATTCCCACTTGACGCGTGGCACACGAGTGCATGGCGTGGCGGGGTGAACGCCCACCCGAAAAAGGGCTTCCAAGGCGTAAATATTCCCCACTCCCGCCACAAGACGTTGGTCCATAAGGACATCTTTCACCGAACGTCGTGAACCCGTAACCTTCGAAGAAAGAAACACACACCGCAAGCCTTCGCTGTCGGTGCCATCGGCCGCATCGTGCGACAGCTGCACAGCAGCCGCAAAGCCCACTTCAGAAGGCGCAGCGTGCGCGTCCTCCACAACCCAGAACCCGAAACGACGGGGGTCTTCAAAACCCAGGGCGGCCCCATCGTCGAAATGAAGAGTCACGTGTTCGTGCTTTCGCCTCTCGTGGGCAGAAGCTGGAAAAAAAGCGCCGCTCATGCCCAGACTCACGCGCACCGCCCCCACGTTGGTCGTGAGAAGCAGCTGCTTGCCCACGCGCGATGCGCTCTCGAAACGAGCGCCTGGGCGAAAGATGCGTTCGAGTGACAGGCGAGGAAAGGGAAAGCGGAGATCAGGTCTGTGGAAGACGATGCGTGCGAGTCGCTTGCCGGCGTATTGCGCATCAAGGGCATTGGCGAACGACTGCACCTCGGGCAGTTCGGGCATCGGGCATTTCCTCCTTTGCCCGACTCTACGACACCTTCTTGCGCAGAGCGAATTTCCAGAGCTGCTTCTGGCTGAGAATGAACTCTTCATCGAGTTCGCGCAGTCGGTTGGAAAGCATGTAGGCGAAGTTTTGGTAAAACCTTGCCGCGGCATGGGCGTCGTCTTCCAAAACCTTTCCCCAGGTGTCGCCGTCAAGATGGAACAAAATAGACTTTGCTTCCGCAACCACCGTTGCCGAACGTGGCTTTCTGTCAATGAGGCTCATTTCGCCAAAGGCCTTGCCTTGTCCGAGTGAAGCCAGGCGGTGGTCGGAAAGTCCGGCACGACCCGCCTTGTAGACAGCCACGATACCTTCTAAAATAATATAGAAACCTGAAGTGTTTTCGCCTTCAATAATGACGTTTGACTGGGGTTTGAAGACCCGGATTTCTCCGAGTCCGTAAATGCGCGCCCGTTCGTCGGGCGAAAAACCTTTGAAGATAGGAAGGCGTTCGAGCATGGTCGCGCCAAAGCGCGGATCGAGGTATTCTTCGTTGACTTGCGTCGATGCGTCTGACATTCCCTGCCCTCGTAGGCCTCGTCGATTCCCCATTTTGGGAATCGCCCCCCCCCCGCTCTTCTCCTTGTGCTTTCGGCACGGCTGGCATGCGGATTGAGCTCGAGACCGCAGCGCAGAAGAATTTGGCGCCCTCAACAGTCAGCTGAACGCCTTTACGGGCAATTCTTTCCCCATGCGGAGAGCGCAGAAGTGAAGCTCGAAGAGCCCTCTTTGAATGACATCACGGTAGGACGCCTCGTAGTCCTCATGCCGCCTTCCAAACAAGGGGCCGGGGGAGGGTACGACGATCTGCCGCAAATGCGTTTTGTAGAACGAGTGGATGGTGGACTCGTGTTTCTCGAGCCCACCGCCATGTTCCTTGATGACGACGACGTGAGCGAAACCTTTTCCACGGGCGAAGCACTGAAACGTCTTCGTTTGCCAAGATGCGAAGTGGGTGACCGGGTGTTCTACCGCACCCGCCCTGCGCGCCTCACAAAATGCTCACCCAACGACCTTCACGCTCATGTCGTCTTCGACGACGACGCCGCCGCGGGGTGCGAAGCAGAACACTATACGAGCCTCATTCACCTCGACTTCTCTCCCACTCTCATCGCCTTCGTTTGATCGCCTTCGTTTGAACGCATCGGCTCAAACCTTCGGTTCACAGGCGCCGCAAAGCGCAACACCCTCAAATTTTCGAGGCCAACGTCGCATCGGGCCTGCGTTTGCCTTCCCGCGAGGCCAGTGCTTCTGTGACGTCTGTCAAAGGAACACCCGCCACGACCAGCGTTGCAAAAAGGTGGTAGAGCACATCTGCCGCTTCGCTTGCGAGGTCTGCGCGCGCGCTCTTCGAAGCCGGCGTTGCTTGCAGAGTCTTTGCCGCAATGACGCACTCGGTTGTTTCCTCGCCGAGCTTGCGCAAACAGCGGTCGAGCCCCGCTGCCAGAAGCCGACGGGTGTAGCTTGGGTTCGTGAGGTCGGCTTCGGGTGTCGATGGGGGGATTTTTGAAATGTCCTGCAAGGTGCCAAAAAGCTTCGCTAGCCTGGCCCCCGCAGGAACGACTTCTTGAAACGAAGCCCCCTCGAGGGTGTCAAAACACGTTGTGGTTTGGCGGTGGCAGGTGGGCCCCTGCGGCGTGACCAAAGCCAAAAGAGTGTCGGCATCGCAGTCCACATGCAGGGCTTCAAGCGTCAACACGTGACCACTCTCTTCCCCTTTACGCCAAAGCTTCTGGCGGCTGCGCGACCAAAAAGTGACCTCGCCCGAGCGCAACGTCGCTTCAAGCGAGACGCGGTTCACGTACCCAACCATCAGCACCTGGCCCGTGAGGGCGCTTTGCGCAACGAGCGGCAAAAGGCTTTCCTCGCCTGAAGGCGCCGAAGGCCACGAAAGGGATTCGATGTCTGGAAACGACGACATAAGGGGCAACCTCGGTGAGAGACCTTCGGCGAACCTAGGTGCGACAGGCGCCGGGGTCAACGGCATCCCTTGCCGAGGACAGGAGGGAATGGAAACGCCATGGGGAAGAGTGGTGCCACTTGGGCTTGGCGGACACGTGCGAAACTCACCCCAGCTCTTACCCTTTTCGAGGAGACGCTCACAGTGGGAATCTTCCACGACGCGACACGGCAAGCGATACGCGAAATGATAGAAGAGTTCGGTGAAACTTCACGATTTGGCCATATTTTAAACGAACAAGACCTCGAAGCGGCAGCGGCACGCATCGCGAGTTTTTTTGAAATGACGCTCGAACTCCGCGCCGGCCTTGCAGGCCAAGCTCCCCCGAAGGAAAAAAAACGAATGGGGCCGGGCCGGGGGCCACTGGGCCCGGGTTTTCTGGAACCCGAAGACGTCCACTCTCCACGAGGACCCGCCTTCGCCCGCACACGGGCTGCAGCGGAGGTGGCCGCGGAAGAGAACTGGAGTCGGCAGGCGGGAGCGACGCTTCGAAGCGACGACACACCCCGCTTGCCCGTTGACCAAGACTTTCGCCTTCCCCGCAAGCGCGTGGGCGCCACTGATGTGGAACGTGACACCTTCGCGCAAAAAGGCCTGAGGCGCGAACGCTGATCTTTTTTGCCGAAGATGTTGAGACACGCTCAGGGGGACGGCAGCGTCTTTTCACCCGGGGCACGCACGCCGCGGGCTTTCAGGTGGCCAATGAGGCGCAGGAAACCGGGAAGGTCGCCTTCAATACGCACCTTGCCTGCCAAAAACGCCGCCTTGGCCTTCATGGTTCCCGACAGGAGCCTTGAGAGCGTGGTGGCGTCGGTAAAAACGCGCGCACGCGCAGACACGTCCACATCTGCAAGCTGGACGCTTTCCCCCTTCCCACCGGTGCCTTGCTCCTGCGCGTCAGCACATTCCAGGAAGGCTTGGGGGTGTTGCGTATCGCCGGCCAACACAAAGGCTCCGGAACGGACCATCCCGCCTCGCAAGACGACCACAAAGCGAGGCACTCCGTCGATGACGAAAAGATAGTCGCCGCGGAGAGGATCTCGCTCGCTGGCTTCAAGGCGCGAGAGTTCACGGGTCACTTGGAAGCGAAAGCGATCGGCGAGCTCGGGGAGGGTACCGAGGGAGGCGCCCGCGGGGGATTCGGCGGGTGCGTTCACGGGAGCGTTCACGCGTGCTGAACCTTTTTAAGGTGAAGGAAAGGGAAACCTCAGTCCAGAAAAGGACAGAGAACGTTCAGAGGAAACATGCGAAGGGAAGACGCTATCACGCCTTTCCCACAGAGCGCTACTTCGCAGCGCAACCCCTTAAACGGATGCTTTTGGCCATGACACCCATGCGTTCGTCACCTGCCCGCACAGAGATGCGCTCGCGCGTGACGCCAGAGCACTGAGGGTGCGACAAGACCACCTCGTAGCTTCTCCCCACGGGGAGGAAGGGAAAAGTGTGGGGCGAAAGGCCTTCCCCGAGCCCTGCGTCCAAAACAACGCGCGCCCCCGGAGGGGTGGTCACAATGCGGAGGGTTGCCATGGGCTTCGACCCTTTTTCCAGAATGACAGTTTCCTTCAGAAGGCCACCAAAAAGAGGAGTCTTGAGGACAGACTTTTTGTCTTTGAACCCTAACTTTTTGATGGTCACCACGTGGGTCTTGTTCCCTTGCAAAGGCACCTTAAACGGCGACGAAACAAATTTGTTTCCAAAAAGCGGCTTGCCATCGAGCTCCACAAGAACCTTTCCGGCCGCAGGCGTCACGTCTATGGTCACTTCCGAAGACTTGGAAAGAACGCCAAGCTTCAAAAGGGCAAGGTAACCCAGAAAAAGCCCAGCCACGAAAAGGACAGCAACAATCAGAAGCGACTCGCCTCCGAGGCCGCTGGCTTGAGGGACCACCGTTGTGCGCGTCATGTTCAGGCGCGCGGAACGCAACCGGGGTTTGGCGGCGGCGCCCTGAGGGGCACGCTGTCCGCTCCCTCCCCCTTTCACACTCCCCGGACCAAAACTCGTGCCTCCCGTCGGTGCTGAGCCGCCTGCGCTGCGGCCCCTCACAACTTCAAGCTTTTCTTCATTGGGGGCGCTGCCGCGGCTTCCCCCTGACATGCCATGGGCCCCCTCGTGTGCTGGGCCTGCGGGAAGGCCACCCGGCAAGGCACGCCCTCCGCCTCCCGACGCATGTTGGCCCGCCATAGGAACCGCCTTGGGAGTGGCCTTTTGTGCAGGACGGCTCATGTCGACAACCGAAGAGGGAGATGCGGCCGGATCTCCGTGGCCAAACATCTCGAACGCCCCACCACCGAGTGCACCAACAGGAAGTGCCAATGTGGAACGCAGCCGCTCGCGCGCCGAGGCGAGCCTGTCGCGAAAAAGCTGGTGCATGAACTCGGCAGCCTCGCCGGCGAAGAAATCGGCTCGAATGCTGTAAAGGAACTTGTTGAGGTCGCGAATGGCTGCTTGGGCCGTTTGGTAGCGTTTAGACACGTCTTTCGCAAGCAACTTCATAACGATGGCGTCGAGCTCGGGGGCTATCTTGGTGCCGTTCACGCTCGAGGGGGGCTTTACCTTGCAATGCCGCACGGCCTCCAACACCGCCATGTCTTCGCCCTTGAAAAGGCGTTGCAGGGTGAGCATCTCCCAAAGGATGACTCCCACGGCAAAGACGTCGCTCCGCGCATCAATGCTGTGGCCCATGGCCTGCTCGGGGCTCATGTAGCGGAACTTTCCTTTGAGCACACCTGCGCGCGTGTTGGACGACTGATTTTGCGCCTTGGCAATGCCGAAGTCCGTGATTTTGACGTCGCCTTCGTAACTAATCAGCAAGTTTTGCGGCGACACGTCGCGGTGAATAATGCCCATGCTGCGGCCTGAAACGTCGACAGCACCGTGGGCAAACCCGAGACCCGAAAGGCATTCGATGGCAAAGAAACAGGCAATTTCAGGTGGAATGCGTTTGCGCTGCTGTTCGGAGGCCGCCAAAACGGCGCGGAGATCTTGTCCGTCAACGAACTCCATGACAAGCATGTAACTCGTGCCGTCGGAAACGAAGTCGAACACCTGCACGATGTTCTTGTTCTGCAACTGTTTGGCGACCATGGCCTCGTTGCGGAACATTTGGATGAATTCTTGGTCCTGGGCGAAATGGGGGAGGATACGTTTGAACGCGCATACGCGTGCGAAGCCGTCGAGCCCAACACTCTTTCCGAGGTGGATCTCCGCCATGCCGCCTTGAGCGATGCGCTCTGTGAGGATGTACTTGGGCGCGCCCGACATACCTCTCCCTGGTATGGACGGGGCATCGCAACCGCGCAACGCCCCCTATCGAAGAGTCTTCGACAAAAAGGCGTCACCATTAAGGAAACCTTGGTGGGCTGGGACATTTTCCCTGGCCTCTTCGCAGGTTGGGATGCTTAATGGGTTGACCAAGAGATTGCCACCCTGCCACCCAACGCCCTTCACGCGGGAAGCTTGAGAACCCGCATCAACACGGACAGGGCCACGACCGCGGCCACAAGAAGGAACACGGCGGGCAGAGCTCGCACCGATTTTTCCCAAAGGGTTGCTGTGAGAAGACGGCGCCGAAAAACCTGGAGGAAGGCGTCGTCTGCGGCGGCATCCGTGAGCCCGAGGGTTTCCAACACACGCGCTTCACGACGGCACGCTTCTTCGTCCGCAAGGCGGCGGAACGCAGCCCCATCGAGATTCACAAGAGTGTGCTCGTTGAACCAGCTGAGGGCATGCTCGGAACGCTCTTTTGCAAGCGTCTC
>JADCJN010000093.1 GCA_020247005.1 Silvanigrellales bacterium
ACGTCCGCGAGAAGGGAACACGCAAAGTGAGTGTTTCCCAGCCTCACGTGTTGCGCGTGAACGGGCGCGTGCTCGTAGTCTTCGCGCAAGAGTACACCTCGAGCGCCCGCGCCGACTTCGGCCTCAAAGTCTTGAAATTCGATGGCAATTCCCGAACACCAAGAATCGTGGCCGAGCACTGGATGCCCGTTGAAGGTTCTTTTTCCAAACGGCTCGCGAAACGCGAGCCGGCAAAATCCCCCCGAGTCTTCCGCGACTAAAAACCTCCTTGACGGAGACCTCATGCCTACAGGACCCCGGCGACCCGCGCACTCACTCAACCGTCGCGACCTTTTGAGTCATGGCCTGAAACTCGGCTTGGGGCTTGGACTTTCGCATGCACTCAGCAAGTCACTTGGTTCTTCGTTCGGCGTCACCCCCGCCTTGGCCGAAGCCCAAAGCCGCAGACGCCCGCGCTCTGGCGACCATAATATTTTGATTTATGGCGATGCAGGAAATGGCGACGACTTCCAGCGCGCTGTGGGCCAGGCCATGTGGCGCGATCACCTCAAGTCTCCCTTCGACTTCGCCGTGTCGACAGGCGACAATCAGTACCTTCCCACCACCCCCGACGTTTACGAGCGCGTTTTTGAAAGGCCCTACGCGGAGCTCGTGCAAGCAGGCCTCCCGTTCTACCAAGCCCTTGGAAACCACGACCTGGAAGAAGGCCGACTTGTTGAACAGCTCGCGTATTCCGAACGCGTGCGTGCGCTGGAGCGCGGCAAGGGCGGCTTCGTGTTGCCCTCTGAAAACTACGTTGTGCGGAAACCGAATCTCACATGGATCTTTGCGTCCGTGGGAGACGGCGAAGGGCGGATTTCCATTTCACCTGAAACGGAACGCTTCCTTGAGACATCTCTTCGAGAGGCTCAACAAAACGGGTGGGTCATTCTCACCACCCACTACCCGCTTTTTTCCACGGGCCCGCGCGGCGACAACAAAGCCTTACAAGCCAAGCTTCTTCCCCTTCTTGAGCGTTACCCGGCCGACTTCTGCTTTTCTGGACACGAGCACCACGCAGAAGTTTTGAAACCATGGGAATGGATGGCGCAAGCTATTGTCGGAAATGGCAGGGAGATCAGGCCCGGCCGTCGCTCCTCGGAGCGCCCCTCTTTGTTCTTCATGTCGGAAATCGGATTCGCCAGGCTTCGAATCGTTCAAAACTCCGCACGCCTTTCGTTCATCAACACGCGCAACGAGGAGGTCTACGTCACCACCGTGCAACGGCGTGTTCCGCTCTGGGCAGAGATCGAAGGCCGTGTGGACGACAGTTTGCGCATTCGAGCGCGCTTCCCCACGTCGTGGTCTCCAAGTGAAGTGGATGCGCAGTGCGGTTATTCGAGTGAACCCACGAACCCTGTTTTGTTCTCGAAGGGCTGGACGTATTCCCCACTCAAATACCTGTATTACGATGCTCCGTTGGGACTCGACATGTACGAAGGTGCGCTGCCCAAGGGCAAGTCGGGCTTCGCGACGGTTCGGTTCCGACGCAAAGGCGACGCCAGGTGGATTTACGCGGACAGCGGCATCGGAGAAAAAACAGGCAATTATGACGGCGTCAGTCCGAGCGACCTGTTCCCTTTTTAACCAGGGCCTCGACCTTCACCGCAACTCATCCGTGAGCTTCAAATAGCGGGCGCGCCGGAAGTCGAAAATGCTATTCACAAGCGACGTCTCCATCTTTTCGCTGTCAGGTATGTAAAGAAAGTTGGACGCACGGTCGGCAGACGTCGACCAGATTCCTGCGCAGCGCGACTTGAGGAAGGCTTCGCGCGCATCAAGCGTGCCCGACTTTTCCTGGCCGGGCCTGACATTGTTGAGCTCCCCAACAAAACAGTCCCGCGCTTCAATGATTTTTTCGTTCCAAGGGCCTTCATTTCTGTCGACGTTCAATGCCTGCAGATACTTCTGGAAACGGTTCTTGAATTCCGTATTCAGCGACGCCACTTTCACAAGGGGTTCGAACAGGGGCCTGTCGTTTCCGGCCACTTCACGAAAGTGGAAGCTCGCACCACTCTTTTGGCCGTGGGTGTTGTCGAGGTCCCAAACCACAAACTTCCACTTTCCGCTGGGCTTGTGAAAATAAACGACGTCGTTGTTGAAGTTCCCAATGGCACTGTCCCAGTGGGCCACAAGCGACGAACCCATGACAAGGTTCATGGCGGCATCGGTGTCGACCAAAGCTTCGTACTCGGCGGCACTCTTGACTCCGGCAAGGCGGGTCATGAGACCCGTGGGGCCCTCAATGAAGTTTTTTGCCTTGACCAAAAGCTTCGAGTCGGTTTCGTCGAATTTTTTGCCTTCCACATACGCGGGATCGTAACAGCGCACACTGAAGGCACTTCCGGGCTTGAATCCGCACGCTTTGTTGTGCTGAAAAACAGTGGGTTCTTCGTCGTCCCAGCGCATTTTGAAAAATGTTTTGTTGATGTTTTCTGCAACATTGTATATTTGAGCGAAGGTTTTCTTGCACGCCTTGTCGGCATCATTTTCGCACAATTTCCACAACACTTTGGCGTACGAAACACGGTAGACAGGTGCTCCGCGCAGAGTCGTGCGGGCGATGTCCTCCGTGCGCGCGATGGCCCACGAGCTGACAAATTCTCGAACGAGAGCGCCTGTCCTGTAATCGCCTTGGGCGCTCGAATCATTTTGGCTCCGGCGCAGCGAAATTTCGTCGAGTCCGTAGAGTGTCTGCTTTTTGATCTCTTTCTTCACTTCGTCGGAATAATCGAGCTCATTCCATTGGTCGCTCTCTCGCTCTTTTTTCACGACGCCTGAACCTTTGTCGAACTTCAGCGTGAATTGAAGGCGCGGAATGCACACCGAGGTGTTTCCCCGGACTTTGATTCCTACGTTGTTCATTTCAACGTCGTCGAATCGGAAAGAACGCACATGGGCCGTTTTGCCTTCAAACGTACTGCTGCATCCAGCCGCTTTTTCGTCATTGTAGAGCGAAGCATAGGAGGCCTCGTTCATCTTGATTTCAATAACGTGGACCTTGGCGTTGAAGACGTTCTTTTCGGTGAGGTTCCAAAGTTCTTGGCCCGTCAGGGAGTCAGGATCGAAGGCCGTAGAAAGCGGGCTCGAAGCCGAGGGGTCGACGCCGGAAGGTGACGCACTGGCTCCACTTTTGGCAGCGGAATCGCTGAATCGGCGCGTGCGGCACCCCACGGAAGCGGCGAACACCAGGCCGCCAGCCAAAAGAAACAGAAAAGTTGCGGAGGCAGAAGGACTGTATTGGGTGCGGAAGGGCATGACCACGGGAACCTCCAGTGAAGTTGCCCTTTGAGTATCGACTTTTCCCTTCCAAACACCAAGCTGTGGGGGCTCGTGATTTGTGACAACTTAAAGAGTCAAGAGGGAACGGTGAAGGACAAGGTTACAGGCAATCAGCCCTGTTTCCTCTTCCTTGACTTTGGGCACCCGAGGCAACCTCTGACTTCCGACCCGCCTTGTACCCGTTTTGCCCCTCCGCTTCATTTTCAGCCCCATTTTCAGCCCCAGTGCCTCGTTTGCCAGGGGCCCCGTCACGGCCCGCCACCATCACGGGACCGTCGTCGTAGGTGCCCGCCCGGGGGAGTGTTGTGACAGGAATCCCTTCGGTCTCTTCCCAGTCGACCGTCGAGAGGACGCCGAAGGGAAACACAAACACCGAGGTGGCTGTTCCGCTGTCGCCTTTTTCGAACAGGTAGGGAGACTGCTTCCGATGCGACGAAAGGATCATGACCCGTGCAAAGGGGTCGGAACTGTCGTGGAGCCCCAATATGATTTTGTGTCCATCGTCTTGTTTGCGGTTGTCGTCGGCGCGAGAGCGGTGGGTAGACAACCAACGCCAACGCACTTGGGAGGGCTTGCCTTGGGGATGCACATTGGCCTGGAAGGTGTATTGAAAGCGATCGTGCAAACGACTGGCTTCGGATTGCGCCGACTGCGCTGGGGCAGGTTGGATGCCTTGGGTCGAAGCCGATGCCAGGACTTGCTCGGCACCCGAAGTGGCACTTGCACCTGCGTCAATCGCTTTCCAAATGACGTCGCTTGCGGCTCGGAATTTTTCACGGCCTTCTGCTTTCCCTGTTAAAATTCCAAGTCCGACGTCCGCAAGAAGGCTCTGTCCCACGCCTGTGATGGCTTTGCCGAGGTCAAAGTTCGCTGTGACCAACTGAGCCACTTTTTCGGCCACGTCATTTTCGTAGAAATTGCGTTTGTCAAAGTACCGGTTCGCAAGGGCTTTGAGCTTTTCGCCCTCACCGTCTTGGCAAGGCGAGCCATCGACCGTGCAGCGGCCAGCGAACACGGCTTCGTTGAAACCAAGGAAGGACTCCTGCCGTCGCACGTTCATCAGTTCGTTGAACGTTCGATAGAACATTTCTTGGCCAACGCGAACGGTGAAGTCTTGGAGAGTCGCTGTGTCAGACTGCACGCCGGCATAGAATTGGCGAAGCTTTGCGTACTGCGACCGTGATTCTTCCCAAACAACACGTTTCTCTGCGTCGAAAGACGCAACGGGGTCCAAGAGCTTCAGCCGCAAGGTCGACAGGTCAGCCATCGAGAAACAGGCATGTGAGTAGTCTGCTGGGTTGTCGGCCTTAGTCGATTCGCTTTGGGCGAGTTTCGAGGCAAACAAGTCGCCACCAGGGGCATAGCTTGCCTTGAGTTCCTTGCACGCTCGCGCGCCGCTCTTTGAAGCGTTTGTTTCATGCGTATTGAACGCCGAGAGAAAGAGGGCCCGAGAGACCGGCCGAAGGCTCTTCGAGTCGGCACGGGCCTTTTGCACGA
>JADCJN010000094.1 GCA_020247005.1 Silvanigrellales bacterium
ACCGTATGAGGGGTTTACAGACCCGGTGAATCGTGATTTCACCGGAGCCCTACCTTTTCCAGGCTGAGCCTGGCAATTGCCTCCGGAGGTTTTCGTGAGCGCCCGTCCCCATGCCTACGCCACCGAACTCACAAGCGCGCAGCGCGCCAGCCTGAAAGGGCTCGCGCACGCCTTAAAACCCGTTGTTCTCGTGGGCAACGGCGGCATCACCGACGGCGTCGTGCAGGAAATCACGCACACGCTCAACACCCACGAACTCGTGAAAATTCAGCTTCCTGGGCAAAATTCAGCCGACGAGAAGGAAGGTGTGGCCGACACCCTCCGCCTGCGGCTACCGGCCCATGCACACCTTGTTTCTCGCATTGGACGCTCGGTTATCCTCTATCTCGAGAAAGCGCCGGAAGACGCCAAGCTCATCCTCAAGGAGTTGAGGTAGTCTCAAAGCCCCACTCCCGAGGTTGAACACGAGGTCAAACATGAGTCCGTTTTTTCAAAAGGCCCAAGACGCCAACGATGTGTCTGCAGAGGACGTGCGCAAGGCTGTCACAACGCTCCTTCGTTACATTGGCGAAGACCCCTCGCGCGATGGCCTGTTGGAAACACCCGACCGCGTTGCGCGCGCCTGGTTGGAAATGACGGACGGCTACGCGATTCGCCCCGAGAAGATCCTTTCGACAACGTTTGAAGGTTCGTCCGACGAAATGGTGCTGCTCAAGAACATCGAATTTAACAGTCTTTGCGAGCACCATCTTCTGCCATTCACGGGCAAAGCGCACGTGGCTTACCTGCCTGCCGGGGGGCGCATTGTTGGACTCTCGAAGCTCGCGCGCATTGTCGATGTTTTCGCTCACCGGCTCCAGGTTCAGGAGCGCATGACGGAACAAATCGCGGAAGCGATTTCGGTGAATTTGAAGCCTTCGGGTGTGGCGGTGGTTGTGGAAGGCGTGCACAGCTGCATGTGCTTGCGCGGCGTGCGCAAAGACGGCGCCACAATGGTGACAAGCTCCTTGCGGGGCGTTTTTCGCACCGACAACGCCACTCGAGCCGAGTTCATGTCGCTCGTGCAGAAGAGCTAAGTTTGTGAGGCTTGAGGCATCGCCTGCAGCACAGCCTCGGCAATGTCGATAACCTCGAGGTCTTTGGTTGCCTCGAGGTTTTTGAACGCGCCCTTGAAATTGATCATGCAGAACGAACACCCTGTGACAAGGGTCTTCGCTCCCGTGCGCGCCACGTGCTCAAGGCGGTTTTCCGCCATCGTGGTCGTTCCCCCTTGGCTCTCGTACCACATGTTCCCGCCACCCATGCCGCAGCAACTCGACGTTTCGCGCGAGAGCTCCATTTCGTGAAGCCTGAGTCCCGCGATGCCTTCCAAAAGATCGCGTGGCGCGTCGTATTCGCCGTTGTGACGGCCCAAGAAACAGGGGTCGTGGAAGGTTACTTCTTTACGCACTTCTCCGGGCATCAAAAGCTTTCCGTCGCGGTGCAGCTTAGAAAGCAATTGCGAATGGTGGACGACATCGAACTGGCCACCGTAGTCGCGGTAGTCGTTTTTCAGCGTGTTGAAACAGTGCGGACAGTGCGTCACGATGCGACGGAATTTGAGCGCTTGAAGCTTTTCGACGTTGGAAATGGCGATTTCCGAGAACGAGTATTCGTCTCCAAGCCGCTTCACAGGCTCACCCGTGCAACTTTCCGCCTTGCCCATCACGGCGTAGCTTACGCCACAGGCTTTCAGAATTTGGACGACGCTGCGTGCCACGCGTTGATTGCCGGAATCATAAGAGCCCGCGCACCCTACGTAATACAAATACTCCACTTCGGGTGAGTCGCCCGTCAGAACGGGAACGTCGAGCCCTTCGGCCCATTTGAACCTGTCGGCGTGGGAAACGCCCCAGGGGTTGTTGTGCTGCTTGATGTTCTCAATGGCCTTCCCAGCCGAAGGAGGCACTTCACCCAGCGTCAGGGTTTGGTAGCGGCGCAATTGCATAATGGAACGGAGTTGATCGATGCCCACCGGACATTCGTTGACGCAACCGCCACAGTTGGTGCATGCCCAAATTTCTTCGTGGGTGATGCGGCCACTTTCATACAAATAATTCTCTTCCGCGTTGCGTTTATCAGGCGGCAGTTGGGCCTCCACAAGCATGGAGTCGCGCAGCTTCAAAATAATTTGCCGTGGGTCGAGAGCTTTTCCCACCGCATTCGCTGGGCAGATGTCCGTGCAACGTCTGCATTCAGTGCAGGAGTCGAAGTCGAGCAGGTCGCGCCATGTGAAGTCGAGTATTTTCTGGGGGCCAAAGTACTCCGACTCCGTGTTCTCGAAGTCCATTTTTGGCAGCAAGACTTTGGGTTCGAGACGCTGCGTGAAGAGATTGAGCGAGGCCGTTACAATGTGCATAGCGCGCGTGTAGGGGACAACGGCGATGAAGGCCATGGTGGTGAGCATGTGAAAGTACCACATGCCGGCATAAGTGTTTTCGGCCAGCGTTGGGCTCATGGAGGAGGGAAAAAGCAAAGCGAACGCCGAACCAACGAAACTCCACCCTGCGTCGGGCGGGTTTTCCTGCACGGCAAGCCGGAGCCCCTCAATCAGAAAGCCTTGGAGGCACAGCAAAGCAAGGAGCCCATAAAGGACCGAGTACCCCATGGAGTGCTTGAAGTCTTTGTTTGCGCCTTCAGGCCTGCGTCCGCCCGGCTCGTTGGGCGCCGAGCGACGAAAAACGCCCATCACCAAACCAACGGTGAGCGCCAGGCCTCCCACCTCCGCTATCACCGAAGTGAAGGCATAGAACCAGCCCCTATAGAGATCCGCTATGCCGTGCTCTTTGAGTGCCACCATGGTGGTTGCAAAAACGAGGGCGAGGAATCCGTAGAAAATAAGCCCGTGCATCCAGGCCGCAAAGCTGGAATGCCGCTCCGAACGCATGCGGCGTTTGCGCAGCACTTTACCTTGCGCCATGACATAACGAAGGAACAAGAGCGTGCGGTCGAACGGTTTGTCGAAAGCGGCCTCCGGCTTGCCGAGGCGCCACATCGCCACACGCCGATAAATGCCGTACCCAGCCACAGCCACCGCCAAAGCGAGCCAAAAGTAGGTTGTCTTGTGGAGGACGTCCGCGAGGCCGCCCGAAGGCGACCAGTAGATTTGCCTTGTGAGTTCCGATGTTGCCAGCGCGGTTTGCGTCCCTGCCATTTGGGATTCCTCTGCATGTAAGGAAATTGGGAAGTTGGTAAATTCGAAATTGGGAAGTGGGGGGAAGTCTGTTTCTTTTGAGAGGGCGCCGCGTGGCTCAAGCTCAGAGGCCTCGCATCAAATAGCGTTGCACATACGTGCGCACGCCTTGTGCGAGATCTGTGAAGGCCACGGGAAGCCCCAACCTCTCGAGGCCCGTGTGCCGCGCCTGCGTATAATTCTGGTACTGCCTGGAAAGGGACTCTGGCATGGGAATATAGACAATCCGTTCGGGGAGTCCAAGAGCCGCGAAAACGCCCCGTGCCAAATCGTTCCACGAGCGCGCCACGCCCGTGCCCAGGTTCACGAAGAGCCCCTGGCCTTGCACGGGAAAAAGCTCCGTGCCTTGCGCCCACGCTTTTTTCGCTCGGAGGGACTCCGACAAAAGCAACAGCGTGTAACGGGTGATGTCGTCAACGAATAAAAAATCTCTTTTCTGCTCACCGTGTCCGAAGGCTTTTGAGTTCGACTCGAACAGGCGAAACTCTCCTGTGCGTGTCACCTGCCGGTATCCGTGGAGCACCATGCTCGCCTGGCCTTCCTTGTGAGTTTCAAATGGCCCGTACACGTTGAAGTAGCGCAACCCAAACCAGCGAAACGGGCGTTGTGCCTGGGCAAGGGCCCAGAGATCGAAGTCGAGTTTTGAATGCCCGTACAAATTGAGCGGAGCAAAACGTCCGCAGTCTTCAACCGCATCGGAGAACCCGGCTTCTCCGTCGCCGTAAACCGCGGCGCTGGATGCGTACAGAAATGGGATGTTCAGTTTGGCGGCGATGTTCCAAAGGCGTTTTGAATATTCTACGTTGAGCGTCGCAAACACCGCCGGGTCGGTTTCCACCGTCGACGAGCAGGCCCCGTTGTGGACAATGGCGACAGGTGCCAGCTCGCCCGACTCCAGCTTCGAGAGAAGTTCAACATGCCCCACGAAACGGTAGCGCGCGGAGCCGGCAAAGCGTGCTGCATTGCTCCGGCCCACGCTTTCGGGAAGATCGGCGCCGACCACAAAAAGAGGGCCTTCGTGTTCGTGCGACCTCGGCAGGTCCGAGTCCGTCTTTTCGCTCACGCTTTGGGCAGCATCGTCTTCAAAATTTGAAAACCGCAGACGGGCCGTCCGAGGACGCGCACCGGGGCTTGTGAGGTCGTTGAAGGATCGTTTCAGGAGGGCTTCCACGATGTGGGTTCCAATGAAGCCATTGGAACCCGTCACCACGATGAGGGGGGCATTGCGAGGGGGAATAGGGCTCAAGGCTTGCGACCTCCGGTGCGTTCCAAGCTATCACAATCACTCCCTCTTCAGAGAAATCTCAAGTTTCTGTCTCAAGTTTTTACGTTTGTGAGCCGAAAGCGCTGGAGCGTATCAAGACGACGCGAGGAGGATAGGACCATGTACCGACACGTCAGCACGGCTCTTCTGGTTGCGGGTTTCTCCGCGGCCTGCAAGGAACAGAAAGCACCTCCTCCTGCAGCCACTGCCATCCCCACTGCCTATGTTGCTCCCATCACCACCAATCCGCAGTACCAGCAGGTCCAACCCACAGTTGCCCCACCGCTGTGCGATGCGAACCTCAAGGAGTGCGCTCCCGACCCGAAGGTCGTGGAGTTGTGCCGCCAGCAGGAAACCGACCAAACGAAGTGCGAGAATGGCATCGAAAAAGCACTTTACGAGAGCCTCATGGCCACGCTCGGCGGGTCCACCGTCGGTGGCGCTCCCACAACAGAAACCTGCAAAACGACCCGTTACGTAAACACACAGGAAACAGGGCTCATTGTGCGCGCAGAGGCGAACAGGGCCGCCAGTGACATTGGAGAAGTCGCACGTTTCGCTTCGTTGTGTGTCATTGGCCAAACCAGCGCCTCTGATGGCATCTGGTACAAGCTGAACTACAACAACCAAGTCGGCTATGTTTTCGGAGAACTCACCTCGTCGAGCAAACCGTCGGGGGGTTCCACCACCACGAACACCCCGACGTCCACAAACACCGCACCGAAACCAACTACGACCGCACCCGCCGCTTCTGCAGAATGCACCCTGGCGTGCCCATCGGGTTTCCAATGTTCGCTCACGCAGAACTGGGGGGTCCACTCCCCTGACTACTTCCGAGCCGCCAGAGAAGAAGGTTCGGAACGCGTAGGCGGCTTGCAGGGTGGGGCTTCGCTCTGCGCCAGTGGCAATGTGCAAAGCGTCCAGTTCTTCGGTGTCGTGTACACAATGGTGAGAGTCAAGGTGAGGGAAGGCAATTCCAGCGGACTTTCGCAGGACTACTGGATGAACTGCAAATACTTGTCTGCCGCTTCCAAGTCGCGCATTGGTTGCCAGTAACAAGGAAACGTCTATGCGTTGCCTGCCCGGCCTGCTGCTGGTGTTCGTGGGAGCCCTGTCTTGCCGCCCTTTTTCCTCGTCCAGGCAACAACCCTCTCAATCGGGCAGCGCCTCTGTGGTGGACACGAGTGGGCCCGATCCGGTTTTTGCGAGCCAGTGCAAACTTGTCACCATCACCCAACCCAATACTGTGATGTACACCGTTCGTGATGACAAAGACTGTTCGAATGTGGCCCACCCTGAGCCCCTGGGTGTTGGAAGCGTGCTTGAAAACATCGGATCGGACGCCCTCCCCGACCCTCCTCTGACGGGGGCGTTTCTTGTTCTGAGGTTCACTCCCGACAGATCGAAAACCGACTACCTGAAAGTATGCGTTGCAAAAACGCAAGTGAGTTGCGGCGACACCGCAATAAGCCCCACGACGGAAGCACCGCAGGGCGGAAACCCGCAAAGCCCTGCACTGCCGGACACCACAACCTCACAGAAGACGTCAGGCACAAGAAATCCATCCTCCTTGGAAACAAGAACGGGCACATTTTCATCCTCTGTTTCTTTCGCAATGTGCCCAAGCACTTTCGCACCAAAACCCCGGGTGGCGGGCCAAGCCGTAGTTTGCCCAAGAGGCTACACCTTGGTGGAAACGCGTCGAACCTGGAGCCAACCCTGGAAAGACCCCGACTTCTTCGCACAAGCCTCGAGCGATGCCCAAACGCCCGTGGGACGCATCGACCAGGCCTACGGCTACGCCTGTGCTCGGCCTGCCGCACGAAAAACGGCCAAAGGTTACTTTATGGTTCCTATTCGTGCCTTTGAGGTCCAAAGGCAAGACAGAGATTGGCATATGGAATGCAAGTATTTTGAAAGCTCATGCCAACGCTTCTTGGGTTGCGAGTGACACCCTCTGCTCGCGTTCCCAACGCGTTTTTTTGACGACAAGCCACCCTTGCGAGGGGACGGGCGTGTGTCAGTCTGTACTGACATGAAGATTCAGAACACAAACTCTCCTTTCACAAAAACTCTCGTTCAGTAACGACAAATGCCAAAAAAGAGGATGTATGAATTCAATGAAGAACCCGTTCCCGGTGGCCTGTTTCTTTGCGCTTGCTGCAATCGCTCTAATTTCTGGCTGCAAAGAAAGAACTTTCAACTCGAAAGGGAATTCTGTTGATGCGAACCCGCCCGCAGAGCCCGCATCGGGAGTGCAAAGCGCGGATGATGCCGATTGGGCCAAACGGAATGACCCCGACGCTGCGGCTGGAAGAGCACAAGAGACAGATGAAAAAGGGAACCCCTGCGCTCGGGTTTGTCCAAAGCATTACTACTGTTCATTTACGAAGGACTGGTGGTTACAACATCCCGATTTTTATAGTGTTCCAACCGAAGCATCTCCACAGCTCGGTAAAGTGGTCCCTGGTTCCAGCGTCTGCACGAGCGGAGAAATCAGTAGAGGTATCCACAATGGAAAAGAATACGAAATGCTGAAAGTCCGAGTGCCTCTGACCGAGGAGGAAAACCGACTTTCAGGTGGGAAAATTCCTCTCTCGAAATGGTTTCCCGGATTTTCGCAGCCTGTTTTTATGAATTGTAAATTCATGTCGTCAAACACACGAGATTACAGAGGATGCAAGGGTGACTAAAGAAACGAAACAGAAAACGAACGTCGGCACCTAGAAAAAGGAAACGTTTCGTATGAAAATCTAATTTAGAATTAAACGCTCAACGAGCGTTGCCCTATCTATCACCAAAAATGCCAGCACGAAGGCATTTTTTCTAAACAGCCTTTTTGGATTCCTGATACGATATGAACATCGTCAAGGTCTTGCTCGGCGATGGCTTAATGAACAACCTCGTGAGGCTCTTGGCAGCCGGATTTGAGCGAGGATTGTCTTACTTTGTCAAAGCGATCGGCAAAAACGGCTTCTGGCCACACGACTTGTTCTTTCTCCGCATACGCCTCCTCAACCGGCAACGCTCGATTTCAATCTGCTCGATTTATTCCAAATCTTTATTGCTTAATATGGAATGAAGGACTTTCCATCTCTTCATTCATGAACTTTTATTACCCGATCAATTCTTCGGCAGCGAATATTGGACCCGACGAATGGCAGAAAGTGAAGGTTATCGGCAAAGGGATAGGACTTGACGCATCTGGAAAACCAGTTGATGTGCCCTTGTCGATTTCGTTGGGAGATCGCTCCAGCATTTCATTTGAAAATACAAAATTCATTCATCTTGCGGACGTTGGCAAAGAATACATCCTCGAAGTGACGCTCCCCGACACCATGAAGGGGGCCTTTGTCTCGTTTTCATTGACGGCAAACAAGTTGTTTGAGTTCATTGAGCCGATGCAGCCACGGCCGGGCGCCCCCGCAAGCACATCTCGCGAAGCAAACCGCAATCAGATTTTTGCGTCGTTCCAAACGAAGGCAGAGCGCTCTGCCTCCGCACCCGCGACATTCAAGCCTGTCAGCCAATGGTACGCTCCCACGGGCGAGCCGCCGGACTACAAGAGTGCGAACAAACGCATGGCAAAGCAAATGGACGTGGCTCGACTCCTCGCTGGCATGGAGGCTGTCCGGAACACTTTTCACCTCGTTACGGAAGAAGGCATTCGCAAGGGAGACCTCAATCAGGTCGACCGGGAAACCATTCAAGGGTGCCTCGACAACCCTGCGCTCCAATGGAGTGACATCACCATTCACTACTACTGCGCTCACAGTACATTGCGCAGTTGTTACAGGGGTGGCATCAGAACCACGGCGGGTTTGGTGCAAGCGGCCGCACAAGCTGCCACTGACGCGTCGACAGGCACAGTGGGTCCTGCAAAATATGCGTGTGCCGCTCCCGCAATGGACATCGGGGGTGGAAAGACCGTCCCGGTCGCTCCGGGTTCTATTCGTGCTTATGTTTGGCAAAGGTGTTCGGCACTTCCGACTGCAGTGCTCGCGGACTCCAGCCCGCCAGCGAATTTTATTCCAGGCGCACCGAGCGGAGCAGGTTGCCCTGCGGGCTCGCCACCCGTGTCTGCCTATGTCCCCACTGAAGAAGAACGCCAGGCGTTTTCTTGGCTCACAGCTTCGAAAGACCGCGCTGAATTGTTCCGCTACATGATGGACGCACCCACTTTTGGCTTCAGCGATCAAGACCAACAGGACGTCATTAATGCCTTTTGGCGCGTCCGAAACCCCGCCGACAAAGCGGAATGCAACGAAAAGCGTCCCCGACGAGTCATCGACGCCGTCGACGGTACCCACTGCCTTGCCGCAAAAACTTACACAAAAACCATCGCTCCGACCATTGGAAGGTCGATGATGATGTCGCCCCACCAAAGAGGAATCACGCTCACTTTGAGCTTGCGCTTTGGCGCCAACCAGGCATAAACCTCCCGATTTCAGGGCAAAACTTAAGCCCTCGGGAGGCAAAGCGGCCATGGGACCTACGCGAATGCGACAAAACGCCGACTTCAATTCCACGCCTTCACGGGTGGCTGTGGTGGGTGCCGGGCTCGCCGGCAGTGACTGTGCCTGGGTTCTGGCCGAAGGGTACGGTTGCGACGTCACCCTGTATGAAATGAAGTCGAAAGAACCCACACCGGCTCAAAGCGAACCCCACCACTTCGCCGAGCTCGTGTGCTCGAACAGCTTGAAGTCAAAAAGCCTTTTGAACCCTGCCGGACTGTTGAAACAAGAACTCGAGGCACTCGGGAGCCTCGTTCTGCGTGCGGCACGGGAGTCGGAGGTGCCTGCAGGCGAAAGCCTCGCCGTCGACCGCATTCTTTTTTCGGGCGCCATTACAAAAACACTCCGCGGGCATCCACGTATCAGCGTGGTGGAAGAGGTTGTGCGCGACCTCGCCTCCCTTGAAGAAAAAGGATTCGACGCCATTGTGTTGGCCACGGGCCCTCTCACCCACGACGCCCTGGCTGCCGACATCCGCCGCATGACCGGGGAAGAGGCGCTGTCGTTTTACGATGCCATCGCTCCCATTGTGGATGGCGACACGGTCGACATGTCTATTGCCTTCTTCGCAAACCGAGCCATGCGCTCGAAAGCATTCGAAGCCCGCACGGGCCTCACGGTGAACTTCGACGCCCAAACTGCAAAGCCCGAGATCGAAGACCCCGAGGTCGCACCGGAAGACGCCGCACCCGAAGGCGATTATTTGAATCTTCCCCTTTCGAAGGAGGAGTATTTCCGTTTCGTTGAAGACGTTGTGGCGGGCGACAAGGTGCCGTTCCACACTTTCGAAGAACCGCGTTACTTTAATGGATGCCAGCCTATTGAAGTCTTGGCCGAAAGCGGGCCCCGAACGCTGTCGTTTGGCCCCATGAAGGCCCGCGGCCTTGTGGACCCCCGCACGGGACGCCAACCCTATGCTTGCGTTCAGCTGCGCCGCGAAAGCTTGCGCACACAAGCCTACAACATGGTGGGCTTCCAGACGCGTCTCACATGGACTGCGCAAAAAGTCATTCTCCGCACGTTGCCGGGCCTTGCACAAGCCGAATTCCACCGGTTTGGCAGCATGCACCGCAACACCTACGTGGTGTCGCCACGCCTTCTCGCTCCCGACTTTTCTCTGCGTGCCCGCCCGCGCGTCTTCCTTGCGGGTCAGCTCATGGGTGTGGAGGGCTACTTGGAGAGCGCCGCCATGGGAACCCTCGTCGGACACGCCGTTGCCCACCGGCTCAAAGGGAACGCCGTGCCTCTCGACGTTCCCCCCGCCGACACGAGCCTCGGTGCCTTGGCCCGTTTCGTCCTTTTTTCGGAACCCAAACACTTCACTCCCATGAATATTCACTGGGGGCTGTTTGGCGACCTGACAGAGAGTGACACGGCACGCTTCGCCGGCGAGCAGGCGTCTTTGCTTCCCAAGGCGAACCCGAACCACCCCCTGCGCAAACCGGGAAAAATGGACAAATCATTGAAGCGGCTCCTGCTCTCGAGACGAGCCGAAAATGATTTTTCCGGTTGGCTCGCCAAAGCTCGCGACGCAGGCCTTGCGAAGTTTTCCTGATTTCCGCTTCACTTGAAGCTCACCCTGAGTTGATGTTCAAGCGGAGAGGCTTTGGCATCGACTGCAAAAAGAGAGGAGAGCGCCATGAGAAGAATGGATGGAAAGATATGCGTCGTCACCGGCGCCGCGCGCGGAATTGGCCGCGCGATTGCTGCCTGCTTACACAATGAGGGCGGAATCGTCATTGCAACGGACCTTGACGAAGCAGCCGGTGCCGCCACAGCAGCGGAAATCGGGTGCCGCTTTGAAAAGCTTGACGTGCGTGAAGAGGTCGATTGGATTCGCTTGGCGCAACGTTTGCCCAGTGCAGACGTCGTGGTCAACAACGCCGGCATTACAGGATTTGAGAGTGGTCCGGTTGCTCACGATCCGGAGAACGTCAGCCTCACGGATTGGCGGGAGGTCCATCGAACGAATCTCGACGGGACATTCCTTGGATGCCGCTATGCGATTGGGGCGATGAAAGGCCGAGGCACAGGGTCGATCATCAACATTTCTTCCCGCTCCGGCTTAGTCGGTATTCCCCTTGCCGCAGCCTACGCGTCGTCGAAAGCAGCCATCCGAAATCACACAAAGAGCGTCGCGCTGTACTGCGCTGGACAGGGCTGGAAGATCCGATGCAACTCAGTCCATCCTGCGGCCATTCTCACGCCAATGTGGGAGGCGATGCTGGGCACAGGCCCCGACCGGGAAGCGAAAATGAGCGCATTGGTCTCCGACACACCCCTGAAGCGGTTCGGGACGCCTGAAGAGGTTGCATCCATTGTGCTGATGCTCGCGTCCGATGATGCAACGTATCTCACAGGAACCGAGCTGAACATTGACGGCGGGCTCTTGGCTGGGTCAGCCGCCTCTCCGGGTTAAATCGAGTGGGGCTCCCTCCGATTCCGCGTCCACTCAACAGAGGCCACCTTCGTCGAAGGTGCCGACTTTGACGCAGACACCCACAAGACTTGTGGGCAGGTGAGGTAAACTCGCCGCAAAGGGGCTTTTCCCAGCGGGGGCCCACGCACCGTGGAGACACACCCGAATGACGTTCCCAGTCCTCTCGCTCACACGTCTTGGGTTGCTGACCCTCGCCGTTGTCGTCTCGCATTCGAGCTGCAAAAAGACCGTTTTTCAGGGTTCTCAATCGAACGATTCTTCGAAGCGACCCAACGACGTGTCGCCAAATGAACTCGACGCCGGAAAGAATGGCGGCAAAGGCGACTTGTCGCCAGGCGAACTCGATGCCAATGGAAAGCCCAAGTCAGGGGACCTCGCAGGTTCCGGCGGCGGAGGTGGGGCTGTTTTTGGAAGCGGTGGCACATTGAAAGCCGGCGACACGACCCAAGACATCCTTGATGCGCAAATGGGCACAGGCAAGGTCCAAACGGGAGGCGCTGGAACGTATCCAACGGGCACCCCCTCCGCAGGCTCGGGCACAGGATTCGACCAAGGCACAGGCGGGTATCCACCAGGATCAACCAACGGGACAGGCACGGGCACGGGCACAGGCACAGGCACGGGCAC
>JADCJN010000095.1 GCA_020247005.1 Silvanigrellales bacterium
CGACATTATTTTGAAGTCGAAGGCCGACCTTGCGAAGCTCGGCATTGTGACCATTCGAAATGCGGGGGGCTCTGGGGCTGCTTCGGGCAGCGGTGGCGATGGTGCTCCTGGATGCGGATGCCAGCTCACCCGTTGGAGTGCGTTCGACTGCCGGTGGAAGCTTTACAGTAAGGCGGTGGGAGTGCCCGATGCCCCGTGGACTTTCCAACAATCCGCAGACACGGCCTGCACGGGCGACTTCGTGGGTGATTCTCGATTTCCTCCGCAATTGCCGCGCGACAACAGTGGGCGGTACGTGTACGAATGGCGTCTCGATCAAGAGATTCGCACCGACTACACCTGCGAAGACGGCGCTTCTGGGCGGCGAGGTGTGAGTCCTGCGGACGGACGGGATGGCGATTATGGCGAGGTGACGCTTCAGGTGGGGGCGACGCGTTCGACGAATCCGCGCACGTCTGGTCCCCTTTCGGACATGGTTGGAAAAACCATAACGCTTGGTGGATACGATACAAACAGGCAGAGTGGCCTCCGCTCGCTGCTTTCTTCGGCTTCCGACACCAGCGATAGTTACTTTTTGCGCGAATACGGAGAAGGGTCTTTCCGCATCGAATGGAAAGCGGGCGTGCCGCTTGCGTCTTCTGGGTATGCCGACGTTGTGGTCTCCGCCTCTGCGTTGAGCGGTGTTCCCAAGGCAGATATTCAAGTGAACTTGCCGGTGAAGCTTTTCGCTGTGAGAAGTGAAGTGAATGGAACGAACGTGATTGAAATCAAGCGCATTCTTGGCTCCGACGACCCTGTGCTCATCGAGGAATGCTCGGCCTGGAACGGGAAAGGTTCGCTGCTTTGCACCCGCACGAACAAGTGCATTTACGATGTGAACGACGGGGCGTGTTTTCCGAAGTAAGGAAAGAGCTCCTTTTTTGGGTGGGTTTCTTCCTTCCTGCAGCCAAGCTCGCTAGTGTCGAGCGGTTGCCCCTTGAGAGGAGGACCGCCCACGCATGATCCGCATCGAGAATTTGAAGAAGAGCTATGGCCCTCGGGTGATTCTCAAAGGGGCCACCTACCACTTTCCGCGCTCAGAGCGCATCGCGCTTGTCGGGCCGAATGGGGCTGGCAAAACGACTCTTCTGAACATCTTGTGCGGGAGCGAAGAGGCCGACGAGGGCGAGATTTTACGCCCGGGAGGCATGACGCTCGGTTATCTTCCGCAGGAGCCGAATCCGAATCCTGCGCCGTCTGTGCTGGAAGAGTGTTTATCGGGGGGAGGAGCGCTCCAAGATCTGAAAACCCGACTCGATGCAGCGCTCAACCGCATGACGGAGTGCTATTCAGAACAAAGTCATGCGGCCTTCGAAGCGTTGGAGAACCGGTTTCGCGCGGAGGGTGGCTACGCCATGGAGGCCCGCGCCAAGGGCATTCTTGCGGGGCTTGGGTTTGATGCGGCGCGTCAGCGCGCCTGCCCCCGCTCTCTTTCGGGCGGATGGCGCATGCGTCTTGAACTTGCAAAAATCTTCCTGAACAACCCTGATTTTTTGATTTTGGATGAGCCCACAAACCACCTCGACCTCCCCTCGCTCATGTGGGTGGAAAAATACCTGGGGCAGTTTCCGGGAACACTTCTTTTTGTCTCTCATGACAAAGACCTGCTCAACCGCCTCTCTTCCTACACGCTTCACCTTCACGCAGGAGGGCTCGAGTCTTACAAAGGGAACTTCGATGAGTTCCTTGTTCAACGAGAACAGCGTTTGGAGCGTGAGCAAGCCCAGGCCGACACGCTGCGGTCGCGCAGGGAACATCTTCAACGTTTCGTTGAAAGGTTCGGCGCGAGTGCGACGAAAGCACGTCAGGCACAATCGCGTGTGAAGATGATAGCGCGCATTCAGGAAATGGAGGAGTCGATTACCCCAGAAGAAACGCAAGACGCCCTCGCGTTTCGGCTTCCGCTTTCTGAAACATCGGGGCGAGAAGTGCTGGCGGTTGACGACTTGAGCTTGGGGTACGACGCAAGGACACCACTGTCTCGCAACTTGAAACTTCGGGTTCATCGAGGGCAAAAAATTGCGGTCATTGGTGCGAATGGCATTGGAAAATCGACGCTTTTGAAAACCATCGCAGGACGCCTTCCGGCGCTTGCGGGCGAGGTTCGTGAAGGCCACAAGGTGAAACTTGCCTATTTCGCGCAAGACCAGCTTGAGGTCCTTGACGCGCGCGCTTCCGTTCTTTCCAACGTGGTGGGGGCTTCGGCGACGGTCACGGAAAAGCAGGCGCGTTCGTTGCTGGGCAGTTTCCTTTTTCGGGGAGACGACGTCTTCAAGCCTGTTGGTGTCCTTTCGGGGGGTGAGAAGTCGCGCGTAGGGCTTGCTCGAATTTTGGTGCAAGACGCGAATCTTCTTTTGCTCGACGAACCCACCAACCACCTCGACATGACCTCGTGCGAAATTTTGGCTCAGGCTATTGACGACTACGAGGGCACGGTTGTGTTTGTCAGTCACGACAGACACTTTATCAACGAAGTGTGCACGCATGTTTTCGCCATGCTTCCCGATGGCCGCGGGCAGCTTTTCGAAGGCGACCTGCCCGACTACGAGCGCCTGGCCGCCGTTTCAGGATTTCCAAACGTCCTTGATCCGGCTCTTGACCTGGGTGCCCAAGGGATTGGAACGTCGGGCGCCTCGTTGGTGTCAGGGCCCTCGGGATCCCCTTCGAAAGCAGGCCAAAGCGAAGCAAAACCAACGGGGCAAGGGCTTGGCTCGGCTCAGGACGTGCGTCAGGCTTCAAAGGAGTCGCGCAAAGAAAGGCAGCGGCTCGAGCGCGCCGTCGAAAAGGCGGAGAAAGACATGGAAGCTCTGGGAGCAAAGCTTGCGAGCCTCGAAGAGCGTTTTTCTGCCTTGCCTCCTGCGGACTACAAAACGCTTCAGTCGCTCACTCAGGAAAAGGGTGTCCTGCAAGAGTCCCTTGCCGAAGCTGAGGTGGCGTGGATGGCTGCGCAAGAGGATCTTGCGAAATTGGTGTGAACCATTCTTCCGGCTGGCCAATACGTGTGCTACAGGTTTGACCACACACAATTCGTGCTGGAGGCGACATGAAAAAGAGCTCTCCCAAAGGTTTTCGGGGACTGGTTTCCAAAGTGACTGTTTTCGTTGCGCTGACTGGAGTGGCG
>JADCJN010000096.1 GCA_020247005.1 Silvanigrellales bacterium
GAACTAGGACTCGAACCTAGACTAGCAGAGTCAGAATCTGCCGTCCTGCCATTAGACGATTCCCCAGGAAAGCCAAAAAGCTTCGGTGCCTATCGCGGGGGGGAAGGGCTCGAAGTTCAGGGTTCACGACGCTTAGTACGGCAACCTTCAAAAGGCAAGACTCGAATGAGACCTGTTGGCTTGCCCCTCTTTGGGGGCAGGGTGTAGTTTAGGTGTTTGATCGCAAGAATTTATTGTCAAGGAGTGACAGGAACCATGCCTTATCGCACACGGCAAGCCCCGTTTACGCAGGCGCCTTTTCTTTCCCTCTTGAGCGCGTTTGTAGCAACGCTGAGCATGGGTTTTACCGGATGCCAGACGGGAGGCGGCATAGGGCCGAGCTCACAGGGTGCGGATGCCAGCACGTCCTCAACCTTTCCACCTGCGGCCGAAGTCAAGATTCCCGACGATGCGGGGCTCCTCTGGTTTCCGCTCTCTTGGACGGTGCGCATCGAAGCCACCGACAACGAAAAGAACGGGCGCCCCGCTCTTGGCACGCCGGTCGATTCGTTGCAGTTGAGAAACCTTGTTCTTGTCGTCAGAAACCAAAAAACGAAGGCAACCACCCTTTTGCGTTTGCCGCTCCTTTCAAATGAGAAAGGCGACGGCGGCAGCCGCGCTGTGCTCGATGCGAGCAAGCCCGCTGCGACTTTCGCTCTTCCTCTTTTTCCGGTTGTGCCTGAGGGCGAGTATGTGGTGGAGGCCCTCCAGGCAACCTACGTCGACCCTGCCTCGGAGCGCACAAGCGACCTTCAATTTCCCCTCGAGAATCCCTTCCAGATGCCCTCGGGTCGTCCAGCGCTTCCAGTGCAGCTGCGAAAGGGATTTATTGCTGCGCTTCCTCGAATGGCCGCGGTTACGACATTTGCCATGAAAGACGGGGGGCTCGTTTCATTAACGGAGGTCGAGAACATCGACAAGGAGGTTGTTCCTGTCGAATTTATTCTTGATGCCGGGAAGCTTTCTGCGGTGGCATCGTCCCGCGTGTACGCCGCGTCCCCTGACTTTCCGCGCGCGCGGGTTTCGCTTTTGAATGCTTCGGGAATGCCGACACCGCCCGAGCCTGCGCTGGCGAAGGTAGGACTCCTTGTCGATATTCCCTGCGGAACGAAAGGTGCCTTGAATCTGGTGTGGAAACGCGTGGGCGACGACCGAGACTATTTCAGCGCCATTGGAATTCCTGAAGCCGGAGCCTGCGAAGGCGTTCGAACGGTGCCTGCCACGCTCCAGCTTCCGAAAGGAGAGTGGATGCTTCGCTCCACGCATGTCGTAACGGGCGGGGCTTCCCGCGTCCCCTGGCGCCTTGATGTTCTCAAGGCTCCAACTCCGGCGTTGGAGCGTTACTTTGTTTTGGGGAAACGCTCCGATGCTTACGCTTCTGTTGGTCTTGAAAAAGAACTCAAGCGCCAAATGGTGGTAAGACTCGCAGAGCCCCGCCCCGGAACGACTCTCGGATTCGATGGGGGGAGCGGAGCTGTTTACGTCGGGCGAACGCCGCCTCCAGACGATGCTCTGCTCTTCCTCGGTCGCTTCGAGCTCGTTCCCGTGGAGGCTGCCCGCGCGGAAGTGTGGGACACCATATTTAAAAGGACCTTTGCATTGGACGAAGTCAGGCGCGCTTTCGGCGCTCAAGCGATTTTCAATGCCTACACGTCACGGCGCCTTACGAAAGGACGCGAAAAAGGAACCGTGCAAGGGGTGCTCCGAGTGGCTTCATCGCAAAGTGATGCGAAAAAACTGGAAGCAGCGACCTCTGAGTTTCGCAAGGGTGCCACAGAAATGGTGGCAAGCTGCATCACTCTGCGCGAGGAAGTCGACCCACTTGTTCTGGTCGAAGGGACCGGAGTGTTTCATGGCCTCAAGGGAGGCAACGGCGTGACCATCAAGGAACTCAAGGTGTCTGACGACGGTGAGTCGGCTGTTGCCGTGAAAAACTGCATGCAAAAGAAGCTCCTCGACTTCCGCTTCGCCCGCAAGCTTCCTGCGAGTTTTCAGGCTGAGTTCAAGTATATATCGGAGTAAAGACAGCATGCCTCACTGCGCGACGATTTTTGGAGTCAGGATGTCTGCCCTCGTCGTGTTTGCATTTGCTTCCGTCGGGAGTGGGTGGGGCTTGTTTGCGTGCACAAGCCGTGCGAGCGGGCGCCTCGCCAATGTTCAAAACGCCCCCATGCCGGTTGCTCTGCCACACGAGACGTGTCGCGCCTTGGGAACGGCTGGGCAGGGCCGCGCCTTCGACGAGTGTGCGAAAATGATTGGGCAGGCTCAGACCTTTGGACATCATGGGCTTCCCCTTTGCCTCGATGTGGCAAAACGTGTTGCTCTGAGCCCCCGTTCTGGAATGCCGCGCGAGGACCGCAGCATTTTGCTCGCCAACGAGGCCGTTGATTGCATTCGCGGACTCTCAAACACAGTTCTTTCCGCCGAGAGCGCGCAAAGTTGCACCCCGTCGAACACAGGGGTGACGCCGTCCAAAGACGCCGAGGGAAGGTGCTTGAGCGGAGCCCTTGACCCTTTCGATTGCCTCGAGCCCGTGGGGCGCTGTTTGCGCGAGTCCGCCGATCGCGTGGTGGTGGAAGACAGTGTTCCTGCTGCAAAGGCGCTGGCTTCTCTGGAGTCTTTTCGTGATGCCGTTCTTCGAAACGACAGTGCGTCCGCACTCACCCTTGTCGAAGCCATTGGTTCGGCGGACGGAGGTGCCCTGGAGTCGCGTCCTCCCCTCTCCGACCTGTCGGGAGTTCCTTCCGGCTACGCGCCGGGCGATGTTCCTCTCGCATTGCCAGAGCCCCTTTCAAAGGCTGTTGCACCCGGAGATCCGCTTCGAGCCCGTGCTTTCTACCTCGCACGTGAGGCTGTCGGCTTTTGTGACAAGGTGGCGCCCACCGAAGATTGCGCGCGTGCTGTTGTGAACTTCGAGTTTTCGGCGGCCGACCTCGCGCTTTGCCAAGAGTCGGCGGCGCAGGGGCAAGGTGTGGCGTGCTTGTATGCGGTGAGGCAAGTCCACAAAAAAGGCCACGTCAGGCGCTCAAAGCTTCAGGCCGATGCCCTCACGACACTCGGCCAGTTGCAGGCGGGGCACACCGCGAAGGCCAAAGCCTCGCTCGAGAGTCTTTGGCAGCGATTGGAAGGTTTACGCGCAGAGGACAGCGGCGATTTGAAGCCAAGGAGACTCTAAAGCTCAAGCTTTCGAGGCACTAGCTCGCCTTGTTTCCGTTCGTGGGATCCTCGACCACCACGACCCCCTCTTCCATATCACGCAGCCGGGCATCGAGAGCGTCGAGGCCAGAGTGCCCCGTGGCAGAAGAGTCGGTCGACTTGCCGTGCCGTTTGTGCAGCGTTTCTGCAAGGGAGTTGAGTCGACCCACGAGACTCTGAAAGTCGTCGCGCTCGCGAATATGGATGCGCACTGCGTAATTGCCTTTGTCGCGCTCTCCGACGAATCGCATGATGCTCACCATAGGCCCGTACATTTTGTGTGTGCGTCGGATGACAACAAACATGATGCTCGCGGCGAACAGGAATAAGGTTCCACCGATGACAAGCGCGTTGCGCAGGAACACGTCGTTTGTCATGAGGTCCGAAGTTTCAGTTACCTGGAAGATGTCGATGACCTGCTGGTATTGTTCCCGAAACGAACGCACGAAAAGCCAGGCAAGAAGGGAAATGAACGCCAACGAGACGCCCACGACGTGCAGTCCAAATCGGATCTGCTTGAACGGTTCCACAAGGTAGGCCCGCAAACTCCGTCGTTTCGTTCTCATTCTGTCACTCCCTTTTTTGCCCCTCGCCACCAGGCGGTCTATCTTCGGAGTGTCGTCATTCCGCAGCCCGAGGTTGAGAGAACATGCTTGCACCCCAGGTGTTAGGTTACCGCACATTTCCCTTCCAAGGAGAGGGGAACCCTCTCCAATTTCCTGTCGTTCTTGTGCGCGGACTTGGGCGCTCGTCAGGATTTTGGCTGGAATTCATCGACGCTTTGACGCCGTGGGCAAAGGTTGTCACCGTCGATTTGTACGGCACCGGATTGTCGCCTTCGAAAACCGGAAGAGGAAGTATTGAAGCTCTTGCCGCCGATGTTGTTGCCACACTCGAACACGAAGGCCTTCAGCGGTGTCACTTGGTGGGCATCAGCCTTGGTGGCATGGTGTGCGTGGAAGCGGCTTCGCGCCCCTCTCTTGGCCTGGCTTCGTTGTCGGTGCTGGCTTCGTCTGCGCGCTTCACGAAGGAACGGCGCATCGCACCCCGAGCCGTGGCGGAGCTCCTTTATGCACTTCGGAAGCCTATACCAAGCAACGGAGAGTTTGCACGCTGGCTTGTTTCGCAGGAAACTTTGAAGAATCGACCGGAGCTTCCCGCACTTTGGGACGACATCTGGCGGCGTGAGGGTTTTCAAAAGCTCGCCGTGATCCGACAGCTTCTGGCCGCCGCCTTGTTCGACGGACGTGCCGCGCTCGACGCCCTCTCGCTTCCCGTTTGTTTTGTTGTGAGTCGCGATGATGGCTTGGTGGACTGGCGCAATTCCCTGAAGCTCTGGGAACGCGTCGAGGGTTCCCGGCTGCACGTTCTTTCAGGGCCTGGGCACGATTTTCCCACAGAAAGGCCCGATGAGACAGCCTCGCTTCTTGTCTCTTTTTTTCGACAAATCGAAAGCCGAACCTTTGTCAATGACTCCAGAAAAAACCTGTTTCCTTCGATTTGAAATCAAGTCAAAGAGCGGAGGCAAGGCCTTCATCCATGGCGTCGTAACACTCACTCAGGGTGGGAGTGCCGGAGGTGTAAATCGCTTCCAATGAATCCATGATGTCGGTGGCATAGGCACTGCGGAACGACAATTGCGTGGCGGCGGCGTCTCCGGCAAGTTCCTTGATCACAACGGCTCCCGTTTCTCGGCAATAGGCCTCTGCAAATGCGGAGCCGGATCCTAAGAGGAGTTGACCTTTCAGCGCTCCCGCCATTTCGCCCACAAGCCAAGTGGAGTGTGTCAGAAGGTCGGCTGCCGATACGGAGTCTTCATCACGGAGCGAATTCATGAGGAGAGAAACAATGTTTGAAGCAAACAAGGCATAATTCGCAACAACGTCGACGTTCGACGGAGAAAAGACTTCGGTGAACGCGGCGGCTATCGGATTCGCGACGGCTCGGACGTGAGACTCCCGGAGAGTTGTGCGCGAAGCGGATGCCAGTTCCCGTGTCGCTACGTAGCCGGCCAACAGGATGCGGGTCGCCATGGCGGTACGAGCTTGCAGGTCTCCTTTGACTTTGTCTTTTTCTTTCAGCCAGGCCACCGTGTTCTTCACGAGTGTTTCCAGGGTGGATGTTGCCGCCTCACCTGTGACCGAGGTGCTGGCGATGCCTTCCCTTGTTGCCGTGTTGAACGCCTGCGCGTCCGCAGCTGAGAGGCTGAGATAAGCCGAGACGTCAGAGACGTAGAGCTCGACGAAGGACTTGAGAGGCTCCGCAGTGGGCGTGAGAGTCGCACGGGGGGTGGCCGTGGCTTGGCCCAGGGACGAATCGACAATTTCGATGCCGCCGTTCGCCTTCAGGCATGAGGCCAGAGAAAGGCATGCCAAGCAAATGACGGTGGCAAGGCACGACGGGCTCGTAAGGACTCGATATTTTGCACGCATTTTTGACCCTTTCATCCATTCTCGCGAACCACACTGTAAAATGGAAGCTGACGCGACTTTGACATCGCGTGGGCGCCATTCCCACGGCGCTTCTTTTAAGGCGTCAGAATGGAGAGTCGCGTGTACGTCAAATGGTACCACTCCCTGCGCTTCAAGCTTTTCGCCATTCTCACGGCGCTTCTGACGCTCGCAGTGGGTGCGTTTGCTGTGAATTCGGGAAGTCAGTTCACGGCCGTGCTCAACGAGCAGATCCGTGATCGTATTCAGAGTTCGGCGGCGCGGAGCCAATTGGGAGTCGAGAATCAGTTTTCGCAGTGGCGCTCCATTTCAGGAGCCATGGTTCAAAACCTGTTCAAAATGTCGGCAAAAGACTTTCAGCAACAGGTTGAAGGTTTTGCAAACTCGAACACTCAGATTGTGGCGTTCGATGTCTACTTAGTGGAGGCGGGCAAGCCCCCACGTGCCGTGGGACTCGGGACAAGCCTGTCCAAAAGTCAAAATTCCCTCCAATCTTTCGATCGAAAGGAACTCATTCAGAAGATCAGAGCTCACGAGGTGAGGATTCTCGATAAGCTCGCAAAGCGGAAAGAAAAAGACTTCGACCGTGCCGAACTCTTTAATCTCACAGAGGCAACGAAGGCTCCACTGTTTCTCATTGGTTCCCGATTTAAAACCCCCGATGGTGATGTCTGGGCTCTTTTGACCGTTCTCGCCGACGGTTTGGGGGCATCAGTCGAGGCGTCTGAACGCTCCCGGAGCTGGGTTTTCAAAAGCGACGGGACACCCCTGCTTTGGCCTTCGGGAAAGGGGCCCGCCGATGCGCGGACGTTCGTGCAGAGTCGAGAAGCACAACGGGCCGTAAGCGCGGTGTCGGCATCGAACTACGAAGGAAAAACCGCTGAAGGCGAACCACTGGTGACTGCCTTCAGCCCTGGGCAGGAATACAAAATCATTGCCTTCGTGGAACAAGAGACGGGTCAAGAGAAACGGGAACTTTACAAACGCCTTGGTCAGTTCGCTCTTCTTGGACTCATCGTCGCTTGGGGTGCCCTCGGCCTCATTTATGTGGCCATGGGACGCGCAACGCGAAGCATCATTGAAGCCGTGTCGGCTACGCTGCGCATTGCCTCAGGCGACCTTTCGGCCCGAGTGAACGCTCTAGGGCGCGACGAAGTCGGCTTGCTTGGAAATGCCGTGAACCACATGGCGATACAAATTGTGAGGCTTCTCGAAGTTCAGGCTGTCGCGGCGCGGCAAGAAGCAGAGCTTCGAACGGCGCAGGCGTTTCAAACAACACTGTTTCCCAAGCGTGTTGAAAATGAAACTTACTTTCGGGTTCAAGGCCACTACAGGTCGGCGTCCGAGTGCGCGGGCGATTGGTGGAGTTATTACCGGCTCTCGGCTTCTCGCACGCTCGTGCTTGTGGCCGATGCCACGGGTCATGGTGCGCCAGCGGCTCTCGTGGGTGCGACCGCTTTCGGCTTCTTTGAAAACTATGCCCGATCGGTGATTGCCGGGACACGCCAAGAGCAGGCTCCCGCGTCGTTGCTGCGCGCGTTCAATGACATGCTGTGGGAGTCGGGAGCGGGGCGTTCATCGATGACGATGTTTCTCCTTCTTCTCGATTCCGAAACCCATGAACTCACTTATGTGAACGCCGGGCACGTCCCTTGTTTGTTTCTTCCCCGCGATGCCTCAGACGAACGCCTTTCGCGCAAGAAGAGAAAAGCCCAGAGGCATGCAAGCGAATTTGGTGCCGATGAGTCGACCCAGACGGGGAACGTGCCCGCCGAGCCTGTTCCGGCTGAAGTCATTCCTCATGGAAAACGAAGTGCACCGCTTCTTGGAGCCGGTTCGGTGCTGGGTTTTGGGCCTGATCCTCAGTTTGAGGAAAAAACCTTGCAGCTTCGCCATGGCGATCGCTTCTTTCTCTACACCGATGGACTCACCGAGTGTGTCAACGATCAAGGTCAATCTATTAAACCGGCGCGTCTGCGCGAACTCTTGGGCGAAATGGCGTGTTTGAGGGAAGGAGAACTTCGCGAGACGTTCGTAACCCGTATGAACAATCATTTCGGCAACGCGAGCCTCGACGACGACATTACGGTCGTCGTTGTTGAAATGCTCGACGCGCCCATTGTGGCGCCACAGGGAATGCCTTTAGTCCTGCATGGTGCGGAAGGAGCTGCATGAAGCAGGGACTTCTTTTTGTCTCGTGGCTTGCCGTCCTTTCTGGCTTGCTCGCCTGGTACGTTGACACGCAGAGGTCGTTTTCGATTGTCGAAGCGATTGGAAAAGTTGTGGCCATAAAGGGCAAGGTCCTGGTCCAGTCACAACAGATTTCTGTTTGGACGAATGTGGTTTCTGGGCAGGAGGTCCTCGATGGCAACACGATTTCCACCGCGGATGGGTCAACGGCTGAAATCTTGCTTGTCAGCGGCAAGCGTTTTGAAATTGGCCCCGACTCCCAAGTCAAACTGTCTGCCGCGCTTTCGCTGCTCAAGCCCGACTATTTGGTGACTGTTCTGGTCGGCAATTTGAAACTGAAAGACAATGGCTCGCCTCCTGTGGGGTTGCCTCTTTTTCGGAACTTTACGAGCCTTGGATTGCGTGCTCTAGGACAGCAGGAAACAACACGCATCCGTGTGGGAGACAAAGTGATTGAAGTCGCCGAGTCCGCGCGCGCATCGGAACGTCCTGGACTTTCAGGCAAAGAACTTCCAAGCACCGAGCTTCTCGAACTTTCCCGTCAGCGTGATGGTCGAGTGGAGGTGAAGTCTGACGCTTCTTTTGGTCTCGTGCTTGTCGACGAAACAACCGGACAACAGGAAGCCATTGAAGGGCGTTTGCAGACGGCTGAAATGGGCGCCGGCAAAGTCGCTTCCGATTCCGAAAACGGTGAGAACGGAACTTCGGGTTCTTCTGGTCAAGACGACCAACCACAGCTTTCCACCACATGGTCCGATGAACGTCTCGTTGAGGCCACGCTTGCAAAAGCAAAGCTTCCCGACGACTTCGAGGAGCGTGTGCTCTGGCACTCCTCGAGTTTCCGAAAGGCTCGCGTGCAGCCTTTGCCAGTGCCCTTGGAACTTCCCTCTCTTGCAGCGAACAAACGAGAAGAACTTGCAAAACGTCGTGTGGTGGTGCGTGTCGACGTTGCCCCTCTGGCTTCGGTGGCGGGAGACCTTGAAAAGGACGCCCTGGTGAAAGAGGCCACACTCGAAAATGGCCAGTGGTGGTTCACGCTGCAGAGCAATGACATCGCAACACTCTCGGCGCTCATGAAACAGAACGAAGACTCCTTGCGGGCTTCGGGGGCTCGAAACAGGTCGGGTGTCAGCGGGATCATTGATGTGCGAGTGACCTTGGGACTCCGAACGGACGATTCTGAAAGTGGCCAAATCCTTTGGGCTCCCTCAGCGCGCACCATGACACTTGCTTCCCTTGAAGACATGAATGCACGCAGTGTTCGGTATTCTTTGGGCGAAGCGACGTGGTCGGATATCCGTAGCTCGTTTGAAGGGCGAGCGGCTCCCAGCATCTCTCCTCATTGGTTCTGGCAAGGACGAAAGACGTCCGCTGTCACCCGTGCCCGTGGGAACACCCTTGAACGCTCTGGCGTTGCCGCTTGGCCAGTGCAACTCAACTTTCCGGATGCACGCATGGGCTCGAAATTTGCGACTCTTCTTCCCTCGGGAGCCGAATTCCTCATCGAACCCAGTTTCGGAGAGGGCGCCACCCGGAACCCCTCGGAAGTGAAGCTCCGTTTTGAAGCGAGAGGGGTGTCTCGGCTCGAGCTTCGGGCGAGCGAGGCGACTCTTCTGCAAGACGTCAAAAAGGGTGTTGCTCAAGGGTTGTTGGCTTGGGTGGACGCCGATGTTGGCTGGGTGGGAAGTGCAGGCCAGGCCCTTGGTTCCGAAGCTTTTCTGGCACGCCTCGAGAAGGCAAAAGGAAACAGCGCGTCGTTCGACTGGACTCGCCAAGCATCCTTTTTTTCTGCCGTGTTTGCGTCGACCGTGGTGCGTGTGGAATGGAACGTTGCGCTCGGTCACCCTCTTTTTGCCAAGTCGATGTTGGCAAAAGCAACCGCGTTTCTTCCCGCCAACAAACCACGCGTTTGGATCACGCGAGAAGTTGAAGGGAGCGAATGATGGGCGGCCATGCGAAGGCGCCACCGTGCAACCTTGCAGGCAAGACGAACGGAAAGTTTCAATGCTTCAGAGTGGCCCCTTTGCTGGCGGCCGGGTTGGCTGTCGGAATTGCAGACACGAACTTGGCGCTGGGAAACGAAGAGCAAGCACAAAATTCAGACGACTCTCTTGTTTTCATTGCGCCTCAAGCCACGTGCGAAGACCCGGCAAAACAGTCGGAGTGGAACGAAGCCGTCTTGAAAGCGTGTCGGATGCTTGGCGAGAACCTCATCTCGGGGAAAGGGCCTTGGAAACTCGGACCGTTTCGGAGCGTTGCTTGTGTTTTGCCCGACAGCAAAATGGGCGGAACCGAACATGCGGCGGATCAAAAAGCAAACTGGCGTCTTTCCATGGCACTCGACGGCGCGAAGTCGCTGCGCTTTACGGTGTCGTTTCTGCCGCGAGAAAGAAACCAAACCGACGCTGGCGAAAGGCCGACACCAGAAGCCTCAGCGCGGATGCCCTACACAGCGCGGACATTGCTGCTTCTTGCGCAAAGTCCCTACGCGCGCGCTGTGGCCGCCATTCTCCTCGACCAACTTCCTTACGTTGGGCAGGTCAGCAAAAAAGACCTCAAAAGTGCACCTCCAGTGAAAGATCCCACGCTTGCGCCACTCGAGTTTCCAGGTCGGAGGGGAGGATGGGCCTATTTGCCCGTCGGATACAACAAAGAGACGGATGCCTGGACTATCGACGAAGCAAAGGGTGCCGACCCCGAAAATTTGAAAATTGTGAACATGGGCGGACGCGCCACTCAACAAAAAGCCCTGACGACTCTGTTGCGGGAACGTTTTCGTGCTGTAAAAGTCGATGCCTCGAAGGCTCCTGGCGACACCTGCGGGGAGTGGCAAACAGAAAAGCCTTTGGCGCCCACGCCAGCTCCAACACCCGCACAGGCACTCTGGACACCCAGACCTCTTGGTGAGCCCCCTCCTTCTGCGTCACCGACGCCTCTGCCAACACCTGAGCCTTCATCACGTTCTCTTTTTGGTTGGGATGCGGAGCCCTATATTGAAGTTGGAGGAGGTGCGTTTGGCAAAGGAGGCAACGGCACTCTTTTGTCCGCAGGCGCTCTCTTTCGATCGCAGCCACTCCGACACGCTGCCAGTGCCTTGCTCTTGACCGCTCACTACGCGCGCACAGAAGGAACTCTAGGCATTCGAATCATCACGCCCCCGGGTGCCGCAAAGCCACTCAGCCTGCAAGATGGCGGAAAATACGTTTACAACGAAGGGCAAGTTGGGCTGAGTTACTTTACGACGTTTCCGTTGTGGGGGCCTTTCGGATTTGGTGCGGGTCCTGGAGTGCACGTCGTGAGCCAAGGCTTGACGTTCAAAGACGTCTCGTCGCTGTCTTTCAGCAGCGACGAGGCGCGAGACGCCACGTATGGAGTGCTCTCGTTGCGTGGAGGGCCTGTGGTGGAGTGGGGCAATGTCTCTGGTCGCGTAGAAGGGCTCATTTCCACAAACAGGCATGCGTCGAAGGAATACGAAGATCGTGGCGTTCAGGGCCAATTGGCCTATACGTTCGCGGGACTCCCTCCTTCCGCGCGTCTTGGTTTGTCGCTGCGTCCCTTCGATTCTCTGCGATCTTGGGCTTTTTTCTTTGGCAGTCACAGAGACATTCTGATTTCTAAAGATCTCGCTCGCACGTCCTCGAGCATCGAGTCCGCACGATTGAGACTTGTCACCACACAAACCCTCCTTGGCGCAGGGCTTGGTCTTGGTTGGTAACAGAAAAAGGAAACACAGCATGCGTGCATTGGTCAGGTCGCTGTTTTTCGCATGGAGTGCTCTTTTTGTGCTCGTGGGCATCAACGCCATGGGAAACTCGGAGGCTGCCGCCCAGAGAAGCGGCACTGAGTCGGAAGGTCTTGGCCTTCTGCGGTGCGCGTTTCTTTTGGGCATCGACGCAACTGGCCCCCAATTTCTGAATCTTTCCGCATCGGCTTTCAACAGCGCTGGTATTTTCACTACCAGTGAAAGCAGCACCCTGCGTGTCGCCTTGAACATGAACAGAAAAAGCCATGTTCTGGCAAACAACCTGAGCGGGGACGCCCGCGCAACGGAACGCGACAAGGTGCTGGAGTCTCTTGCGGGCTCGCTGGAAAGAGTGGCTGCCACAAAGCTCGTCGTGCTTCTCAATGCCGAGGGCGGCAAATCCCGCCTTCTGAGAAAGGGCACCGAAAAATGGGTGGCGCTTTCCGTCGACTCCCCGAAAGACAAAAGCGCGGCAGGTCTGCAACGCTGGCTCATGGCACTGTATGGATACAACGCAGTGGTGAGCGAATCGAGAGGCGGGGGGAAGGTCTTTCTTCGCGCGGCTCCGGGCCTTCTGGGTGCGGGTTCGGAGCGGTCCCCTGCCCAGGATGAAGGCAGGCAGGGCGTTGTGCTGGAGAGTTCCCCTGGGCGTCCTCTGGAGAAGAATGCCCTGGCCGCAAAACCCTTGGCTCTGGTTGCTTGTCGCGGTGGCCAAGAAACAAGCGTTTGTGACACCCTCCTGACTCCAGCGGGCGACGACGGATCAAGCCTTGTGCTCGCGCCCGGAACACCCGTTTGGTTTCCGGAGGCGAAGTGAGAAAGGATGACGCTCCTGTTTCGTTGGCTCAACTCCGCACGCGGGCCCGCACTGCGGAAAAGAGCCGCCGTGCTGCTGATGGAAACACCTTGCGGGCTGTCTTTATTTTTGCCCTGTGCGCAGGGCTGGGACTTGCCTTCGCTTTGGCTCTTTGGCTGCCGTAAAGAGCATGGGGCCCAGAGGGAAGTTCAGCCCGTGGTGGCGATGCACTCAATTTCCACTTTCACGTCCCGGGGAAGGCGGGCGACTTCCACGGTCGACCGGGCGGGCTTGTGCCCTTCGAAGGCTCGTTCGTAAAGTGCGTTCATTTTCGCAAAATCATTGAAGTCTTTCAGGAACACCGTGGTTTTCAGCACCTTGCTGAAATCGCTTCCGGCGGCTTTCAGCACGGCCAAAAGGTTTTTGAGAACCTGTTCCGTTTGCGTTTCAATGTCCGTGCCTACGATTTCCATTGAGACGGGATCGAGGGGGATTTGCCCCGAACAGAAAACAAGACCATTGTGAACGAAGGCCTGCGAGTAAGGGCCAATGGCCTTGGGCGCGCTTTCGGTGTGGACGACTTTCATGGCGGAAAACTCCTCGTTCGCAGTCAGGGGAAACAGGGAAGGGACGCAGCGCGGGGAAGCAGTGCGGTGTTGCTTCTAGAAACACCTGCGTCGTTGGTTTTTTCAACCATGCCGCAGGCGTGTGTGTCAATGTGCGCCGACGCTCGACTCCTGCGTGTTTGGGGTGGCATCCTTCTCGAACAGGCGCCTTACTTTTTCACGTGCACCTTCCACAAGTGAGAAGATGCAAGGAACGACGACGAGCGTCAGCACGGTCGACGAAATAAGACCACCGATGACGCACACAGCCATAGGCGCACGCGCTTCACCGCCCACGCCATGACCAATGGCGATGGGAATCATGCCGCCTATCATGGCCGCCGTCGTCATCAGGATGGGCCGCAGGCGCACTGGTCCGGCAATCACGAGCGCATCGTGGACACTGCGTCCTTCACGCATGTTGTGGAGCGTAAAGTCGATGAGTAGAATCGCGTTCTTCACCACCAGACCGATGAGCATAATGAGGCCAATCATGGAATAAATACTCATGGTTTGGCGCGCGAGCAGCAAGCCCCCAAACGCGCCCGAAAACGCGAGGGGAACAGACATCATAATGACAAACGGCGTGAGGTAGCTTTCGAACTGTGCGCAAAGAACCATGAACACGAGAAGAATTGCGAGCGCTATGGCCGCAAGCATGGCGCCGACAGCTTCTTGCAGAAACTTGGCCTGACCATCGAACTGAAGCGAGATGCCGGCCGGCAGCGTGCCTCGCACCTGCGTTTCAATTTTCCCGATAGCGGCGTTGAGGTCGGCGCCCTTGAAGTTCGACACAACCATAATTTGCCGCTGCCCGCCTCGCCGCTCCACTTTGGAAAGGGCGGAACCCACGAAGATGTCGGCAACGCTCGCAATCGAGATGCTGTTGCCTCGGCCATTTGGGATAGAAATAGAAGTGACGTCGTCGATGCTGCGTTTGTCGAGGTCCTCGACCTTCATGCGAACGTCGAATCGTGAGCCCTTGTCTTCAATTTCGCCGATTTTTTCGCCCTCATACAGAGCGCGCAAAGCAGCACCCACCTGACCAGTCGACAAGCCCACGTCGGCCGACCGGACGGGATCGGTGACAACCTTCACTTCCTGCACAGGCGGAGGTTCTGTCGTTTGCACGTCCACAAGCCCATCGACGTTTTTTTCCATCCAGGCTTTTGTTTCGTTGGCGAATTTGGAAAGAGCTTCGAAGTCGTTGCCTACAAGAATGACCTGTATCGGTTCCTGGCGGCCACCCCCGCCGCCGGCCGCTTCCTGCAAGGAGATCTTCGCACCGGTGTTCCCACTCTCTTGTCCAAAGCTCTTGTTCAAATCGTCACGGAGCCTGTTCACCATGGCGTCCTGGGTGAAGGAGCGTTCTGCTCGCGGCACGAGATTCACGTCGAGGCGCGCCAAATTCGCCTTGCGTTCGGCGTTCGCGCCAATGGCCATGACGACGTCTTTTACGCCCGGATAGGTCCGAAGGTATTCGTCGACGACTGCAACCTTTTGCTTCATGAGTTGCAAAGACGTGCCTTCGGGAAGCTCGTAGTTGACGGCAAATTGGCTGCGGTCTTCCTTCGGGAAGAAGGCGACGGGCACGAAGCGAAGCATGACGACGGAAAGGACAAGCACCCCGAGGCCCACGGCAACGGTGATCCAACGGAACCTCAAAGCCGTTTTCAAGAGCGTTCGGTAGGCATTTTCCAGCCAACCCAAAGCGGACTCTATGGGAAGAAAAAGGCTCGGCTTTTTCTGGTGTGCCTTCAGCAGCCTGCTGCTCATCATGGGCGTCAGGGTGAAGGCGACAAAGAGCGACACGAGCACCGAAAACGCAACGGTCATTCCGAACTGATAGAAGAACCTCCCAATGATGCCCTGCATGAAGGCCACGGGAACGAACACCGCTGTGATGGCCAGGGTGATGGCCAGCGCCGCGAGGCCAATTTCCGACGTCCCTTCCTTGGCAGCCTGGATGGGCGTCTTCCCCATTTCCAGATGCCGGTGAATGTTCTCGATCACCACAATGGCATCGTCCACCAAAATACCGATGGCGAGTGTGAGGCCAAGTGTGGTCATGATGTTGAGCGTGAAGCCCATGTACTGAATGAACGCGAACGTGGCGATAACCGATGTGGGAATGGCAGCCGCGGAAATGAGCGTGGCGCGCCAGTCGTGCAAGAAGAGCATGACGATGACAATGGCCAGGAAAGCACCGAGCACGAGGTCAAACTTCACCGAGTCGATGGATCCCTTGATGTAGAGCGAATTGTCTTGGAAGATTTCGAATTTCACGCCCTCGGGAAGGCGTTTTTTCAACTCTTCCACTTTTCCTCGGGCTCCGTCGGCGATGGCAACCGTGTTGCCGCCCGACTGCTTGTACAGGACAAGCGTGATGGCCGGCTTGCCGTTGGCGGTGGAATAACCGACCTCGTCTTCCAGAGTGTCGACGACAGCGGCCACGTCTTCGACGCGGATTTTTTGTCCCGAAGGCATAGGGATCACAATTTGGCCGATTTCCGACGCGCTCGCCAACGTGCCTTGAGTTTTGATGCGCAAGAGAGAGCGCGAATCATCGACGCGACCTGAAGGAATGTCGATGTTTTGCGATTGAATCGCCTGCGAAACGCTTGACGGGGAAAGGCCGAATGATTGCAGACGAGCGCGGTTCAAACGCACCTGAATCTCTCGTTCCCTTTGGCCCGCGACATCCACTCGGCCCACGCCCGTGACCTGTTCCAGAGCCGGACGCACGATGTCTTCGGTCATGGTCGACAGCTCAGCGTAGGGCACGGTGTCAGAAGACAGGGTCATGGTGAAAATGGGAGCGCCACCCACGTCGAATTTTGCCACCGTGGGCGACTCGGCCTCGTCGGGGAGCAAAGAAGCCAGAGTCGACACCTTGTCGCGCACGTCTTGCGCTGCGCGGTCGCCGTTGCGCTCGAGTTTGAACTGCAGCACCACCTGTCCCAAATTTGGGTATGCTGTGGCCGAAAGTGTTTCAAGACCTTCAATGCCGTTGAGGCCCTTTTCCAGGGGCTCAAGGACTTTCTCTTCAATGGTTTTGGGGTCGGCCCCGGGGTAAATGGTTTGGACGACGACAATGGGGAAGTCGACGTTGGGAAATTGGTCGATGCCTAACTTCCCGTAGGCGAAGAGTCCGAACACGACGAGGACGAGATTCATCATCGTCGCGAACACCGGTCTCTTGATGGAGACGTCGGAGAGGAACATAGGGAAGCACCTCAATGAGGGGATTGCTCGAATCGGTCAAAAAGAAACCGTGCCGTTGAATGAGCTTTTTTCAGAATTGAGCTTCGACAAACTGTCCGGGCACGATGGTTCCGTCCGCGCGCGTAATGCGCCCGATGACTTCGAATGTGCGCGAATTTTCTTGGATGACCGGCACAATGCGAAGAACTTCCATTTCGGTGTTCTTGGAAAGCGAAGGAATAGAGAGAGGAACCTTCTGTCCAGGCGTCACTTTCCTCAGAAGGCTTTCTGGCACGCGGAGATTCACCTCGAGCTCGGTAACAGCGGCGACTTGAAAGACGGGTGCCCCCACTCCAACCCACTCGCCTTCCACTTTCATGCGTCTGGCAACTACGCCGTCGTAGGCTGCCGTGAGCCTCGTGTCGTCCATCTGCTTTTTTATCTGCTGTTGGTTGAGCTGCGCTTGGGCAAGGGCCAGTTGCGAATTGCTGAATTGGTTCGAAACCCGCTCATAATTCGCCTGGGTCGTGGCACCTTCTCGTTTGAGCTGCTCTTCACGTTCCATGTCTCTTTTGGTTTGTTCGAGCGCTATTTTCGCTTGATCCACCTGAAGGGTCGCAATCCGACTGCGCAAAGCGTAGTCGGCGTCGTCGAGTTTCGCGAGAAGCTGGCCCCGCTTCACGGAGTCGCCCACTTTCACCAGCGTTTGTTCGATGTGCCCTGGCACCTTGAAGCTTTGTTCACCCTGTTTTGCAGACTGCACTTGCCCCGACACGCGCGAAATCACCTCGCGCTGGGTCGCGGGAGTTCCTTCCGCCGCGCTCGGGTTTTCGGTCCCACCGGGAATCGAGCCTGCGGCAGCCACCTGCGTTCCAGGCTGCACATTGGCCTCCGAAGGCGCCTGCACAGCGGGTGATTCCTTGGGAAGTTCGACCTTCTCCGATCCTTTTGTGCAAGCCGAAAACACGCTTCCCAAAACAACAGCGAGGAAGCCGAGGGTGGCGAAAGCGGAACACGCGCGAAGAGCGGCACGTTTCACCCCGGCGGGTGTTTTTGGTTTCTTGTCAGCACGCCTGAATTCGGTGTCCATATCTGTTTCACTCCTTGCTGGGGAATTTTCCTAAGAAGACTGCTTCATTTTTTCTTGATTTCTGCCTACTTCGTCTCTGGGCTGACGCCGGTCGATTTTTGGTACTTGAGCCAGGCGATGTCCACGTCACCGCGCGCATTCACCAAGCCTCCACGCGCGCGGGTTTGGTCGCGCTCCGCGGAAATGACGTCAGTGGTGGTGGCCTGGCCCTGCTGAAAGCGGGCTTTGGTGAGCTTGAAGACCTCCTCAGCCAGCCGCACCGAAGTTTTAGATGTTTCGAGGGTGTCCACGGCTCCGCGCAGCGACAAGACAGCCGACGTCACATCGAGCCTCACGCCGCTCTCTACGGCTTCCTTTTGCACGCGCGCCCGTTGGAGGTTCGACGCATATTCACTGCTCCGGTTCCAGCGAGTTCCCCAGTCCCAGATGCTCCACTTCAATTGCAGGCCGTATGAAAACGTGTCCTGAATATCTTCTTTCGGGTAGGTTTTCCCAGCGGGCGAGCCCGCGGGAAACACGGCGTCTTTGGCTTCGAAGTTTCTTTCGTAACGCGCAAACGCGTTGAGAGAGGGGAGGTAGTCGAGGTTGCTTGCGAGCTTGTAGTACTCGGAAATTTGAATGCCAGCCGCAGCATTCTTGGATTCCGGTCTTTTCTCGGCGGCCTCCTTGAGCGCGGCGCCCAGTTCGGGAAGAGGAGGACGTTGTTTCTCGAATCGAGAGTCTGCGGGCGTTTCAAGTGCGTAAACCGCTCCAGGTGTGCCCAGTATTTCCGCGAGGCTCACGGAGGCGAGTTCGTAGGTGATTCGTGCTTGGGAAGCCTGCATCTTCGCATCTGCAAGGGCGAGCTCAAATCGCATGCTTTCGGCTTTATTCAAGCGACCCGCTCTGGACAGGGCTTCCGCTTCGCGGGTTTGATTTTCTGTTACTTGCAAACTCGCCTCCGCGATGGAAACGAGTTGGCTTGCCTTCTGGGCGCGGATGTAGGCCTCAGCGCCTTGAAGGCGAGCGTCTTTGCGGGCCGTGGCTTCGTCGTTTCGCGCGACGTCTGCCTGGAGACTCGCCGCCTGGATCTGCAACAGGAGAGGGCCCAAGCCAATAATGGGCTGCGAAACCTGCAGAGCGCCCGTTGTCACGCGCGCGGGAAGTTGAGGCGAAATCCCCGCCAGTTTGTTCACGTTGTCGTTGAACCAAATTTTTTGTGCGTCGGCGTCGAGCCGCGGGAGTGCCGCGCCACGTGCCTGCGACACCTTTGCCTCGGCTGCTTCCCTCGACTGTTCGGCGATTCGAGCCCCGAATGCGCGAAGGCCTGCGCGCTCCATGGCTTGGTTCAACGTCAGAGGCTCACCTTGCTGGGAGCTCTCACTCTTGGGAACGGGCGCGGGCGCATTTTCTTGTGCAAAGGCGACTCCCGCGGACGCGGAAACGATGCACGCCCATGCGGAGACGATGCTCTCCTGTCGAAACCTCATCCGGAAATCTCCCTATTCTTCATGATGTTCTTGAAAAAGAAGTCGACATGATTTTCTGCGAAAGCTTTGAGTCGAGCACAGGAGTCGTCCGAGTAATGAAACAACGTCAACTCGTGCCGCATAAGAAACAAAGGCCCCATGAATTGAATGAGGAGGAATTCAGGTTCTGCATCAATAACCCGTTTTTCCTGCACGAGCCTTTGAAAGAAGTCGCGCATGCGTTTCTTCACATTCTCAATGGACGTCTGGGCCTGATTGCACAAAAGCTCCTCGGCACGGATGCTTTCCATCAGCCCGAGCCGCATGAATTTGCGCTCGCCAGAGCTGCACCACAACTCGACGGCGCTAAGCAAAAAGCGCTTCAGTGTGCGGCTGGGGTCGTCGAGAAGTTCCTGGCGGTCGAGTTTGTCGAACATGGCGCTCATGGAGCCAGGCCCGTAGAGATCAAAAAGCGTATCGAGGATTTCTTGCTTGCTCTTGAAGTGGGTGTAAAGCGCGCTTTCACGCACACCCACCTCTCGAGCGATGTGGCGCATGGAACTGGCCGTAAACCCATGCCGTGAAAAGAGGTCGAGGGCGACCTCGAGGATGCGGCCCCGGGTGCCGTGGCCTTCGTCACGAGGTGGGGTGGGGTTTTGAGAGTGAAGATCGGTCATAGTGGCCCCTGCCACGCTTGTTGTGAAGCGTGTCCGAACGTTCGTTCTTTGTGTTTCCAAAGTCTGACCGAACGTTCGTTCAGTGCGCAAGGGATTCTGGGCTCATGTCAGGATGATGGCGGTCCTTCTCGGAGAGAAGAGCTCCTGGACCTACTGGACCTCACCGACGCGGTTCGACTGAGCCATCGTTTCGTCGTGCGACTTCACGGCCTTCTGAAGAGCTTCATAGGTCCGCTGGGCCACTATCATGTTCGTAAGATTTCGCATGGGGTTGACGTTGCTCGACTCCAAATACCCCTGAGACACTTCGCCCTTCAGGGGGCGTTGGTTTTCGGGAGGGCCATCGTGCACGAAAAGGTTTGCTCCCAGCTTCTGAAGGAGGGCGGGGTCTTCGAATGCCACCACCTTGAGCTTGTCGATGAACTTTTCGCCCACATAAATCTCTCCGCCCGGGAGAATCTTCACGTCCCCTTCGGAAAGCCCTGTCAGCGCACCATTCTCACCCTGCACAAGTTGCCCAGTTTTGGTGACGAGGGTTCCTTCGGGAGTGAGCGAGAAGCTGCCGTCGCGCGTGAAGCGCTCTCCGAAAGGCGTATTTACGGTGAAGAATCCATCGCCTTGAATCGCGACGTCAAGAGGGTTCGAAGTTTGGCGGAGTCCTCCCTGCACATGCGAGGTGCTGACGTTCGCCAGAGCGGTGTAGCCCATCTCGTTTCCCCGCAGAGGAAACACATCACGCATGTCGACTTTAAAAGGGGCTGGCGGCAACGGCGACGCGTAACTTGGCCACGGGTCGGACTCGAGAGCCCGGAACGAAACCTGTTCTTCCTTGAAGGCCGTTGTGCCCGCGTTCGCGATGTTGTTGGCAAGGATCTCGAGGACCTTTTCTTGCCCCACTCCACCCGATAAAGGCCCATAAATGTTCTTGAGCATGGTTCCCGCCTCCTCTGCCGCGGCTCCAATGGCATGTGCAAAATAACACTGTCTGGCGGTTGGCTCACGGGAACCTTTGCCCACGCCGTTGGAGTCGTGGCGCAAGGAAATCAAGGGAACTTTACGACGGCTGCCAGCGATGGCTTCCCTTCGGGAACGATGATTTCCCGAGTTCCAATGACGTCACCCGACACGAGTGAGGTGAGAGTGAGCTCGTAGACACCTGGTTGCACTCTCATCCGTCGGATGCTTCTGTTCGAGATCTGAAACTCTGACTCGTTTTGCAGAATATTTTTGTCGAACGTTTCGAGCTCAGCCTTTACTTGCACCACGAGTTTTTGGGGCACCGAGAAAATGACGTGACGGCAAGACGGATGGCTGCCGGCACGCTGTGCGAATTCGCGCACAAGACTGAGGCGCATGGAATCGTCCCACACCCCGCGTGCAAAGGCGCCGGAAATAATTGTGTTCGGAGCGTCTCCGAGGTCAAGACCGACTCGACCTTGGAAGGCTTCACACACGGCGCTGACAGGCGTCGTTTCGCCCCGCGCAAAGGCTTGGCCGTGAAGGAGTTCGAAGGTCAAGGGTGGAATGGCGTCTCGAATGGCCAAAACTTCCGCACTCAAGCCCGCGCGCGAAGCCAAACGCACGGGCTTTACAAGCGATTCAGGAACGCGTGTCCAACTGCCCGGGCTTGCCTGATTTCCCTGCGCGGTGCGGACATCAGCCTTGAAACGAGCCTCTTTGACTCTCATCACGCCCTTCACAACCGAACCGGGATTGAGTGTGTCGATAAAGACCCGAAGAGAAAGATTGACCTTCTGTGCCCGTTCAAGCGCAATAAGCCCTGCGAGTTCTTCATGTGTGCCGCGAAGAATTTGACTTGCAGCACGCGCCCACAACCATTTTCTCGAAGCGTCCGCAAGCACAGGCGCATCCGGATGCGACAAAAGACTTTTGGGAAGTTCCTGCGTGTCTTCGCCCAAAATGTCGCGGAAACTCCAATGCACGTCATCGAGCGTCTTCGACGCGTTGAGGCGCGATTCTGATTTCGAAAGAAGCTCAAAAAGCCTTGAACAGAGCAATCCGAAATTAAAAACGCGACGGTGCATGAGGTAGGGCAGCTGAGGAAATTCCTTGCGGACCTGACTTTCCGCGTCTCGCGAGAACGTTGCGCAGCTTTGAGCGTCAGCCTGTAAACGGCGGAGATCGGCGGCAATGTTTTCCTCGGTGGAAAACCACCCGAGTTCCACTGGGGTTTTCAGAATGTCGCTTGAAAGCGCTGAAGCGACTTTTTCAGTCACGCGTTCGAATTCAAGGAGAAGGGCGCCGTGCCACGGCAGGGTTCCCTTCTTCAGAAACCCATCGTCGTCGAACTGAAGAGAGGACGAGGACGAAACAAGCAAGCCTGTGAACGGATTCACATACTTTGGGGTTCCTGAAGCGCGTGTTTGGAAAAAGGCAAAGGCGTCCATGGCCGGAGGGTTGCCTGGGCTCCCCGCAAGAGCGGGGGCAAGGCTCAAGATGCGGGTGATTTCCGATGGAAGGGCAGATGTGGGCGTGGACTCCCGCACAAGGAGGCCTTGTGTGCGTCGAAAGTGCGAGACATCGGCCAGCAAACGTTCTTTGGCCAACCCAAGAACATGCTCGACATCAAGAACATCCTCTCCCCGGGCATTGACCGAGGCGTCCGCAATGACATCGGACGCGACGACCGAGGCACCCAAGCGGTGCACCAACCGCATGGCGACACTCGTTGGAAAAGACTGATTGGATTCGTTGCGGGCCGCAACGGCCGTGCCCAATGGAACGCCTTGCACCGTCACTTTGTAAAAGGCCTGGCTCCGGAAACGGGAGCGACTTGCGACCATTGGGTCGGGCTTCAAAACAGGCGCTTCCGCGAACGCGAAAAAATGAGACGTGGTCGATGTGCCTGCGCGGCTTGCCAGACGCTCGCACCCCGATGCCAGACACACGCAGGCAGAAGCGACCACGCCAAAGAGAGCCCATGCGGCCCGCGATGGTCGGGGTGGCACGGAAGACAACGGCACGAGCGCCGACTCAAAGGCGCCCTGTGCAGGGCGCGTGCGTGGAAGTACGGGTGTGGACATAGTCAGGAGGGCTCTTCTTGTTTGCGTGGGAGCGGGAAACCTGAGGGGGTGATTCCTCATCCTAATCGGCCCTGGTCCGACGCGCAAACGTCAGGCCATTGTCCGCCGGTGCAAAAGTGAAGTAAAGCAAGGTTCTTTGTGGCTCACTTCAACGGAAAATCCATGCGAAAAGAATCCCCGTGTCTGCCCTGGGCCGTGGCCTCGGCCCTGACCCTGCACGCCCTCGTTTATTTCGTGGCTGCTTCTTTCACAAAAGCGAGCGTCTTCAAAAAAACCGCGGAAACAGAGCCTCTCGTTTTCGTGTGGGTCACCGTTGTGCCTCAAAAAGACGAAGCAACAGACGTGGTTTCGAAGAGTGTGGGCGCGTCGACATCTGCTTCGTCCAAGAAGAAAGTTCCCGTCCCACTTGGAGTGCCACTGTCGCGCGATGCACAGAGCAGTGTGCCTTTGGCTGATTTAGGCTCTTTCGAGAGCTTGGGAGCCGCGCCACCTGAAATGGAAACAAGCCCCGAGAAAATCGGTTTGAAGGGCGAAGGTGAAGAAAAGGCGGCGATCGACTCCGCACGTGAGCCCGAAACCAACACCCCCATTTCACTCGATGAACGTCTATTCGCGGGCAAAGCCCTGGCCAGTGCCTGCCCGCCCCCTTTCGAGATCCCAGAGTCTTTGCGGGGGCAGGGCTTGTTTCCGCGACTTTACGAAGTCACCCTTGCGGCTCCAGCGGTTGGTGCGAGCACTGAAAACGCCCAGTGGAAGGTCGTTTCCTTTCGGCCCAAGGAGCGGCCACTGGCCTTCGTCGATGCTTCGCTCGAAAGGCTCGTGAGGATGCGCTGTCGCTTCCTCACGTCCGCACTTCTGGACGGGCTCGGCCCGAAGCTCGCCGCCTTGATTGCTGGTGGGGCGCCCTCTGGCGTAAGTTTCCTCATCGAGTTCTATTAGGTTTCATTCATGAAGGGCCGTCCTGCATTGCCGGGGCGCGAACGGGGAGTCTCACGGTGTCAGAAAATCCCATTTCTCGTTTGCAGTGCGCTCGCCTCTTCGTTGTGGGTGACGTCGTGCTGGACGAGTATATTCACGGGCGAGTCAGTCGCATCTCTCCAGAAGCCCCTGTGCCGGTGGTGCTGGAAGAAGAGCGGCGGTGGGTGCTGGGAGGCGCTGCGAACGTCGCGGCGAACGTCGCAGCCTTCGGCGCCAAAGTGCAGCTGTGCGGTCGCATTGGTGACGACAGTGACGGCATTCTTCTTCGGAGTTTGTGCGAATCCGAGGGCATTGACTCTAGCGGACTCGTTGTTTTGAAAGGTGTCCCAACGACCCGCAAAACAAGATTGCTGGCGGGCTACCATCAACTTGCTCGCATCGATCGCGAGGTTGTGCGTTCTCTTGACGACCTCGCGGAGCGGGCCATTGTTGCCGCTTTCCGGGTCTTCGCCGAAGAAACGGGGGGGAGCGCGCCTGGAAACAGGGCCCTTGTGGTTTCTGATTATGGCAAAGGTGTGGTTACCGACGCACTCCTTTCGCGGCTTCTTCCTCTCGCGCGTTCTCTGGGAGTTCCCGTCGTCACCGATCCCAAATCTGTCATTCTTTCTCGTTACGCTGGAAGCACCTTGTTAAAGCCCAATTTGAAAGAGGCACGTGACGCTTTTGCAGCCGCACACCCCGCATCGCCGCCCGCGGCGACCTTCTTGGAAGAAGTGGAGCGTCTTTGTTCCTTTCTTCTTGCCGAGGCGCAGGTTGATGGTGTTGTGATGAGTCTTTCGGAACATGGTGTCGTCTGTTTGTCGTCCCAGGGAGAGCCCGCTCAAGCCACCACCTTTCGCCCAACGGCACTGGAGGTCGCCGATGTTTCGGGCGCAGGTGACACCATGGTGGCCTTTCTGGCCATGGCATTGGCAACGGGGCACGACCTGCCCACCAGCACTCGCCTCGCGAATGTCGCTGCCGGAGTCGTGTGTGGAAAGCTGGGGACCTCAACGCTTTCAACTGCTGAATTCTTTAAAGCGTTGTCGCGATCTCCGAAAAGCCCTCCACGCAAATTTCTCTCGAAAACAGAGGCCTGTGCAATGGCCAACGGTTGGCGCCAGGCGGACCGTACAATCGTTTTTACGAATGGTTGCTTCGATATCCTTCATGCTGGGCATGTGGATCTCCTCCAAAAAGCGCGTTCTCTTGGAGACGTTCTTGTGGTTGGTCTCAATACCGACGCGAGCGTGAAGCGCCTAAAGGGGGTCACTCGTCCCCTGCAGAATGAAAACGACAGGGCGAGCATTTTATCGGGCCTTGAAAGTGTCGACGCCGTTGTTCTGTTTGACGAAGAAACACCCCTCCAACTCATTCGCGACTTGAAGCCCGACATCCTCGTAAAAGGAGGCGACTACACCGTTGAAACCGTGGTGGGGCATGAAGATGTCTTGGCGCGAGGTGGGCGAGTCGAACTCATTCCGCTTGTGGAAGGCAGAAGCACCACAAATATTGTGCAACGTGCCAGCAAGAGTTTGTAGAAGACTTATGTGGCCACTTCATCGTGGGGCATATAGTCGCGAGTGCTTCTGTAACTTTTGTTCGGAGAATAGAAGCGGAGGTTGGTAAATTTGCTCGTATAAAGGCACGCATAGTTTTCCACCTGCGCGGCAAAACGAGAGTTCTGGTGTCCGCTTTTCATAATCTCACCCCACACGGGATGAAATTTCGAGTGGTACTCACGCAGGTTTTTGCGGAGGGCTTCACGAGTGTTGGCGCGTTGTGTTGTGACCCTGTCGAGTTGTTTGGCAAGGGCTTGCGCGTCGGCCGACTTCGCGCCTTTTTCTTTTGCTTGCTGGAGGAGAGTCGCCAGCCTTTGTATTTCGTCGTCCAGGGCGTCCTTCACATGAAGAAGCTCTTCATAGCGTCGGTGTTCGTCGGCATTGCGTCGGAGGTTGTCAATTTCGCCTTCGAGTTCCGAGATCACGAGCATGGTGCGCCAACCAAGGTCTTTTTTGCTCCTTAAGATGTCGCCATATATGTGGTCTCCGACATAAAGAACCTGGGTGCCGTTCTCGATGCCCAAAAATTGGTGGAGCTGACGGAAGTTGCCTCCTTGGAAGACTTTGTGCGAGCCAAACCCGAGGTCGACATTGCGCAGCATGCCCGTGGCGGTGTCAACCGCGTAGAGGGCGTTTTGGGAGATGAAAAAGGAAGGTTTCGAGGCGCCTGTGATAATGAGGTCGAACATCGAAGTCCAGTCGTCGTTCAGGACGCCTGTTTCGTTGCCAAACAGAAAATTCATCACGACTTGGGTGTAGTCCCAGAGGCTATTTGTCGCAATGAACAATTTTCGTCCGGAATCTTTGAGCCGCTGGAGGCATTCCACGAAGTGGGGGTCGCGGTGAATGTAGCGTCCCGGATCTTCCGCTACGCGCAGCTTGATGCTGCCGTCGCGGTGACACAAGTCGATGGCGGCGCGGACATCTTTGTAGACTTCTGCTTCGCTCTTCGCGATGCTCCCGGGCCGCGCGGCCTTGAGCTCCACCAGCTGCGAAAAAAGATAGGCGTCCGCAAGGGTGAAGAGGGTGTCGATGAGCGCGAAGTCGGGTTCCTCGTAAGAAAGAATGGCGTCGCTGTGGTACAAGCGATTGCGTTCGTCTCGCGAGAGTTGCTTGAATCCATGAAAAGCGAGTTTCACGTAACGGTGTCTATCCATTTTCAAAACGTTGCCGCGGTGCTTGTCAATGAGCAGGCCGCGCACCATGTAGTTCCAGTCGAAAGTCCACCCCAGAATTTCCTCGGGGTAGCCGAGCTGAACGAGTTTCTTGAGCGTCTCGGCATACGCGAGCGTTTCAAACGCTTCGGGTTTGTAGAGCGCGAGCGTGTAATCCATATCGAAGCCAACGGCTTTGATGGCTTTCATGTTCAGCGATCGATTGCAATACACGCGGTAGCGGGGCTCCACGTCCCCGACGTTGAACGCCATCAGGTGCCTTCCTCTTCTTCCGCATCGATAAATTGGACGCCCACCTGGTAAAAGGAATGTGCGTTCACGTCGATAATCTGCTTAACATACACCACTCGAGCGCGGCGTTTCTCGTAGGGAAGCCCTTGCAAATAAATTTGGCAGGAGGGGAGCACGCGACCGGGTTGAATGAAGGGTGTTTTGCGCCGTGCTCGGAAACTCATGCCGCCCGACGACAGGTCGAAGACGCGGCGGCGCAGCATGGTGGAGGTGTCGAATGGGTGCTGAATTTCCACAATGGAGTTTTCCTTCGCCGCGAAGTGAACGCGTTCCAGCTGCCGAGCCTTATTCAGTTCCGCAAACTCGGGAAGTGGGAACTTGACGAAAGTCCCGAAAGGCTCGAGGTGATCGGCACGCAGTTGGTACATACGGCAGAAAAGGCCGTACTCACTGGCCTCGCGCGCACGCACGGCCAGGCTTGCTGGAATGGGGTTCTTCAGCACCACGTGCTCGGGAGTCACGTCGGCAATAACGCAAAAAAAGGAGACATCGAGGCCATAGGGCGAGAGGACGACAGGCTCCTCGCGCTCCCGTGCGAGGCCGATGACCTCCATAATTTCTTCGCGCGAGAGAGTCTGAGCCAGTTCCGGCGCAACCGATGGAACCTCGGCAGCCGACTCTTCGGCGGCAGAATGCGGGGAGGTCGGGCGCGGGCCAGAGAGGATCGTGTCAAAATTCTTCGGCATACGGGCTCTCGGAGAAGCGGTCCACGCGTTTGACGACCACATTGGTCGACGGCCACGAGTAACTATACCCCATGAAGAGGACGTTTCGCACCACGTTGAACTCAGTGATGGTGGAGGTGGTCGTTTCTCGCAGGATGCTGAAATCGATTCGAGACGACCGAGAGAAGTCCCAGTAGGTGTAAAGACCGAAGCTCAAGTAGGTGTCCTCGCGCGGAAACTCTTTGGCTGGCTCGGCTACGAGGCTGCCTGCTGTGCTTTTCTTGTATCCGGGAACTCGGACACGATCGACAATGAACTTTTCCTTATAGTAAACGGCGCGCGGCGACACGCGGAGGTCCCAAATCACGGGGAAGTCGAAACTCGAAGAGACCCCTGTGCGGCTCCGGTCGTTTTGAATGGATGCATACTTGAACTGAAGCTGGGAGACGTCGATGTACAAGAGGCTGTCGAGTGCGGGGATGTAGACGCCGTTCGAGAGCCTGAACGAAAAGGCGCGTCCCCTCCCATCGTTCTTCCACGAATAGCTCGCATTCGACAAGCGAGGGTCGTCAACGTTGATTTCCGTTCGGAAGGGCATGGAAAGTTGGCCACGGTAGTAACGACCGTATTTGTACGAAACGTAGGGAACGAAGTTTTCCGACTTCACGATGGTTTCGGCTTCCTCAAGCTCTTCCCCCAGGGACTTTGAGCCGAGGCGGCCTATGGAGAAGCGTGTGAAGAGCCCCGCTTGAAATGGGGATGCGAGGTAACGCAGGTCGCTTGCGATTTCGTGCGTTCGGAGCATCGACTTCGTGGGAAACAAGAAGTTCTCTGCCCGTCGGTTCGAAAACCACCGGTCGAAAAATCTCTGAGCCTGGGCGTAATCGGTGCTCCAGTTGTGCGAATACTTGTAATGCAGGTTAAAGAAGAAATGATCGGTTCGCAGCGGTCCCCAGCCAATGAGACCTGCCAATTGCAGATTGTACCGCGACTCCGTTATCGGTTTGCTGCAATCTTCAGCTCCGGGGTCGCAGCGCGACACCTCATCGATGCCAAAGCCTGAATCAAACTGCGCGTACCAGGTTTTCAGCCCTCGGACGCTATAAAGAGAATCTTCGCGATCAGCCGTGGGTTCTGCCCCAGAGGGTGCCGTTCCAGGTGCCTGCCGCCTTCCCGAGGAAGAGGAGGGAGGCGAGGCAAAAAAATCTTGGGGTGTTGGCAAGGGAGCGGGAGAACGCGATGTTCCCTGGCTCTGCGCGAGGGCGCGTGGAGATGCGATAAGAAAAACGCCGCACGCACAGGCAATGGCGCCCCCACCTGCGAAAGCGACGAGCAAAACGTGCCAACGCGGGGGCAGGACGATGCGCTGTCCCGGCAGTCTACCGTTCCCTTGCGACATAGTTCGACCAACACTCCGATCTGCATACGCGACCTTCACGGGCGACCTTCACCGGCGACCTTCACGGGCGACCTTCGTGCGCGTTCCTAGACGCCTATGCTAACCTCGGGAACACCAAAAGGGAAACCATCGCGGCGCCTGCCCCTCTGCTCATTGCGGCGCCCGTGCGAGGAAAGGGTCTGTTTGTGTTACCTCGGCTTCGAGTTCCCATTCCGCGGATGTTTTTTCGTCTTTGCGCTCTGGTCGTATTCCTCTTCATTTGCACTCAGGCGGCTGCCGCTGGGCCGTCCGCTCAGCCGGTGTGCATCACAAGGCAAGAGCTGTCGTCGCGCGCTCTTGGTTTGGTGTCAAAATTCCATGTGGCCGATGGCGCTCGGGTTCGCAAAGGGGATGCCATCGTCGAATTCGACTCGCGGTTGCTTCGGGCCGGGCTGCGCGAGGCCCAGGGCGCTGTAGATGCCGCCAAGGCGAACGTTGAACTTGCCGACGACGCCGCGTCGAGGCTTGGAAAGCTGAAAGAAAGTGATTCAGTAACGGAACAGCAAATTTTCGAAGCGCGTGTTCGCAGTGCTCAGGCGAAGGCCGTGTGGAGGCAGGCGCAAGGCGCTACGGAACGGCTTCGTGTGCAGCTCGATGATACGGTCATCAAAGCGGAAATTGATGGCGTCGTTCGTGGACTTCCCACCATCCTGGGGCTTGCCGTACAGCCAGGGCAATCGCTTGGTCGTGTGGAAGCTTCGCCTTTGCCACACGCCTGCGCGCCAAAGCCGTCGAACTGACCCCACCCTTCGCAAACAGCCTTGCGCCCGGCAGGGCTTGAGGCCCCTCTCTCGGAAGTGCCATGCTCAATCTTGCTCGTTTCTCGGTGAACCGGCCTGTGACGGCGGGCATCATCAGTGTGGCGCTTTTTGTTCTTGGGCTTTTCGCGGTCTTCCGGATGCCCGTGTCCCTCTATCCTGATGTTTCGTTTCCCTTCGTCGCCATCGATATTCCCTACCCGGGCGCATCTCCCGAGCAGGTGGAAGCCAGCGTCGTAAAACCGTTGGAAAAGGAGCTCGCCGGTATAGCAGGGCTCACGAGGCTCATCTCTTTTGTCCGCCCGAGTGGTGTGCAAATCATCCTTGGTTTTCGCATGTCTGCCAACGAGCGTGACGCCATTGAGAGTGCTCGTGAGAAAGTGAGCATCGCCAAAGGGCATTTCCCCGCGGGTGTGCGAGAGCCGGTCGTCAGACGAATCGATGTGGGTGCCACACCTGTGCTCATTTTCGGCATCGAGTCCGGAGGAGATGCGGAAAAAACCAAGGCCTCCCTTGATGCGGGTCTTGTCCGTGCGCTTCAACGCCTTGAGGGCGTGGGTGAGGCATCGGTTGTCGGCCTTGGTGAGGAACGCATTGAGCTTCAATTCGAAGCGGCGAAATTGGCCTCCCTCCGCGTGGCACCGCTCGACGTTTTTGAGCAGCTTTCCCAACGCATGGCGTCCATCCCGTGGGGCGAAGTTCAAAACGAGGCCCGTGTCATGACGGTTGCGCGCGGCATCTTGCCTTCCGACCCGAAGCACTGGGAAAACGAAGTTGTCACGCTCCGGGATGGAAGGGGCGTGCGCCTGGGCGAGCTTGGCGCGGTGCGTCGAGTCCGGGATGCAAGCGCTCCCTCGGTTTTCGTCAACGGCAAGCGAGGGCTTGGACTCGTCGTGACGAAAAAGGCGGACGCAAACACCGTCGAAGTTGTCGCGCGCGCAAAGGAAGTGCTTCGCGGCACCGACTTTGCCAGAATTGGCGAGGGGGGCGTCAAGATCTTTCCCATTCTCGATCAGTCGGAGTTCATTCAAGAGAACGCGCACGAGGTTTGGATTGCTCTTTTCGTGGGGGGCGCCTTCGCCATTCTCATCATCTTTCTTTTTCTCACCGATGTGAAGTCGGCGCTCATTTCGGCGACAGCGTTGCCCGTGAGCATCGCGGGTTCATTCATCTTCATGCTTGCCATGGGTTTTTCTCTCAACATGATGAGTCTCCTTGCGCTCGCACTGGCCATTGGGCTTCTTATCGACGATGCCGTCGTCGTGCGTGAAGCCATTTACGTCGAGATGGAGAACGGGCTTTCAGGCAAAGAGGCTGCCGTGCGAGGCACCGACCGCGTTGCCTCCGCCGTTTTGGCCACCACGCTCGCGGTGATTGCCGTCTTTTTGCCTGTGGGGGCGATGGATGGGCTTGTGGGCCAGTTTTTCAAACAATTCGGCATCACCATTTGTGTGTCTGTGGCGTTGTCGCTTTGGGTGGCCTTTACGCTCGACCCCATGCTTTCTGCAAAATTCGCAGGCCATCCGAAACCCCTCCAGGGTCGATTTTGGGATGCGTGGCGGCAATTCTTGGCTTCCACCGACGCCCGTATCGCCTCCATGGGTGCGTGGAGTTTTCGGCATCCCGTTGCCGTTCTTTTCGCAGCCCTGGCGCTTTTGGTGGGTTCTGTGGTTCTGGCGCTCTCGCGGGGAGCCGATTTTCTTGCCTTCGAAGACCGTGGTCAGTTTTTGGTGAATGTGAAGACTCCTGCGGGAAACACGCGGGAGGCCAATGAACAAGTGGCGGCGGACGTTGTGAAGCGACTCGAGGGCCTCGAAGGCCTTCAAGAGGTTTACGCAACCGTAGGAAGCGCGCTCGATGAGCGTCTCACGGAGCTTCGTTTCGTTTTCAATTCAAAAACGGAACGTGAGGAAGGTCTGCTTACCTTGAAAGCCAAGGCGCGTGCAGCGCTCAAAGGGCTTGCGGGAGAATGGCTTGTCATGGATCCGCCACCCATTGAGGGAATTGGGGGCGAAGCCCCCCTGGCGGTGTTCTTGTACGGCGAAGATCTTCAGGCTCTGTTGCCAGAGGCCAGGCGTCTGCTGGAGGCGGTGCGCGCTCTTCCGGGCGTGGGCAGCGCCCGGCTCGAGAACGACGCCTTTGGGGAAGGCTTCGACGTCACTTTAAAACCGGAGGATCTCGGTTTCGCGGGTTCGCAGCCTCAGGCCGTTGAGCTTTCTGGAAGGCTTGCGCTGACGGGGCTTGAAACAGGCAACGTCGGCGCCGACAACGTTCCCTTTTTTGTGCGCTTCCGCCCCGCCGATCGTACACTTGAAACACTCTGGAACGACCTCCTTGTTCCTTCCTTGCGAGGGCCCTTGCCGCTTGCCAACGTGTCTTCAACCGTTCCCAGCATGCGCGCGCTGGCTATCGACCGAGAAAAGCGTTCTCGAAAAATAACGATTTGGGGCGCACCCGACCACACGCGCGCCTTTGGCGAGGTTCTTGCCGATTTGGAACGGCTCGTGCAGGAAGTGAAGCCCCCTTTTACGGCGGAGGTCGCTGGTGAAAAGGAAGTGTTTCAGGAAATGGTAGAGAGTTTCACGCTTGCCATTGCGGGCTCGCTGTTTTTCATCTTTGTCATTCTTGCCGCTCAGTTCGAAAGTCTTCTGCGGCCATTCATCATTCTCTTGTCGCTTCCTCTTGCGATGATCGGTGGATTCTTCGCCCTTTTTTTGGTGGGTGAAAAACTGGCGCTTGGCGCCCTCATCGGCCTCATTCTCCTCATCGGTCTTGCCGCGAAGAACGGCATCTTGCTTGTGGATGCCATCGGTCAGAAAGAAAAATTTCTTGCTATCGAAGCCGCGGTTCGCGAAAGCGTAAAGGAACGGTCGCGTCCCATTCTCATGACCTCCATCGCCATGATTTTTGGAATGATTCCCACGGCCTTGTTGCGTGGTGGCGGCTCCGAGTTTCGTTCTCCCATGGCCATCGCCATTATCGGGGGCGTGGTGAGCTCCACTCTTTTGTCTTTTGTTGTGGTTCCTGCCATTTTCGGGCTTCTCTCGCGCCGACGCGTGAGCTTCGTGGCCCTCTTTGCAGCCGCGACGCTTTCGGGAGCTTTGCATTCGACCCCGTCTCAGGCTGCCGTTCCCTTGGCCGACATGTCTACAGTCGTTTCGTTGCTAAAGGACGTTCCTGAAAACGCTCCCGAGCGAGCGAACATCGAGGCCGCCGAGGCGGCAGCCGTGGGTGCCCGGACAGCCTCGCGTCTCGCCCTGGTCGGTGCGGCGCGTATTGAGGTCGGGAGAGAGTGGTCGCGTCCGGGCCTCACACAGTCGTTCACCATTCCCGTGGCTTCGCCACAGGGCATGCAGGGAGTGGAAGTCTCCTCCATCGTCATCCCCAAAGCGCAAAACGTCCTTTCGGTGGGCTGGCAAATCCCCCTCTTTAATCTTCAAGCTCTCGATGGCTTGCGCCTCGCATCGCAGCTCATGGAAAGCGCCCCTCTGGTGCGTCTTGCTGAGCAAGAATCGTCAACGCTTTCCAAGGCTCGCGACTGGCTTCAGGCGGAAGTGGCCATTCAATCGGCACTTGTGACTGGCGTCTATCGCGCAAACGCCGAGGCACGCCTTGTTTCTTTACGCGATCGTCGCCGCGCAGGTCTTGCCTCGGGGCTCGAGGAAACCGAGGCGCTGGCGCGTCTGCAAAAAGCGTCGGTAGAAGACGTCCGCGCGCGCACCGAGGCGGAACGCCTTCGGTTGGAGTTTTCGAGCCGCTATGGGAAGTCGATTCCGGAACGAGGCCTTGGCCTTCCGAGTTTTCCGGCCACTCCTGCACTCCCTTTCCGTTCCACTGCTCTCGAAGCACTTTCGTCCGCGCTTGAGGTTCAAAAAGGCAATGCCAAACTTGAAGATGCGGCTTTTTTCCCTACGGTTTCTGCAGAAGTGGGGTATCGGGCAACGCTGTATGGCGGTGCCCCTGACCCGCAATCGTTCCTGGGACTCAAAGCCAAGTGGGACATCCTCGATGCCGGTTCACGGGTTCGTAAGGTGACAGTGGCGAAACAAAGTGAATACGACTTGCTTGCTCGCAAGCGAGAAATGGAGGCGCGCCTCATGGCCGCGTATGCGACAATCACCGTTCGAATTCAAGGCATGAAGGAAACCCTTGAGGCAACCCGCGTGAGCCGCAAGGCGGCCGCGGATGCCCAGGCACAAGCTGAGGCGGGATTTCGAGCGGGTCTCGTGAAAGCGTCGCAGGTGCGCGATTCCGACGAGAGAAAACTCGAGGCTGACTTTGCAGAAATCCAAGCCTTGTTTGCCTCGCAAGGGCTGGCCATCGAGAGTTTGGCCCTCACGGGCGGCTGGACGTCATTCTTGGAAGGCGGCCGTTGAGTTTCTCTGACCTTGAACGTGTTCGAAGTTTCATGGGGTGAGGTATACTGGTTCTTGAGGTAACCTCAATCGAGCGTCGCTGCACTTCGAAACGTTGGTCGCCAGGAGCCTCTTCCATGCTTTCTTCCCCGGTCTTCCGGCCGCTTTCTGGAAAAAAAGCAGGTAACGGGTTGGTTCCTTTTGCTAGGGGGAGCGTTGTCGCGCTGGCCCTTGTTGTCCTTGCCTCGGCAGTGACCGCTTGCAAAGACCGCAATTACAATGCGCCCGGTCTTTCCGAGTCGACTCAACGGTCGACGGTGCTCGCTCCCGCCCCCACGCCGCTCGCAACGGTGGCACCGGAAAGTGTCGACAACCGTTCCGCCAAAGGGGGGCTGCTGGCCTCCGCCGACGAGTTTAACGGGACGCCGGAACACCCCAGGTTTCAACTCAAGTCTGATTATCCGTTGAAACCCGACTTTCTCACGTCTTCTCCGCCTGAGCCCAACATGGTTGTTCTGCGAGGCGCGGATGCCCTGGCTGCGAAAAGGGCTTCACAAGAATGGCTCGAGGCCATGCAAAGTTACATTTACGAAGACATGAACTCACAAGATACCTCAAATGCGAATGCGAATTTTCGTCTTGCCGACACGGCGCATGAGCCTGCTTCCGTGTCGTCGAAACGCTGGTACCACATGCCCTGGCTGCATACGCCAGGTGCACTCGCTGCCAAGCCCGGACGAGGCCGCGATGGCATTTGGGGTCTCACCCGTGAGCTCGACATGCTCACCACGAGCGAGGCCAATTGGCCACTCATTACGAGCAGTGCGTGCATGGGAACCAATTGGGGCATCGGCTTCTTCAATGAGCCAGGAGGTTATGCCATTGGCCAAGTGTTCCCAAAGGGTGACCTGACGTTCCCCGAAAAGGGCGTGTTCCCGAAAGGAACGGTGAGTTTCAAGATTCTCTTCACGTCGGTGACGCCCTCCGCGCTGCCTGCATTGGAAGGGGCCTGGACAATTGAAGCCCTCGTGAATGGCAAGGGAGCTTGCGGAAAAGCCTCCAACAGTGCCCGGGAAATCACCCCTCTGCGCCATATCCAAATGGACGTCATGATGAAGTGGGGGGACGGCCCTTCGGACTGGATTTTTGGAAACTACGTTTTCAACAAGGCCCGAAAGGGAGATTATTGGCAAGGTATGGAGCCTTTGGGTGTCCAATTCGGCGTGAAACAGGAACAGACCATTGTGACTTCGCCAACCTTCAGTGCGAATGGATTCAGAGGGCGTTTGAATGGCCCAGCCGACAATCCGAAAGCGAGCTGTTTTTCGTGTCACGCGCGTGCTCAGTGGCCTGAGCCCTCTTTCGCCCTGCTTCCTTTTGCACCTCGGAATGATGCCGACACGGTGAACATTTGCGTGTTGCACGAATGGGGGGGTGAAGGTCCTGGAAAATGTCGAGCGTGCGGAGCCTCGGGTTGCCTCGCGGAAGGAAAGGAACCTGTTTTTCTGGGTGCGGTGTCGCTCGACTATTCTCTTCAGTTTGGCCTTGCTCTGCGCAACCGAGAGAATGCGTTCTCACTGGCCAAGGCGCTTGCCGGAAAGGCCAACTGAAATGGCGACTCCCCACTCCAGACTCGCGTGCACGCGCCACAACTCGATTGTTCTTTTTGGCTCGTTTTTGTTCCTCATTTGGCTCCCTATGCGTGCTCTGGGAAGCGGAGGACCCTTGCCAGGTGAGGCTCTCACCTGCCTGCCAGGAGGGGGTTCATTTCCGCGCATCGACGTGGAAGTCGTCGACGCAGTGAGTTCCGAGAAACACGGCCGTGCATTTTTTCGCAAGACAGTAGCCCCCCAATCCGAACTTCTCACCCAACTCGACGATTGTTTCGAGACCGCTCGTGTGCGCGTCTTGCCTGCTCCAACCGGAGCTGCGGCATTGCGTCTTTCCCGGGTGTCGAGTCTCACCTGCGGGAGTCTGGTACCCCTGCAAGTGCGTGAAGGAAACATGACGTCAAGAGAAATTCGACCCAATGCCCGGGGCGTGTGTCTGTTCCTGTGGAAAGAAGGGTCGGCTTGGAAGGCTTTTTTGGAAAGTCCTTCTGTTCCCTTCGCTGAATTCTCGTGCGCGTCTTGGCCCTTGCCCTAAGGTTTCAAGAAACTCTCACCAACCCCAAAGAGATGCGTCATGAATGCCAAGCTCCCGGCCTTTCCTCGAAAAAAGCCAGACGCGTCGCCTTTTGTGGTTCGGGCGGAATTGTCACCGCGGATGATGTCCCGCTCGGAAGAAGCGCCTGAAGCGAACTTGCACCATTCGCTGCAAATGAAATGTTGGAACGCTCTCGAGTGTTTTGCCGATCGTGTGGCAAATGGCGAGCTTTCTGCGCTCGATGAACCGAGTCTCGTGGTGGCCCTCGACACACACCTCACTTCGGTTTTGTGTGGCAGTCACGGCGGCGCGGCAGGGCGTGTCTGGTGGCACCCCATCGTCGTAAAAGCAGATGCGCACACCCTCGTTCCCGGGGTGGCGCACAAGGCGTTGCCTGGCTGCGTGCCCAAAGAACTTGTTGTCCTCGATGTGGGCATCGTCCTCGACGGCCTTGAAATCGATTGCGGGCTCAGCGTGGGTTTTACGGCCGAAGCAAAAAAACTCGCACACGAGGCTCGGGAATTGACGTCTGAGCTCATCGCCTTTCTGAAGAACAAAGCAGGTGAAGGGTCTGAGTGTTCTCCTGCTGCGGCCTTCGTGGAGCTTCAAAGGCTCGCAGACGCGCGTCACCTGACGCAAGTGGCCGCCAGCGCCGGTCATCGCACCGGACCCTATCCGACGCCGAAACGAGACACGAAAATACGTGCCGACGACCCGGCTTCGCACTTCGCGCCTGGGCCATGGATGGTGGAAGTGCACGTGGTGAATGCCTCTGGGCGCATGGCTGCATTTTACGAAGACTGCTTTTACGTCGTTTGAGTTTTTGTCACCAAGGAGACACTATGAGAGCTCGTTCCGTCTTGACTCCGCCTTGTCGCACCGTTGTTCTTGCTGCCGTTTGTTCCCTTTTTGCCGCCACATTGAATTCGTGCAAGAAACGTCAGTACAACGATGGCAGCGTGAAAAATAGCGTCACCACAGGCACGGGTAAGGTGACGAATGGATTTCTGCACGACCCCGCTGACGCCTCCTGTGGTGGGTTTCCTCGCCTCCACGTCGAAACCATGGCCAAAACATGCCTTGGGCTCGCCTATGCGGACCCCGACAAAAAGTTCACGCCTCGCGTGATTCACCCATTGCCAGGTCCTGCGGGCGATACCTTCCTTGTTTCCGACTTCGCGAACTGGAGCACCAACAACGGAAAGCTCTGGCACATGAAAGTCGACAAGAGCGGTGGGCAGTGGAAAGCAAAGATGACGTTGATTGTCGAAAAGCTTTCAGCGCCGCACCAAATTACGAACGGTCCCGAGAACTGGATTTATTTCAGCGAAGACGATGCAATTCACCGCGTGGCGCCCAAAGACATTGAAGCTGCGGTGGCGAGCGGAGGCAAGCTCACGTTCCAGTCGGAGAATCCAGCGGGCCAAATCCGCACCATACTGACTGGCTTGCCTCCCATGTACTACGGCACCACAAAAAACAGCATGCACCCTTTGAAGCACTTCGTGTTCGACAAGGCGGGCAACCTTTATTTGAACGTAGGCGCCTACACCGACCATTGCGACACGCAGGCAAGCAAACCCTCCGCAGCAAAAGGCTGCCTGGAGCTCGACACCAAGCCTGATCGAGGGCTGACGCCTCCTGTCACGTCGGATGCCGACGTCCGTCTTCATGGAGCCGTGATTCGCGTTTACCGGTTTAGCGGTTCCGTTGCGACGGGCTGGGACGCCAAAGGGTATGCGATTGTGGCCCAGGGTTTGCGCAACTCCATGGGTCTCGCGTTCACGGATGCGGGTGATCTTTTGCAAGCGGAAAATGGACGCGACTTCAAAGAAAGCGATCGTCCATACGAGGAACTCAACCTCATTTCGAAAGCCACCATCGATGCTGTGTTGAAGGGTCAAGACGACGCCAAGGCGAAGAACAACGCTTCTTTCTTTGCGAAACCTCCGCACTACGGTTGGCCCTACTGTTACGACTACGACTCTGCCGCAGATGACTGGAAGGTGGCAGGGTTCGACTGCAAGCCTGGCGGCGCGAATGGGTATGTTCCGCCTCTGGCGTTCCTGCCCCCGCACTCTGCGCCCTTAGGCTTGTTGCGCTACAAAGGTTCAGCGCTGAAAGATCTCAACCCCTCCGGTTCGGGTAGCCTCATTGTTCCTTTGCATGGCTATCGCCCTGCGGGCCAGCGCATTTTGGTGTTTCAAATCGACGGCTCTGGAAAACCTCTGAAGCCTGCGGCACCCGGCGGTGGTTTCAACGAAACAGCCGCTGCCGGCATTACATACGTGCCTTACAAGTCGACGCCCTCAACGGTGCCTTCGGGCGAACTCATCAAGGGGTGGTTCGACTCGCCGGGCGTGCGTCCAAAAGGCGCTCCTGTGGCTGTTGCGGAAGGGGCCGACGGATCCATTTGGATGGTGGACGACAAGAATTCCGCCATCCTTCGGCTTGCCCCTTTCGATGGCGTGCCCTTCAATGAAGCGAATAGGCCCGACTACGGGACGCCTTACACCCAGTATGTGGGCACGCGCCCGAGCCTGAAAAACAAATACGACACGTTGGTAAAAGAGGTGCTCGATTCCCCGCAGTGCGAGGGATGCCATGACACCTACAAAGACGTGAAAGACCTTGCTGGCGACGGATTCGAACAGCTCCGTTACGTTCTTGGAATGGGCACGTGGGTGAACTTGCAATTGGAACCTGGCAAAAGGGCTGCGGCAAGCACGCTCTACACGAAGCTCCTTCCCGGCGGCTCCATGCCACCCCTCGACAGAGCCGCATGGCCCGGTGGCGACCCTGCCCCCGCGCTCAAAAAAGTGGCTACATTCATTGACGCGCTGCCGAACCCGAAGAGCCTTTACCGCGCGAAAGTCGACACCGCGGTGACGGGCACGAATCCTGGGGTTCCTGGAAATGGGGCATGTGGCAACATTTCTGCGGGTCGGGTTGTTTCCGCGCGCCAGTCCGCGAGGCTTGGCGGCGTCGACGTCATTGAAGTCGTGGTGGAAGACGGCGCCGGGCTTGTGGGCGATGCCTCATGCCTGCAGGACTGGAAAGCCTTTTGGGCAAAGCAGGCTGATTTTGAGCCACTCTTCCCTAAGTGAAATCAAGCGTAATATTTGCCGAAGCGGTTCGACAGGAAAGCATCGCAAGCAACGTCTTCTTGGCGAATAAAGCCTGACTTTGGCAGCGCGCCTTGGGCGTGAAGGTCGAGAACTCCACAGAGCCCTGCCGCTGTGGTGATTTGAATGGCGCCCCAGTGCTCACCTCCAATCTCGGCGTTGTAAATTTTCTTCGCGTAGGACAGCTGTTGGTAGCGGCCGTCTTTCGTGCCTGTGACGGTCACGAAAATGAGCACGACGTCTTGTTTCGTGTAGGGCAGGGCGTTTTCGAAAATGCGTGCCAGCGTGCCGCGGTCATGGTTCATTTTCAGGTCGTTCATAAGCAGTGCGATGATCTCGCGGTGACCCGGGTACCGGACACTCTTGTAGTCGAGGCTTGTGACCTTCCCGCTCCAGGTCTCCGCCAGGGTGCCCAGGCCGCCGCTCGTGTTGAAGGCCTCGTATTCCGTGCCATCGAAGGAAAAGGTTTCGTGGCCTTCGAGTGGTTGCACCAGTGCGAGTTTGCCGTCTACCACAGCTTCGCACGGGTTGCCGTATTCGTTGATGAGGCCTTCCGTGCTCCAGGTGAGGTTGTACTTCATCCGGTTGTGGGGGTAGGTGGGCAATGCGCCCACGCGCATTTTCACGCATTCAATCGTGTCGAAGCGGGCGCCGAGGCTGGCAGCCACGATGGTAATGAAGCCTGGTGCGAGGCCACACTGAGGAATGAAGGCGAGGCTGCTGCCTTTGGCGAGGGCGGCCACGGCTTTGGTGGTGGCGACGTCTTCGGTGAGGTCGAGGTAGTTGACACCGAGCTCTTTTGCCACGGCAGCAATAGTCGTGTTGCAGTGATAAGGCGCGCAGGAAAGAACGTAGTCGGCGCCCTGTAGAACCGCGCGAAGCGCCGAGGCGTCCGCGAAGTCTGCGACGGCTGCTTTCGTGTGGGCCAAGGTTTTGCCCGAGGGCAGGCGAAGAGCGCTTTCGGCAACGTCCCGTTGGGCGTCGACCGCGGTCGTCTCGTAGTCTCCGCTTTCGGCGAGCATGAAACAGACAAGCTTACCGATTTTGCCAGATCCAAGGACAACCACTTTCTTACGGGCCACGGGACGTCTCCTTTAGTGTCTTTTTAGGGTCGCCATGACGGCAACGTGTCTTCGACGGCTAACCCAAATCACCTGAACAGACTAGCCTCAGTGTGGATCGTGGTGGTAAGGTTCCCGCGCGGACGGACAAAAAGGTGAAGAAATCAAGGAGCAAGTCGTGATTCTTTCGAAGGAAGCAGGCACCCCGCAAGATGGCGTGCGGCTGTCCCGTAAACCAGCAACCCCCCGCAGGTCTAGGGTGGCCGAGGAGTATTTGCGTTATAGCAATTTTCGCTACCTCGACATGTTGACCCCCGACGAACGCAGTGAACAGGCGAAAACAGCGACCTTTGGCATTGGCGTGACGTCGGAAATAGGCCGCCTGCGAAAGGTGTTCGTCCATAGCCCGGGGCCGGAAGTCGAGCTCATGACGCCAAAAACGGCGTCAGAGCTGCTTTACAACGACATCATTCATTACAAGAACGTGCGGGAAGCGCATGCGCAGCTCAAGGGCGTTTTAGGCCTCGTGTCTGAAGTTCTTGAAGTCAAAGAATGCCTCGCCGACGTTCTCGACCTCCCTCAGGCCCGAGCCGAGCTTCTGACGCGCATCACGGCCTTCCAGAAGTGCCCGGAAATTTTGCCACAGCTCACAGAGCTGTCGTCCGACGACCTCGCTCACGCTCTTGTTGTGGGGGTTCCGCTCAAGCGGACCTCCCTTGAAACTTGGCTTTCTTCGCGCAGTTTTTCCATCGTGCCTTTGCCGAACATGTATTTCATGCGCGACAGCAGCATGGTGGTGGGCAACCGGCTCATTGCTAGCGCCATGGCGAGCTCCGTGCGGTACGCTGAGGCCTTGATCATGCGCGCCATCTACGAGTACCACCCTTCCTTGCGTGGTCAGGGGATGCTGCTCGACGCCTGTTCGCGCTCCGGCAATGAAAACTTCACAATGGAGGGTGGTGACATCCTCGTTGTGAACGAAAATCTGTTTCTTATTGGCATCAGTGAACGAACCACGCCAGTCGCTGTCGACGCTCTGATTGAAGCTCTCGTGGTCTCTCGCAAGGCCGACGGAAATGCTGAGCCCTTTAACGTTGTGTGCGTCATTCTGCCTCGGGAACGTTCCACCATTCACCTCGACATGATTTTCACTCTGGTGGGCAAGGAGCAGGCGCTTGTGTACGCGCCTTACATTTTGGGGCGAGAACGTTCGCGCGTGGTGCGAGTGCGAGTGAATGCCGACGGCGATCGGAAGTTCACCGACGTTGACGACCTGCTTTTGGGGCTTCGCAGTGTGGGTGTCCGCATGGACCCCATCCTTTGCGGGGGAGATTCCGAACTTCACCAGCAGCGTGAGCAGTGGAACTCGGGCGCGAACATGTTCGCCATGGCGCCCGGCCGAATCCTTTCCTATGACATGCATGAGCACACGGTACGGGCCTGCCAAGACGCCGGATTCAAAGTGGCCTCGGCAGCCGAGGTTCTCAAAAATCCGTCTCTTCTCGAGAGCCCAATGCCCATGGTGGTGACTGTCGACGGCACCGAACTTGCGCGGGGCGGAGGAGGTCCACGCTGCATGACCTGTCCGGTGCTGCGCGACCCGGTCTGAGAGTCATTCAGTTGCGAAAAGTGCCCCTCACTTCACATCGCAGCCTTGAGTGATGCCCACAAGAGTCACAGAACCGGTGACAGCCGGAATGGCGGCTGTTTCAACGAAGTCTTCAATGGCGCGGTTGAAGTCCGCGCCTTTGAAAGGTGCGCCGATCCCGGCGGGAGCCTTGTGGAAGGCCTGCCATCGCATGGCCATCGCCTTGGCTCCTTTAAGAGGGTCGGTGAGATTGGTTTTGCAGCCGTTGGCGAATGCGGTCACGAAAGCGGCCTTGTCGGCAACAGCTTTCATAGAGAGGTATTTCGCTGCTCCGCTGCCCGCGTTCCCCTTGTCGGGATCGGCATTCACCGCTGCCTCAAACGCCTGCACCATGGCCGACCCTCCGCCTGACCTCACAGGTTCCGCCGGAACCTTTGAAATAAGTCCACAGCGAGTGCCAGAGAACACGGGGTTTTGGAGGTCGGTGAGCAGAACATTGAGCGCAAAGTCTTCGGGAATGACACCGTTGGCAACCAAGCGGGACACGAGGTCGTCGTCGGCAAAGTGACGGACTGGAATGAGCATGGGGAAGATGTCGCCGTCTGGGTTGGCGGCGCCACCCTTGATGCTAAAAATCCCTTTGGTGACGCCGACCCAGTCAGCCTTTGAATACTCGGCCACGCTGTTCGCGCCGCCCTTGGAGTCGAAGAGGCCGTCGAAGTCGGTGGTGTCGGCGAAGCCAGACATGTCGAGCCGGCTCGTCTGTCCTTTCTTCGCTATATCGATGCCGCTTGTGAGTGTGACCCTTCCATTCTGAGGTGCCAGAAGGCGGTTGAGAAAGAGATCGGGTGGGACGTTCACTTTGCCCGAAGCATACGTCGAAGGCGATGATGCGAGGCCTACGCCTCGCTCGCAGAAGAGCGGATACAGGAGGTCACGGTAAGTTATAATGCCAGCTCTATTTTGGGGCAGGGGTGCGCCCATCGCTTTCCCGGCCAGAAGGTTGTTGACGTAGGCTTGGTTGGCTGCGGTGATCGTTTGAATCGTCTGAACTTCGAAATGCTCCGCTATTTCAACAGGGTGATTTCTGTCTGCCGCACGTGTCCAGGCTTTGTTTTCGACGCCGGGCAGAGGCGACACAGGGGTGTGCCAGAAGGCCCAGGGGAACCGCAGTTCCTTCATCAGGAGGCCTCCACCCACATGGCAATTGGTGCAGGCGTGGCGGAATGAGTTTTTGACCGAAGTCGCTTGCGTGTGCGAGTTCCCGTGGAAATAGATTTGGCCGCCGTCGGTAGGGTGGTCAGCGCTGTAGAAGTTAAAGGTCTTGTTGATCGAGTCCCACGCAATGATGTGCATGGCCGTGCCCGGACCCGAAATCCACACCCGCCCTTCAATGCCGGGTGCTGCGTTGGGGTCGACACCTCCCGTGCCCACGCCGCAGATCCACTCGTCGACCGTGCGAGGGTCGACTCCCGACTCTCTTGAGACGCTGACCTGGCCTTTTTCCGAAACAATGAAACGCTTGCCAATTTTACAGCCCGCGTTCGCCATGAAGCTGTCGATTCGATAGGGATCTTTGGCCCCCATTTTCGCGGGGCAGTCGGCCGCCTTCAGGACTTTCATTTTAAACGCATCGTTGGCGGCCATGTAAAGCGCCTCCACACTTGAATCCGTTTCCACCACACACGTTGCGCCTGCATCGGGTTTCACGACGGCAGAGGTTCCGGACTTGGTGTTTTCTCCGTTGTTGAAATCGCGTTTGTTGCATGCTGTGGTGGCGAGGACTGAAAAGAGAGAGACATTCAAAAAAAGCGATACGGGTTTGAGAATGCGGCTTTGCCTTTTTCGAATCATTAACGTTGTCATGGCGCAGGGCCCTTCCTTGGGTGGTTGTCTATCGGTTCAGGGATAAATTGAATTCAATAGCGTTCGGACGTCGTCAGTTTCGTTAATAACTCGAATCGACACGCCCGGTGTGAAGTCGCCCCCATAACTAAAGACGTGGAAGTTAGAACGCCTTCCGTGAACTTGAAAAATTTTCGCGATGGAAGGCGCTTTGCCATCGACGGAAAGGTAACGCGAAGGGGTGTCGCCTGCGTCAAGTCCTTTTCCGCGGAGGCTTTCCACGGTTTGGTCGTTGAAATGACAGCTAAAGCAAGACGATTCGGTTTGTGCAATGCGAAGCGGATTGTTCAAAATTTGCAGAGCCTGTAGTCCGCCAATCGCGTCGAGCGCAGCTTGTTTTGGTTCAGCCGAGGCGAGGAGGTCGGGCCCATAAAACGGCGCGATGTGAGGGAATGTTTTCGTTGCGAGCGTCGCATTAAAGGGGAAATCTGGCGTCGTACTTGTCTCGAGAACCGATAAAGAAAAGTTGTCGAAATGCCCACCCCCTATCAACGGAAGATTCCCCGCCTCTGGTTTGCCGTTCGAGAACTTCTTTGCACCAAATGTCCAGTGCATTGCCGCTTGTCCGGCCGTCATCCACGCGACCCTCACAAGACGCGACTCTGGTGCGTATTTCCGCAAGAGAGCTCGAAATGAATCGGCAACGGGGCCTGTTCCCGCGGAGCATCTGCCGATTTCTGTCCAAAGCCCCGGGTGGGGAACCAGTGTCGAGTCATTTTCCCAGTAGGAGGGCGTGCCAGTTTTCTTCACGCTCGCGGCACTGATTGACGCGAGTTCCTTCAGATCGGTCACCATCTCCGTCACTTGTTTTCCAGTATTGGGAAGCAAATAGATGAGGTGCATTGATCCGTCGATGGCGATCCATCCGTCGGATGCCGTGTTCTTTCGAAATGGTTGCGCTACCAGACGAACGAAGTTTGTGCACTTTGCGGAAGCGCCTTCAAGGTCGGACTTTGTGAGCGCGCCTGGCATTTTTGATCGCTCAAGACAGGGGTCGAACCGGAAGGCCACAATTTTCCATGCCGCGTAATTGCAAAACTCGTTTGGAAGACCTCGAGCGAGTGCGAGGTGCCCTGGCCTGTCGGGCGGGAGATCCAGCATAACGCGGAGATCTCCTCCTTTTGCGATGCTTAAGGATGGGTTCGCATTGCAACTCCCCGCGCCATCGCTTGCGAATGTCTCAGATGCGAAGGCCTCAAACGAAGCGCTTGAAAAAAGCGATTCTTTGCCATCAGCGTTGAGGCCGGGAACAAGGCAAAGGCTTTCGCCCGTTCTGCCAAACGTCCCTGGTGTTGTCGTTTCGTTTTGTAAAGGAACGAAGATAGAGACGTCATGGGCGGCAAGAGCCGCAAATGCCACGCGAGGTGGCATGGTCATGGCCAAAAAGATAGGTAAGGCCGAAGAAATGACAAATGCAATGTTGAAATGCACGTCGAATGGATTTTTGAAATGCTTGAGCTTCATAGTCGACTCACCTACAGGCGTCGGGAGTTGTGCCGTCAAGATCGTCCATGAGCGTGGCGATGTCGCAGCTTCCTTCAGCCTGAATCGTGGCTTGCGCGAGAATGGAATCGGCGATCATATCGCACGATGTTAAATGTGTTTCTTTGTCTGAAGGAAGAAAACACGAGACGTATGTTTTTTCGGTTGCAGGGTCGACGCCGGCGATGTCTACGGCCACTTCGTTTCCAGAAGAGTCGATATTGAATTGATTTTTATAGGCGCAATAGGGCTTCAGGCTCTTGCCAACGTTAAGAGTAACTGCAACCAGAGGCTTGTCGATGACTCCTGATTTGGCAAACGGAAGAACTGAGTTTTTGGTGGCAGCGGAGGCAACAGGCTTCGCAGTGCATCCTGCTTTGGTCACCGCGCCCACCACTGCGCACAGCTGTGGATCGGATTTTCTATCGCAGACGCAAGTAATGTCGTTGTGGCAAACTCCAATGGTTCTTCTCGTAGTTTGCCCCGCGCATGTGGGAATCAGCCCGGCACGCTGGGTACCTGCATTTCTTGAATTTCTCGGTTCTTCGCCCCCCACGAGAAAGGCCTGCGAGTTTGAGAAGACTTTGGTGAAGGGGTTCCCCGACACGTCTTTTCCATTATTATAGTCGTTTTTCTCGAATTTTCCGATATTTGTTTCTTTAGTCAAGAACGCGGGTCTTGTCATGTCGAAGTTTGTGGTGAATTCGCATCGGAGATGTTTTCCCGCCGCGCGTGAGCGCCGAGTCCATTGGCAGTATTCTTCCTGCGTGAAGAACCCGCCTTCTTTCGTTTTTGAGCTGCACTGCCACTCGACGTTGATGCTCCTGTCGGAGTTGACTTTTGTTGAGTTTCCTTGTGAGTCGTTAAATTTTCGAGCTTTGCAGCCAGCACCAGCAAAGCTCAGCGCCGCAAGGGTCAGTGCGACAGTGTATGTGCGCACGGAGGAAAATGCTTTTGCTGTTTTATTTGCAAAATAAACATATTTTTTTTTAATGATATTATATAGAAGAGGCATGACTGGTATTTCCCTTTTTCTGTATTTTTCTTTCGGTGAGTCTCCTCAATGTTATTGGGTGTGTGATCGCTCTGCAAGGCGCGCATTCGTGTCGTCAATGCCGAAATTTGTCGAATTGGCTGCGCCCTCCAGACGCGAGTCCCTAGGATTCAAGAATTTGTTTTGAATGAATTAAAATTGACTTCTGAAATTTTCCCAGGGGACTGGTGCGGAATGTCCGATGAACAGATCAGGGACTTGGGGGTGGCAGTCTAAGGAGTATGAGCAGGGATGAGAGTTTGCTACTTCCAACGGCCTGCGTGGTTGGGCGCCGCAATTGTGGTGTTGACTGCATTTCTCGGTGTCACGTCAGGGTGTGGTCGAAAAGACCCAAAATCAGAGTCGGAGTTCCGCAATGACACGAAACAGGCGCCTTCGGCTCCCCCAGGCGCTGTGGAAACGGAAGACCCGGGAGGCAGCTCTTCTGCCCTTTCGCTCACCCGCATGGCACGCCTCACACCCGAGCAGGTTTCACGGATTCTTGAAAAACGCCTGAACTACACAACCGGCTGGCGCGACGGAGACGGACGTTTCTTCGACTTGATTGTCCGTATTTTTGGCGTTCCGTTGGGTGGAGTCGACTTCGAGTCGGCATTCGAGCGTGATGCCTCGGCAAAAGTCCACACCCTTTTGGTTTCGAGAACCTTGGCATGGAACGTTGCGACTGAGTTCATCGTGTGGGAGCTCGACCCAAAGGCGGCCAAAAAAGAATCGCGCGCGCGTGTTCTCACTCTCGTCAACCTGAAAACCGATTTTCCCTCGGAGGCCGCACCTTCTTTTCCACCTGTGGCCGATCTCGCCGCACGCGATGCACGATGGCGTGCGCAGCTTGACGACCTGTATTGGCGGTTGTTCGCGCGTCCGCCTCGCGCCGAGGAAACAGCGGCGTGTGCCCGTGCTTTCGCTCGAGCGATGACCCACCAACCGAGTCCTCCTGCGGGGTGGCTCATCGTGCTCTATGGCCTTTTGTCCACAGCTGAGTTTTGGAACCTTTGGGGAGGGGAATGACATGACGCGCCCGCACTCTTGGCTGCACACTTCACTTCACTCCATGCCGCGTCGTTCCTTTCTTCGTCTCGGTGCCGGGTGTGGTCTGGCCTTGGGAATCGACGGTGTGCTTGCCGGTGGAAGTGGCTTCGGTTTGAGAAATGCAGCCGGGGCAACACGCCAGGCGTCACGGCGTAAACTTCTGCACATTGTCGTCGCTGGCGGGTGGGACAGTGCGCTCGCCACCGATCCGGTCACTCCTTCAAAAAGCGCGCAAGGCGCCTACGACGGTGCTTACGGAACACAATTTGGTGTCCATGCTGTCGAAGGCAAGCCTGGTCTTTTGGTAGGCGAGGGTTTCGTAGACGCACTTCCCGCGTTCGCAGCCCTTCCCACCGCCTTTGTGAATGGCATTTTTATGGAGGTCAGCGCTCACGAAATTGCGCTGAATTACATGCTTTCGGGCGTGCCTAGCCTTTCTCGTTCGCGCGAGTATCCGAGTCTTGCGGCGCGTGCGGGTTCGCGCACCGGCAGCTATCCACCCCACGTTGTGTTGGGGCGAAGTCCGCCGCTCGGCGACACCCGAAGAACGGCGCCTCCCTTGCAGGCTATCAGTACGGGGCTCCTTTCAAGCATGTTGCGCGGACCTGGGAGTGAATTGGTGAAACCAGGTGCTGTGCAGGTGGGCGACGAACTCATTGGGGAGCTCGACACTCTTGCCGAAAGTCACCTGTCCTCGGCGCAGCGGGAGGCCCTCGCGCCCTGGCGGGCTTCCGGGGAAGGCCTCGACGCCGTGTATGGCAAAAATCTGAGTGCCCTTCTCGCTTACACTCCAGAAGTGAAAGAACGTTACCTTGGAGCGGAAGATTGGCAAGGGCCAGGCACCGTTGCGGGGGCGTTTCTCGCATTGAAAGCTGGGCTTTCGCCCTATGTCACTGTTTCCTATGTCGGGGAATTCGATACCCACACAGCCCACTTCGCACGTCACCTTCCCCACCTGACACTCCTCGCTCGCACGCTTGCCGTTCTCGCCGACGATCTCGCTGGCACGCCTGACCCAGATGACGCGTCGAAGACCCTCGCCGAAACGACGCTTGTGGTTGTCAATTCAGAATTCGTGCGCACACCGAAGCTCAATTCCGCGCAGGGCACCGACCACTGGCAGTCGGGCAGTGCTCTTCTTCTGGGTGCGGGTGTGGTCGATGGCGCCGTTGTCGGACGCACGGGACCCGACGCTCAGGCCCTCGGGTGGAAAGGGGGGGATGCTGTTGCTTTGTCGGCCGACTCTGCACTTTTGCCCGAGCATCTTGTGTCCGCCATTCTGGCGAGCCTCGGACTTCAAGACGACGCGAAGGCAATTTCGAAGTCCCCTGTTTTGGGGGTCGTCGGTGCGTAACAGTTTCTTCGTCTTTGGTTCCTTGGTTACGTTGCTGTTTTTTGGTGCCTGCCGAAAAGACGGCGCAGCGCGCGAGGTGGAAGAGTCGGACTTTGTGCAGGGTCGCCTTATGCGTCCGAACGATGCCGCGAAGATTCGTGCCTTGAGTCTTGCCGCGCGCGACGAACTTCCTTCGCGCGCCGAGGTTGAGGCCTACACCTCGGGAGCGCGGGCAAAGTCTGAGCTGCTTGACGACTGGAGCGCGCAGGCTAGCCATGGTGAGCGTGTTGGTCGGGTGTTTGGCGACCTTTTTGGTGTCTCCGATTCGCCGTTTGTCATTGAAGAATCCCACGTGCTCGTGCCCAACGAAGATGGCCTGCTCGAATCGATGAATGGAACGAACCGCTGCCAAATCGATGGGGCGGGCGAGGAAGGTTACGAGAGCGTGGCTCCTTGGTGGCTCGACGGTGCAGACACTGTGCGCATCTGCCGAAACGTGGGTTGTGGGCCCGCCGCGCTTCGGTGCGTGCCTCGCACCGAAGGACGCAAGGTTCTGGACGCGGTGCGAGGAGAGCTTGCGGCGCGTGCCCGATATGCATACGGGGCCAACCTCGACTGGAACGCGCTCTGGGCTGGAGAGTGGGTTTATGGAAACCGCTTCCTCGCCTTCGTCTACCAATACGAGGCGAAACCCTTCGAACCGAGCCCGGTGCGCGCCGTGCCTGACGCTGCCCAAACATCGGTACTTGTGGCTGCCATGCGAGCAGTTCCATTGCAGACCAACGTCCGCTTTACGCTGCCTTCCTTTTTGCCTCCCCGAGCGGGCATCGTGACATCTCCGCAATTTTTAAAGCGGCACAACAATTTCCGTTCACGCGTGCGGGGGCTTGTGCAGGCCATGGCGTGTGAAGATGTGGGCCCTACCTTGAACACATCCGGCATTGCTCGTTTCGTGAACGCCGACTTGTCTGCCTTCGACAAACAGCACGGTGTGAAGGCGGGGTGCGCCTCGTGTCACTTTGGAATGGACAATCTCGGCTCTGCTCTTTTGGGGTGGAGCGATGTGGGCCATCGGGAATTCTGGAAAATGCCTTCCCAAGCCGCGCACGCCTTCGGCGTTGATGGCGAAGGACCTGGGTTCCTCATGCGCACCTGGGTTGCGAGAGGCCCGGGGTTCCAAGCCTGCATGGCCAAAAAAGCGTGGCATTCTTTTTCCGGGGGGCGATCGTTTGAAGCGCTTCCCAAAGAAACACGCGATGCTTTAGTGGCTTCAGCTTCGGGTGGACTCCGTCCGCTTGTGCGGGCCGTGCTCATGGCTCCAGAACTCACATCGGTTGATGCGCCATGAATTTTCGGCGAAGCCTCCTGTTTTTTTCGATGATGTGTCCGTTCTCTGCGGTGGCCAGCCCGGTTTTCTGTCTTGGCGTCGATGCGATGGCTCCCTACGGAACAAGGGCTTCATACGGCGCGGGGGTTTCCCAGGGCGGTGCCCAAGGTCAGTCGGTTGGGCTTGGTATCGAGGCGGCTCTCGATGTCCTGTTCAAGGCCGCCGGAATCGGTATGGGGTTGGGGGTTGGCTTCTTGGGCCACCAGAACTTCACGTCCTCCCTTGGAGACGGTGTGCGCTCAGACGAGGGAAACGTTGGGAATCTTTCGATTTCTCCTCGCATGGCTTCTCTTCGCCTTCGCTTCGAGTACGGTCACGTGTTTTTAGTCGGCCGAGGCCATCTGGGCACGGGCCAGGCCCGGGTGGTGGAAGATGCCGTGGGCTATGACTACGCACTCACGAAAGGCTCAGGCTTTGGAGCGGGGCTTGGCGCCGTTACCCCAGTCGGAGGTTTTTTTCGAGCGCGTGTTTCTTTGTTCTTGGATTCCGTTACCTTCAAAGAGGGTCGGCTGACTCGAGTTTCAACCGACACCCCACCTCACTCCGCGCCTTGGAAGTGGAGCGGGGCGTCTTTGGGGCTCGGGGTGGAAGTTCCGCTTTTTTAAGTCAGTTTCCTGCCATGTTCACTCCATTGACGGGCAAGCCTCGGAAGGCCAACACTTCTAAAGGCATCGGGGAAATGACCGATACAACTCGTATTGAGCCTCGCGTGGCGTCGCCGCGCTCCAGGTGCCACGCCATACGCCGGGAAGACACATGAAGTCCATTCTTGCCAGATTCGCGACCCTTGTGCCGCTCGCAACAATGAGTGGGTTTGCCTTCGTGCTTCCTACGGCATCGTCCACAGCACGTTCGAATCCAGTGGACGTGGAGCTTGGACCCGCCGAGGTTTCGTTGCAGGAGCTTCGGGATGCCGCTCCGAAGGTTGCTCAGGCGTCTTCGCTCACGGCTCCGGCGATGGGCGTGGAAAACCCTGTTTCGGCTTTGCCTGAACCTATCGTCGAGCTCAAACCAAACCACCGCACGCCTTCGGAAGTCGATCTGTTAAACGAACTCGGACTTCGTGCCAACACTCAAACGGAAGCGTCGGGGCGCGTTCTCGCACGTTACGTTGCACGCTCAATGAGCGCCCCCGAGCGGGTTCGGTATTCTCGAGAGTGCGAGGTGTTGGTGGGTGGCAATCCGCGCACTTTCGAGGTGAACGAAAAGAGCTTTGCGTGCATTCCGTTCGCGCTTGAACGCATTGCCGCGGAAAAGGCGGCCTCACGTCGTTTGGCTCTCCCTCGGTCTGGATTTCTGCAAGGCGTAAGAACAGCAGAACAGTGGCCTCAGCTGCAGGGGCTCACCTTTTCGCAAGCCTTTGCGCGCCTCGACCCTCTTTCCTTGAAAGACCTCCGTTCGCTGCGTGCCCTTGCTCAGTCCACGCGCAACGACTGTCGATTCGCAGGAGCCGCCTCGGCCCTCATCGCTCGCGCGGAGACGTTCCTGCCGGATGATGAAGCCATGGCCACTATGGATGAATTCTACCCTGAGGCGTTTCGCTGCCTCGAGCCCGACGAAGACGGTTTCGAGCGCACACACCTTCGCGTCGGGCTCTTGCGGCTGTTGCGCGGCGAAAAGCTCCTGGCGCGTCAGTCTCTTCTTCTTGCAGCACACGCCGAGAATCCCCAGGAAGACTTCCGTTCTTGGTTCTGGCTCGGCGTTATCGCCGACAGCGAAAAAACGACAAATGTCGCTTCCAGCGAAAACACCGACTTGGCTCGCTACTGGAATGAGCTGCGTCGTCGCTACCCCATCACCATCCATTCCGTCCTGGCTGCGCATTCCATGGGCGAGGACCCTGTCGAAGCCTTCTCGAAAAACCAAGTCGTGCGCATGGAACGCCGCGCAGGCCAGGCCTGGGGCGAATTCAATCAGGCCTCATTTGTGTTCGAATTCCTGATTGCTCGCCAAGAAGCCGATGCCTTAGGCGAATGGAGTCGTTTTGTTGCGCGGAACTTTGAAGCGCCAAGCCCGAGTGCCTCCCTTTTCTGGGCCTGGTGTCACCAGAAAGCTCAAAATCATCGCACCACCATCGCTCTGCTCACTCGTTACTTTAAGGACATGGAAGGCAAGGGTGCCAGTCTCGAAACTCTCAACATGTTTTTCCCCCGGGCGTATTCAGAAGAAATCATTTCCCACGCCGATAGTGTCGACCCCGTGCTCGTCTTTGCCCTCATCCGCCAAGAAAGCGCGTTCGATCCGCGTGCACGCTCGAGTGCGAACGCGCGTGGGCTCATGCAGATGCTTCCAAGCACGGCACGAAAGTGGATGGGGAATCCGGAACACGAACTCTACCTCCCGTCCCAAAACGTGAAAGTCGGAGTGCAGCACCTTCAACACCTTTTGAAGCGTTACGATGGAAACGTGGAACACGTCTTGGCCGCCTACAATGCGGGGCCTTCTAACCTCGACAAATGGCGGAAACGCTTTCCGAATGCGGGCACTCTGCTCTTCTCCGACCTCATCCCGTTCAAGGAAACGCGCACATATGTCGCAATCATCCTGCGGAACGCCTATTGGTACGGGCGGCTCATGGTGCTTCAAAAAGACTCTCTGGCAAGAAATATGCAGGCTAAAAGCGCTGAAGCGCGTTGGCGATCGGAAACCGTTCACGACCTTCTTTCCGTCGCTTGGGGCGCCGAGAACGAGGGGCGGTCGGTGGCTTCGCTGGAACGTTTGTTCAGTGTGACCCGTGACGGGAAGTCCATGCCGGCGCCGGCGGAAAGGCCCTGAACACCTGCTTCACAGAACAAACACGAGGGCTCGGATGTCGAGTCCCCCTTGAGTGAAATGGTGCGTTGCGCGAACGAGAGAAGGTGTGAAGGATTTCATGGCACTTTTCCATTCGTCCTCGCTGCCGCAAAGCAAGACGCCGGCCACACGGGGCGGTTTCGGCAGAGTCTCCTTGTCGGCGTCTCCGGGCGCTGTCTTTCGGGCGTCCTGAAGACGTTTCGCAACGTCCAAGAGGCGCAGAGCAATGCGAGCCGAGAGCGCGTCCTTAGGGGAATCCGATCGGTGCGCCAAACGAACGCCGTAGGGGGGATTCACGGGAACCAGAATCCACTGCGCCGGGCACTGCGCAGGAAAGCGAAGAAAAGAAGTGGTGTCACCAAAGAAGTCCCCACTGGTGACTTCGAAGCGAGAGTTGGCATTTTTGGCATCGGAAGGTGCGACTCCCATGGCAGCGAGAAACGCATCTGCATGAACGCTCAAAGATGCGCTCGCGTTGGTGTCTCGTTCAAGAAACGACACTGCGACGGTGGACTCACGGATCAGGGTTTCCGACTTTTTGACTAAATACTCCCATGTGGGCGCGCTCCACCAAGAGAATTGCATGCAAGGCAGGGTGTTGGTGCGGCCCCGAAGGCCAGGGGTCGCGTCCGCAAGTGCGGACACGCCTTCGAAGCCGAACGTGCCGCTGCCTGCAAAAGGGCACCACACCATGGTGGACACGTTAGTTTCGAAGGCCTCGGGTGTCGCGGCGCGCAGCATCTCCCAGCAACCGGCGGCAAGTTCTTCGCGCAATGGCGCCGGTGCAGAGAGGGAAGCCTTGTATCCGCGTTGGGCGAGACGTCTATCGCTCAAAGAAACGCTCAGCGTCAGTCGATCTTTCTCAAGGCGCGCGAAAACCACGGTGCCTTCCGTGGAGCCCTCGGTTCGGGTTGGGTGGCCGCAGGCGACGAGAGCCGTTTCGAGCCGTTCCCTTAACGCGCCTTCATGAAACAGGCGGCTGCCCCGAGCATCCGTGCGAGCCTGTACGGCAAGAGCGGCAGGAAGAACCTCTTTGGAAAGGAACTTTTTAAGAAGTGCCTCATACGCCGGGAACTCCGTGCATCGGCCTTCACCCAGCACCCATTCGATGTCTTCCGCCACGCGCGCGCGAGCCACGAGTTCCGTTAATCCGCTGGCGGAAAGTCCTTCAATGCGCAGATGAGTGCGCGTGCCGTCGTCTTCCAAACGAGGACGTTCCTTGGCGGGAGGCAGCCAGGAATGGGCGAGGAGTCGCTGCGCTTCCATGCGGGCTTGTTCCCACATGCCAGGAGGAACTTTCCAACGAGCCACAAACCCCGACTTTGTTTTTGCCTTTTTACCTAGTGTCACTGGTTTCGTTTTTCGAATTCTTCAGTGCA
>JADCJN010000097.1 GCA_020247005.1 Silvanigrellales bacterium
CATGTCGTTCGTCCTCATGGAACGCGGCGACGACTGGGGCAGCTCAAAGCGTTACGTAACCTTCAACTGATCGACAGCAGAGGAGCAGAGAAATTACAGACGCGAGGTTGCACTATCCAAATTTACAAGGAGGAAGATCAAACCATGGAGGCTTATAACGAATTCCTTCCTGCCAAGGCGGCGGAATTCACCGACTGGATAGACTTCTTGAACCCGACGTCTGCGGCAAAGCTTGCCAGCAAGGCGACGTACGACTCGACATCTGTGGGCAGCTATGAAGCTGTCATTGTGAACTTCTACCGGGCTTTTAAAATCAAGGCCGAAGTGGCCATGAACGACGGCAAGACGCTCTACACAAAAGCCACCAAAAACTTCACGAGCAACGGAAAATCGGGACTCGACGTCACCTACACCAACGTCAATGCCGACCTCACGGTCGCGCCCGCGGAAGAGGCGACTCTGTTTCTTCCCAACGGTGGCAAGACGTTCTACCTGCAGTCGCCTTTTCAAATCACCGCCGACGACGTTGCGAAGAAAACAGCGTTCAAAATGGTGTTGGCGTATGATCCGAGCAATTCGATCAAGGGCAAATCTGTGGCCACCAACTACCCGACGAGTTCCGGCGGATTTTTGGAAGGCCAGTTCGACTCCACCAATGGTTATCTTATCACGGCCCCTTTCATGGAGTTTTCGCCGGTTTTGGCGCGCACAACCGAAACCATCATGCGTGAAACCTACGACATTTCTCTGGAAGGTTTCGCAGGCATGGACAATACGGACGCCGGATCTCCCTATACCGTGCGGCTTTCGCTCTACTATGTGAACGAAGACGCCACGAAGGCCATCCGCGGTGTAACCTCGACGTTGGTGTACAATGAAGACACCACGCAGACTATCAACTTCAATCCACTGGGCGGCATCAAACGTGTGGCCACAGGCACCGACAAGACAGTCGACTTTTTATACAACAGTAAGCTTTCGCTTATTAAAGACTTCAAGCGCCTTGCGGCGGTGGGCGAAACGGGCACGGGCACGGCCACCATTTGCATGGGGGCGATAGATGCCGGCACGTGCGCTTCACAAAACGTGCGCTCGGTCGACTTCACCTATTCTTTGGCAAATGTTGGCAATGTGGACGCTGCTGTGAGCATCGACTACAAGCCGCTTCCCACCGTCGTCCCTTCGGTTGTGCCTACTGTTGCGGGCACGCCGGCCATGTGAGCTCGCACCTGACCAAGGTCAAACGTCGAGTTCCGTGACGTCCATGAACCTGTGCGACCCGTCGTCCTTGATTTCCAGTACGCGGTTGGCGAGCGAGGTGATGAAGTCGAGGTCGTGGCTCACGAACACGAGCGAGCCCGGAAATTGCTTCAGGGCGTCGTTGAGAGACGTGATGGACTCCAGGTCCAAGTGGTTCGTGGGCTCGTCGAGAAGCATCACGTTGGCGCCGTCCATCATGAGCTTCGCAAACAAGACACGGGCGCGTTCACCACCGCTCAGTGCTTGGGTGGGTTTGTCTTGCTCAGGGCCTTTGAAAAGCATGCGCCCCAGGAAGCCTCGGAAATACTCGTTCGTTTCCTGTGGGTGGAAACTTTGGAGCCACTGGAACGGTGTCGTGCCCGAAGGCAGAGCCTCTTTGTGGTCTTGCGGGAAGTAGCCGAGCTGAGCGCTCACGCCCCAATTGATTTTGCCGGCGTCCGGAGAAAGTTCGCCAACAAGAAGGCGCAGGAGCGTGGTTTTGCCAACGCCATTTGCTCCAATTATGGCGAGTCTGTCGCCTGGGTTCAGGTGAATGTGCAGATTTTTGTAGAGAGTTTTTGGCTCCGTGGCGCCTTCCAGTGGGGGGAATGTTTTCGAAACACCTTCCACGGAAAGAAGCTGCTTGCCGAGCTGTTTTTCGGGCTTGAACATGAATTTTGGATAAAGGCGGCGGGAAGGCACGATTTCCTCCACCTGCTTTTCCAATTTTTCAAGAAGCTTTTGACGGCTCGAAGCCTGTGAGCTCTTGCTCGCGTTGGCTGAAAAGCGCGCCACGAAAGCCTCGAGCTCCGTCTTGCGCTTGTCAATTTTCATGTTCGAAAGTTCCTTCTGCTCGAGCGCAAGCTGGCTCGCAGCCACGAAGTACTCGTAGTCGCCCGTGTAGAAACGGATTGTGTTGCAGTCGACGTCCGCAATGTGCGTGCAGGTGGAATTCAAGAAGTGACGATCGTGCGAAACAATGAGGGTGATGCCATCGCGCTGCTTAATGGTGTTTTCGAGCCATTTGATGGAGTGGACGTCCAGGTTGTTCGTCGGTTCGTCGAGCAACAAGATGTCGGGCTTTGGAAACAAGCACTGTGCGAGCAGCACCCTCACCTTGTAGCCACCCGCCAGGGTTTTCATCTTCTCGCCGTGTTTGTCGGCCCCAATGCCGAGGCCTTCCAGGAGCTGCGCAGCCCGAACGTCGGCGTCGTAACCATCGTGTTCCGCGACAACCATCTCGAGTTCGCCGAGCTTGTCGTTTTCGGCGTCGGTGAAGGTTCCACGCGCGTAGATGTCTTCTTTCCCACGCATGGCTTCCCACAGCTCTTTGTTGCCTTGAATCACGGTGTCGAGAATCGTTTCTTCGTCGTAGGCAAAGTGGTCTTGGCGCAGGAACCCGAGCCGCATGCCCTTTCCAAAAGACACCGAACCCGTGTCGGGTTCGAGCACGCCCGCAATGATTTTGAGCAGTGTTGACTTGCCCGCGCCATTGGCGCCGATGATGCCGTAGGTGCAGCCCGGGTTGAACCGCGCATTGATGCTTTCAAACAGCATTTTGGGGCCAAATCGCATTGTGAGGTCGCTCAGCTGGATCATGCGTGCGGGGTCC
>JADCJN010000098.1 GCA_020247005.1 Silvanigrellales bacterium
CACTTTGTAGGTCACGTCGTCGACGCTTGTGGCGTCGAACGAAAAGTCCTTCACCGTCGCCTTCATGTTCACCATGGGGTAGCCGCACAAGGCTCCGCTGCTCGCAGCGCCTTCTATCGACTCGCGCAGAGCGTTGTAAACGTTCTGGGGCACGTTTGGTTTTTGCGGAATCATCACTGTCACGGTCTGCTTTTCGGTGTCGGGTTCCACCGCCACTAAAACGCGTGCCGAGAAGTTTTTAGGCCCCACCGACCTTGAAAATTCCTCGGAAGCCTGCGCAGCTTTCGTAATGCACTCGCGGTAGCTGACCTGGGGCTTGCCGATGTTGGCTTCGACCTTAAATTCACGCACGAGGCGATCGGCAATAATTTGCAGGTGGAGTTCGCCCATGCCCGAGATGAGCATTTGCCCTGTGTCTTCGCTCAATGAAACCTTCAAGGAAGGGTCTTCCTGGGAAAGGCGCGCAAGGCTCTGCTGGAGCTTGTCGAGTTCCGCACTCGACTTCGGCTCCACGGCAAGAGAAATGACAGGCTCCGGAAAAATCATGGACTCGTAAGCAATAGGCGCGTCCAAAGCCGACAGCGTGTCGCCCGTCACCGCGAATTTCAACCCGACGCACGCCACAATTTCGCCTGGCCCCGCTTCAGGAACCTCTTCACGATCGTTGGCATGCATTCGCAAAATCTTGGTGACGCGCTCTTTTTTGTTCTTCAGAACATTGAGAACCGTTTCGCCCACCTTCAACCGGCCCGAGTAAACGCGCACGTAACTGAGAGAGCCCACGAAAGGGTCGCTCATGATTTTGAAGACGACACCTGAAAAGGGCTCGGTGACTTCAGGCTTGCGGACTCCGGCCGCAACGACGCCCTCCACCTCAACGCCCGGGACGGGGGGAACGTCGAGCGGTGAGGGCAGGTACGCAACAATGGCGTCGAGCAAGGGCTGAATGCCTTTGTTCTTGAACGCCGTACCTAGGAAAAGCGGAACGAGCTTGAGATTCACAACGGCGTGGCGCAGCGCATTCGTAAGCATCTCTGCACTGACGTCCGATTCCGACAGAATGGCTTCCGCGAGGGTGTCGTCGAAGTCGGCGCACTTTTCGGCGAGTTCCTGACGGTAGAGAGCCGCGTCGTCAGCATATTCCGCAGGGATGGGGCCCACCACGAATTGGGCGTCCTTGTCGTCGGAAGGCCAGGTGATAGCCTGCATGTGGACCAAATCGACAACGCCCTTGAACTGACTTTCTGCGCCCATGGCCAGCTGTGCGAGCACGACGTTCGCACCGAGCTTGGCTCGCATCGACTCCACGCACATTTCCACATCGGCGCCAATTTTGTCCATTTTGTTCAAAAAGGCGATGCGCGGCACATGGTAACGCTCGGCTTGGCGCCACACGGTTTCCGATTGCGGCTCAACGCCATTGGCGGCATCGAAAACAGCCACGGCACCGTCGAGCACTCGCAAGGAACGTTCCACCTCAATGGTGAAGTCCACATGGCCCGGCGTGTCGATAAGATTGATGCGGTGATCTTTCCACGAAATGGTGGTGGCGGCCGATGTGATGGTGATGCCACGTTCTTGTTCCTGCACCATCCAGTCCATGGTTGCGGTGCCTTCGTGAACCTCGCCAATTTTGTGGCTTCGCCCTGTGTAATAAAGGATGCGTTCCGAGGTCGTCGTTTTTCCGGCGTCAATGTGCGCCATGATGCCGATGTTCCGGAATTTGCTTAATTCAGTGCTCATGAATTCCACCTGAAAGGAACTGCGAGTGCGGCAAAGCCGCGCGCCTGCCGAGGACGGCCGCAAACATGCCATGCTCGCCTCGAAGATCATAGCCCGCGCGCTGGACTCTCAAAAAAGGAACGAAAAAAAACCCGGGCCGCAGGGGCTCGGGTCTTGCGTCGGAAAGCAGCATTTTCCGGTCCAACGGAGTGTTGGACGAAGCGCGATTAGAAGCGGTAGTGGGCGAACGCTTTGTTGGCTTCGGCCATTTTGTGGACATCTTCGCGCTTCTTCACGGCCGCGCCGCGGCGGTTGGCCGCGTCGACGATCTCACCGGCAAGCTTGTCGCGCATGGACTTCTCGTTCCGGAGACGGGAATACTGGATGAGCCAGCGGAGAGCGAGGGCCTGACGGCGCTCGGGGCGAACTTCCACAGGAACCTGGTAGTTCGAACCACCGACGCGGCGGGACTTCACTTCCACCTGGGGCTTGAGGTTCTCGAGGGCGCGCTTGAAAACCTGAATAGCGTCTTCACCGGGCGACTTCTTGGCGACGATTTCAATCGCACCGTAAAAAATCTTTTCGGATGCGGACTTCTTGCCGTCGATCATCATGCAGTTGATGAACTTCGTCACGAGGGTGTCAGCGAACACGGGATCGGGAAGGATCTCGCGGCGTATGGGGCGGCGTCTACGTGCCATGGGACAGGGTATCCTTTCGAGCATTCCGATTGAACTTCAGGAAAACGGCGTTTCCTTACTCAAACCCCATTGGAATCAATCACGGGGTCTGCCCTTCGCTTTGCCATTTTTCAGGCTGGGCGCAGAAGAGGGGCTCCAAGTCGATGTGCGGATGAAATCAGCGCGAAAGCGCCGCCCTCATCTGCCCTTCGGCAATCACTTCTTCTTCTTGGTGTCGGCTACGGCCACGCCACCCTTCGGACGCTTGGCGCCGTAGTGTGAACGAGACTGACGACGCTTGCTGACACCGGCGGTGTCGAGAGCGCCACGAACGATGTGGTAACGCACACCAGGAAGGTCCTTCACACGGCCGCCGCGCACGAGCACAACAGAGTGTTCCTGGAGGTTGTGACCCTCACCAGGAATGTACGAGATGACTTCGATCTGCGTGGTGAGACGAACTTTCGCAACCTTACGAATAGCGGAGTTCGGCTTCTTCGGCGTGGTTGTGTACACGCGCGTACAGACGCCGCGGCGTTGCGGGCACTTTTTCAGAGCCGGCGACTTGCTGCGGTAGACGGAGACCTCACGGCCTTTGTTCACGAGCTGGTTCACGGTTGGCATACGGAATTCCTAACTACGGATGAGAAAAACGGAACATGCTGCTTCGACGCGCGCCGACACTAGCCCCATCCTCAGCGCTCGTCAATCAATACGCGGAGTCGGCTCGCAGCGTCTTCCGCGGACAAGGCGCCTGTGCCCAAATCCCGGTACACGCGGTTGGCCCGCACCCGGCGTCGAATGGCCGCCAAAGGTTCGACAAATTCCCCAACCCCACGCCAAAATGCCCCTGACCTTTTTAATTCCAGAGACTTGGCTTTCTTTCGGCTCGTGCTCGCGCATGGGGAGGAGGAGGCCACGTGAAACGGAGCCATGCGCTCCAAGCGGTACAGGAGAGTGAGTCCTGGTCCTTTGATGTTCTGAACCCCCATCATCCGTTCCCGGAAACCCGGGGGGATGCCTTCCACAAGAGCCCCCAAAAGGGCGTCCCCCTCGGTTTGAACTTCAGCAGGAAGCACCACCAGCTTCGCCCGAAAGGCCTCTTTCAGCACGGCCCGGAGCCGCTCTTCCACGCGCACCGCCTCTGCGGAGCACGGGCTCGGGGTCGCGGCGATGTCTTCGGAGAGCGCCTGGAAGGCGCTCCACTGCTCCAGTCGGTTGCGCACGTGTCTGCAGACTTTGTCCGCACCCTTTACGCCAGACAACGCTGACGACAGCAGTTCCAAAGACGCCCAGTGCTGGGCAAACCTGGCCGCGTCATCGCCCAAAAATCCGAGGCCCCGCACCAAGGCGTCGACCTCAGCTCGAACCACCGCTCCGTTCGTCGCAAGGCGTGCATGCCGAAAATGCCGAAGCAGACGCTCGCACGCAAGAACACGGCACGATTCCGGGTCGTTCGAACCTTCTTCATCACGGGTCCAAAGGGCGACCCCCTCAAGATACTCAGCGAGGGCGTCCTCGTAGAAACCCACAAGGCCCGTCACGTTGGAACCGACAAGCACATGCCTGTCGACCGCGGTGTCGAACACCATGACGCGGCCAAACACCTGCGAACGCGCGGTGCGGTCGGCGCGGTTGTTCACAAACGTACTGACCCACTCCCCCACATGAACGTCGGGGTCCTGGGCGTGAAAGCCCAGGCGCATCCAGTTGCTCGTGCAACCATGCCGTTCATTGGCCGAGCAACCGTTCGAGAAGGTGAAGGACCGACCAAAGTCTGCACTCACGGGAGCATAGGTCTTCAACACACCGATGTCGGGAACGACGGCATCCGACATGGCCTTGTAGGCGAAAAGCGCATCGATGCCGCACACCCGTGCAACCTCCAGCACCAAGGCGACGTTGTAAGGGTGCTCCTGATAAGGAAACAAGCTCAGAACTTCGGGAGGAATTTGCTCCGCCTCCTTCCAACCGGCTGCACGCAATACCGTGCCGCTTCGGCGAGCTTCCTCACGCAGAAAGGGAAGCATCTGTTCTTCCGTCGTGCAGAGAGTAGACGCCTTCGGCACAAAGTTCGTCATCACCTGGGGGATGTTCACCCCGGCGGGCCCCTGAAGATCTTCGTGGTCGGGGTAGGTGTTCGTCAAGGTCGAAACATCGTCTTTCATCCACGAACGCTGGAGGATGCGCACATAGTCTGGAGTCAGTCCCATGCACTCCCAAAGAAACACATTGGCACCAAAAGAAGACGCAAAGGAAACGACGTTGTGCTGTTCCCAAACGGTCGCTTTATCGTACGGACGGTAGAGCGGAATTTCGCGCAAATCGCCAAATGGCGCCGCGATGAGCAACGTGGCCTCGCAGCCTGTGGTTTTCGACACGACACCAAAGCCCATGGACGAGAACAAAGCGGCCTTGAGCCGTTCGGTGCCCGACTTCCCGCGCGTGCCCCACCCACCCACCACCAGCGGCAAAGACGCCCGAGCCCTGCGGAACTCCACGTGCCGCCACAGGTGCGACCCCACGAACAGCAAGGTGAGAGCGCACAAAAACAAAAGAAGCTCTCCGAGGGTGTTCGTATTCGCATCGGCAACGAAACGCCGAAACGAGCCAAACCCGTTGGAAAGTGAAGCCGCACCAGCCAATGCCGCCGACACAACTGTGATGGGGTCGGTGATGGACAGGGTCGCCGTTTTCGCTGCTTGCAAAGGTTGGGGTGCCTTGTCTGGCCCTGCAGTCCAGCCCACCAACGCAGAATCGTGCCTAAAAAAACGAGCCAATGAGGCACCCGCAGCAGTCTGCGGGGAAGAGACCTCGAAGGAAACCTCGAAACCCATGTTTCGGGCGGCAGAAACATAGGCATTGGCAGGAACGCCATGGGCTTCCGTCCAATTACGAAGGGCCGCAAAGCGAGCGAAGCCGTGCGTCAAAGCGAAGAACGCAGCGAGTCGGGCACGGAAGCCACGAGGTGGAACGACCGTCGTGACGCCTTCTGGAGTCACGATTCTCAAATGCTCGCGTCCAAAAACACACGACAGAAATTCGTCGGGCAAAGGAACGGCAGGCCTCCAGCCATCGTCTTCCGGCAGATACAAAGGTTCGCCAGGAACGCGGGTTTGCGCGAGTTCGCACAAAATTTGAGACGGAATGTGAAGTCCTCCGCCAAACAGCCGGCCAATGGTGTGTGAAAACCCCTGGCGCTTGTCGCACGACGGCGTTCTCAATTCATGCAGGAATCGCCACAGACGGAAACCAAAAACGTGCCCGCGTGTGAGAAGCCAACGGCCGCCTTTTTCGCCAAGCCCCTTGAGTTCCCCCAGAGGGGCAAGCTCGAATCCAAAATCATCGACAGCCAGCAGCGACAAGCCCTTCGCGAGCTCAATGGCGTTGAAGGGCGCACTCAAAGCCGGGGGCAAACGGCGGGCATTTCCATTGGGAAGATCTTGAGCGAATTTTGCCAGGGGAGCAAAAGAGGCCGAATGCTCGGGGTCGGCAATCATGTGCAAGGCCAGGTGCAGAATGTGCCAGCGGCGTGCCAAGGCGCCTTTGAAGTCCTTGGTCCCGGGAAGGGATTCAAAAAGGACGCCCAGATCACAGGTTGGCGTATTGAGAAGGAAACGGGTCCGAAACTGTGTGCACAGCGCGTCATCGCCTTGCACGAGTGCCCGCTTTGCGGTTTGCGCAAGAGCGTCGAGAGCTGCAAAACGCACAACGGCGTCTTCATCACTCAACAATGTCAGAGACACCGAGAGCAAAGTTTCTGCCAGCTTCGCCTGAGCAAGCCCTTGGGCCACGCGGGCCTTCACACGCACAGAACGGTCGCTCGCGGCCATCATCGCCAATGCACCGGAATCGCCGCGCCTGACAGCAGCATCCACGGCTTCCAGACGCACGAGTTCAGAGGGGTCGCGCGAAGCCACCTCAAAAAGCCCCGCACGCGCCGCAGGGTCGACTCCGGCGCTCCACGCATCACTGGCCTTGAGCAAGCGAGCGCGCAAAAACGAGTCCACGCCGGGAGCCGGTGAATGGAAAAGGTCGCGCACGGTTTTCAAAAAATCCTGGGGTTGCACGCGTGCCAAAATCCACAACGCACTTTCTCGCAACCACGGCGACGAAGACGCAAGGGCCCCCAGATGCCTTGACCGCCGTTCTAAATCGCTGCGCGAGGCTCCTGTCCACGCTTGAACGTGTTCTGCAGGAAGGGCATCGAGCGTTCCCGCGAGAAGGCGCAAAGACGCGTCCTGCACTAACCAGGGCTGTGCTTCGTTCAAGCACTGCATGACCAGACCACACGCATTCGGAAATGCCTCAACGACCTCCTGCGCGGGCGCAGCACACAGCGCGTCATGCGCAGCGCCAAGCGCGGCCAGCAGCCGCAATTTCCGCTCGCCATCACGCGGAGCTCCTGCAGCAACACTTTGAGACGCACATTCTTCCAAAGCCCGCTTGGCCACAAAGAGTGAAATTTTCCAGCGCTCGCCACCCAGAGGCGTCCCCGAAGGCGAAAAAAAACGCGCGGCATCGGCC
>JADCJN010000099.1 GCA_020247005.1 Silvanigrellales bacterium
ATTTGCCCTACGTGAAGAGCTCGGCAGCACCCTGAGGCGAAAACAGGTGGATTCCTTTTCTGTCCGCTCTTGCACGCAAGAAAAGGCGTCGAACCTCGAAAGAAGTTCGACGCCAAAATTTGGGGGGGACTTCCCGGATGAAGGGGAGGGTGGGGTAAGAAGTTCTGACACTGACCCTGGGCGGGAGTGGTCGTCCCTCTCGTGTTTCCTCCAGTGAGAGGGGCGTCGCGGATTGTCCGCGGTATGGGCTGATGACAGACCTTCTGCAGGATTCACCCGGGAAGGGAAGTCTCCTTCCACTTCTCTTTTCGACCTGCAGCGCATTGGCTTTAAAAATTCAAAAAAAACAAGTTTTTTCAGTCTGTTTAATTGCAGAGTGTAATAACTCTGTCGGTGCCCACCGCCCCCCCACCACTCGGTTTGTTTGTCGAGAGGTCTGTGCGAGAATCGTGTTGCAGTCAGAAGGTGATGAGGTCGCAACATGCCGGTGCCAGCCGTTTACCTGAAAGACAAAGACAAGCTCGTGCTCCTGGGGAGTGCGGTGTTTCGTGGACTCAATGAAACCGCTCTCGGCGCGTTGCTTAAACAGGGCCATCCGACCGATGTGACGGAAGGCACCATCCTTATCAAAGAAAATTTTTTCTCGGAGAATCTTTACGTTGTGTTGGAGGGGAACCTCCATGTCACCCTGGAAAGCGTGGGGTCGGGGTTTCTTGTCGCCTCCATTGGACCTGGCGATGCCGTAGGCGAATTTTGTTTGCTGGAAGACAAGGACCGTCGTTGCTCCGCCACGGTGCGCGCTGCCAACCGATGCCGGGCGCTGCGATTTGGAAAGGCGGCCCTTCTTCAACTTTTCAGCGCCGATCCGGCTATCGGATACGTCGTCATGGGGAATCTTGCCCGTCTCCTCATCCGACGGCTCGAAAATTCAAACGACCTCACGCGTTCGCTTGTGGCCACGAATTTCCAGAAGCCTTTTTCGAGTTGAAGTTTAAGTGAACAAGCTTGTTGTTCTGGATTGCTCTCTGCGTCAAACCCGCAAAGGACCCTTGCCTGCAACGGCGTGCGTCAGGATTTTTTCTTGTTCCAAAAAGTGTTGTTTTTCGAGCCCAACCGCAGGACTCGCGCGCTCCGAGCGGCCCACATAGGCCACGTCTCCTTTGTGACCTGCTGCGCGCAGAGCGGCCTGCAGTTTCGGCCACAGGAAGGTCCAGGCGCCCATGTTTGCAGGCTCTTCTTGGCACCACACCAGTTCGGTCGCTTTTGCGTATCGTTTCAGAAGCGACTCCACCCCTTTCTGGTGGAAAGGCGCGATTTGTTCGATGCGAACAACAGCCACTTCTTTCGCACGTGCGGCATGTTCTTCTTTGTCGAGTGTGTCGAAAATGTCGAGGGCAACTTTCCCCGTGCACAAAACAACTTTCTTCACCTTCGCTGCGTCTTGCTCCGATGCAAAGCGTGCGTCGTCGAGAATTTCATGCATGCGACCATTTTCGAGGTCTTCAAACGAAGCCGAAGCACGTGGACTGCGCACGAAGCTCTTTGGGGTCATGATGATAAGAGGTTTCCGGAAGGGGCGCACCATTTGGCGACGCAGGGCATGAAAAAGCTGAGCCACGTTCGTGAAGTAACACACCTGCATGTTGCCCTCTGCATAGAGCGCAAGAAAACGTTCCATGCGTGCGCTCGAGTGCTCGGGTCCTTGGCCTTCATAGCCATGGGGCAGGAGAAGCACGAGGCCCGTGGTTTGGCACCATTTGCTCTCACCAGCTGCAATGAATTGGTCGATAATCACCTGAGCGCCATTGGCAAAGTCGCCAAATTGGCCCTCCCACAGAGCAAGCGCTTTGTCGTGCTGCACGGAGAAGCCATAGTCAAAGCCCATGGCGCCTGCTTCTGACAGAAGGCTATCGATGATTTCAATGCGGGCATCGTTCGACGCCACTGCCGTTAAAGACGTGTGAAACGAGCCCGAGTTGGCGTCGACGAGCGTGCCATGACGATGCGAGAACGTGCCGCGTCGCGCATCCTGCCCTGCCAAGCGAATCGAGTAGCCTTCCTGCAGAAGCGTGCCGTACGCCAACAGTTCGCCAAAGCCCCAATCGATCCGTTTACGGGCTTCGAGCATCTCTTTTCGCTCACCCAAAATAATGCGCGAAAGTTTGCTGTTGGCTGTGAAGCTTTCTGGCACCGACGACAGTGCGGTTCCCACTGCGCGCAGGCGCGATGCCTCAACGCCCGTATTCACGGGGGCGAGCATGTCGGCTTCGGCAGAAGACGGAAGGCTTGCCTTCAACGCTGCATTGCCGCGCTGACGCGGCATCGGGGAAATGGGCGTGTGCGCCTGGCGCACCTTGTCGAAAACGACGTTCATCGATGCCCTTAAGGCTTCGTATTCGGCCTTCAAACCAGCTTCGGTGAAGCCTTCGCTGGCATAGGCCGATGCGAGCGTAGAAAGGTACGCCTCGTATGGTGCTTTTTTCGATTCGATGGCGCGGTAGAGCACAGGCTGTGTGAAGCGAGGTTCGTCGGCTTCGTTGTGTCCGTGCCTGCGGAAACAGACCAGGTCGACGACCACGTCTTTGCCGAACTTCAGCCGGTACTCGGCACACACCGCAGCCACATTGTGCACGGCGTGAATGTCGTCGGCGTTGACATGGAACACCGGTGCTCCCACGACCTTCGCGACGTCGGTGCAATAGACACTCGAACGGGCATCGAAGGGGTTCGTGGTGAAGCCCACCTGATTGTTCGCCACAAGGTGAATGGTGCCACCCACGGAATAGCCCTGCAGCTTCATCATTTGCATGGTTTCAAACACCACCCCCTGGCCTGCAAATGCGGCGTCGCCATGCAGAACGATGGGAACGACTTTCGACACATCGCCCCCATGGTACCTTTGCTGGCGTGCGCGGGTTTCGCCCAAGGTCACAGCGCCGACAAACTCGAGGTGGCTCGGATTGAAAGACAGGGCCACGCGGACAGGAAGC